>DASSSV010000109.1:0-17754 GCA_035708265.1 Thermomicrobiales bacterium | reverse complement strand
CGTGGCCCCGGCGGCGCAGCGCGACCGCCGCGCTGAGCCCCGCCAGCCCGGCGCCGACCACCGCTACACGGCCTGCAGCCACGACCGGACCATCACGCTGAGCTTGGCCTTGCCGGAGAGCGACACCCGCCGGCCGAGCGGCAGGCAGGGGGCGCGCTCGATCTGGTCGAGGATGCGGCGGTAGATGCCGGCCATCGTGTAGACGCAGGCCGCCGAGGTCGTCGGGATCGCGTCGGCCACGCGCAGGCCGGTGGCGAACAGGCCGCGGGCGCGCGCCGCCTGGTAGTGGACGAAGCGGTCCCAGCCGGGGCCCGGGTGGGCGCCGGGGGGGGCGTCGTCGTGGAAGCAGGCGACGAGCGCTTCCTCGGCGATGCCGAAGCGCGCCAGGTCGTCCAGCGGCAGGTAGACGCGGCCGAACTGGGTGAAGTCCTCGCGCATGTCGCGCAGGATGTTGGTGAGCTGCATCGCCCGGCCGAGATCGTCGGCGTAGCCGAGCGCGCGCGGATCGCTGAAGCCGAAGATGCGCACGCACATCCGCCCGACCGACGACGCCACCAGGCCGCAGTAGCCGTGCAACTCCTCCCAGGACTGGTAGCGGTCGCGGCGCAGGTCCATCTCGACGCCGTCGATGACCTGCTCCAGTTCGGCCGCGGGGATGCCGTAGCGGGCGACAGCGTGCCCGAGCATCTGCATCACCGGGTCGCGGTAGTCGCCGGCCAGGCAATCGGCCAGGCGCTCGCGGTGCTGGGCGAGGCGCGCCAGGCTGCGCTCGCGCTGCGGGCGGTCGGCCTCGTCGTCGACCTGGCGCGCGAAGTCGTAGAGCGCGTAGATCGCCATGCGCTTCGGCCGCGGCAGGGCGATGAAGCCCCAGTAGAAATTCTTGGCCTCGCGGCGGGCCATCTCGGCACAGTAGCGCTCCGCGTCCTCCAGCGGGAGCGGGACGCTGAATTCCTCAGGCTGGTCGTACAGTGTTACCATGGCTGGACCTCCCGAACGTCTGCCGCTGCGCCGTGGCGAGCAGGCGCAGCTTGACCGGCAGCGCGACGTGCGGCCGCTGCCGGTCGGTGCGGTAGTCGCAGGCCGCGATGGCCCGCAGGATCGCCTCGCCCCCGAGGCGGTAGAGCGCCAATTGCAGGCGCAGGCGGCCCGCCACCGCCGCCTCCAGGCGCCGGCCCGACGCCAGCAGGTCCGCCGCCCGCGCGCAGAGCGCCTCGACCGCCCCGGCGACGCCGAGCGCCGCCACCTCCGGCTGGAGCAGGTAGCAGCGCCCCTTCGCCCGGTCCACGCCGACATCCTGCGCGAAATTCGCCAGTTGCAGGCCGATGCAGACTTCATCGGCGAGCGCGTCGAGCGGCGGCGAGACGACGCCGCTGACGCGGAGGACGAGCCGGCCGACCGGCGCGGCCGACAGCCGGCAGTAGCCGCGCAACTCCTCCCAGGTGTGATACTCCGTGACGCGCTGGTCCTGCAGGTTGGCCGCGATCAGGTCGAAGAAGGGCTCGCGCGGCAGGTCGCAGGCGCGGATCGTCTCGGTCAGCGCGGCGAGCGCGGGGTGCAGCGGCGGCACGTCGCCGCCGAAGCAGCGCTCCAGGTCCGCGCGCCAGAGCGCCAGCCGCGCCTCCGCCTGCGCGCCGCTCTCGTCCCCGAGGTCGTCGGTGATGCGGCAATAGGCGTAGATCCGGCGCAGGTGCGGCCGCACCGCGGGCGGCGCCAGGAACGACGAGACCAGGAAATTCTCGTAGTGGCGCCGCGTCAGGTAGGCGCAGCAGGCGTCGCCGAGCTGGAGGTCCGTGACGGTGTTCACGCGCCCACCTCGCCGGCGCCGTCGGCGCCGTACCGCCCGTTGCCCGCCGCGGCGGGACGCTCCCGGTAGCGCAGCGGCGCCTCCTCGTCGCGGCGGATCAGGCGCGGCGTCCCCCGGAGGTCCGCGACGGTGGCCGCGCCGGTGCAGAACATCGCGACGCGCAGCGTCTCGATCAATTCGCGCGCCAACTCCGCCGCCCGCTCCCGCCCCGCGGCCGCCGCGCGCAGGAAGGGACCGGCGAGGCCGACCAGGTCGGCGCCGAGCGCGACCGCCTTCGCCACGTCGAGGCCGTCGCGGACGCCGCCGCTGGCGAAGATCGTCGCGTGCGGGGCGACCCGCCGCGCCGCGCGCAGCGCCTCGGCCGTCGGCAGGCCCCAGCCGGCGAAGGCCGCGGCGACCCGGGCGCGCCAGGGCTCGGCCATCCGGTGCCGCTCGACCTCGCTCCAGGAGGTACCGCCCGCGCCCGCCACGTCCACCGCTGCGACGCCGGCGTCGAGGAGCGCGCGGACGACGTCGGGCGCCAGGCCCCAGCCGACCTCCTTGGCGACGACCGGGACCTCCAACTCGCGGCAGAGGGCACGGATGCGCGGCAGCAGGCCGGCGAAGCAGGTGTCGCCCTCCGGCTGCAAGGCTTCCTGCAAGGGGTTGAAGTGGAGGACGAGGGCGTCGGCCCCGAGCGCGGCGACCAGCCGGCGGCACTCGGCCACGCCGACGCCGCGGTTGAGCTGCACCGCGCCGAGGTTGCACAGGAGCGGGACGTCCGGCGCGACCGGCCGCACCTCGAAACTGGGCAGGGCCTCCGGGTGTTCGAGCAGCACCCGGCCGGAGCCGAGCCCCATCGGCAGCGCGTATTCCTGGGCGACCGCGGCGAGGGTGCGGTTGATCCGCCCGGCCTCGGCGGTGCCGCCGGTCATGCAGGAGATCAGGATCGGCGCGCCGATGCGGCGGCCGAAGAGCGCGCTGGCCGGGTCGACCGCGGCGAAGTCCAGTTCCGGCAGCGCCAGGTGAACGAAGCGGTAGGCGTCGAAGCCGGCGGCGACGCCCTTGGCGGCGACGTCCTCCTCGACGTTGATGCGGATGTGGTCGGCCTTGCGCGCGACCGTCACCCCATCGCCCGTCGTCACGGCCTGCCCGCCCCGGGCGGTCCCTGGATCCATGCGCCCTCCTCCTGTCGCGTTCGCCGCCGGCGCGGGGTTCGCCCGCCGGGTGAGCGGACAGCACCCTAGGTCAGCGCCGGGGCGTCCGCCGCCCCCTGTTCGGTCATCGCGGGATTGCCGGTCGGGGCCGGCCGCCGGGCGGCCCGTCCGCCCCCGCCGGCGCGCCGATCGTGCGCAGAATCATGTGCATAATTTGTGCCAGGGGACGCGGAATCGGCGGCCGCCGGCGGACAAATCCCGGGCGCGCGGGCACGGGTCGTGCTTGTGGCGGGGCGCGGGCGCGCGGCGATCGGGCGGTCCATCGGACTCCCCCGCGAGCGGCTGGCGGCGGCCGGGCGCCGGGAGGCGACAGCGCAGAGCCGGGAGGGACGGCGCGGTCGCGACCGCCGAAGATACCGCGGCATGCCGATTGCCGCTATCATACGCCCGAGGCGGGGGGTGCCGTCAACCCCTTTTTCGCGTTCGCGGCCGGGAATTCGCGGCCATCCCGCGGGCACCGGCCGGGCACGGCGACGGGGACGGGGAGGGCTGGATGACGGGCCGGGGTGGCCGGCTGATCGTCTCGATCCACGACGTCATGCCAGCGTACACGCGAGAGTTGCGCCGGCTGCTGGCGGACCTGGACGCCGTCGGCGCGCGGCCGCGGGTGCTGAAGGTGGTGCCGCACGCGGCCGTGGGCGGGCCGCTGGCCGGCGCGTCGGAGTTGGTCGAACTCCTGTGCGCGGAGGTGTGCGCCGGTTCCGAGGTGGTGCTGCACGGCTACAGCCACCGCGCGGCCGGGCCGTATCGCGGGCCCTGGGCGGCGCGGAGCCGGGCGCGCCTCTTCGCCGGGGATGCCGCCGAGTTCCTGGCGCTCGACCGCGCGGCGCTGGCCGCGCGGCTGGAGGATGGCCGGCGGGAACTCCGCGACCTCGGGTTCGACCCGCGCGGCTTCTGCGCGCCGAGCTGGCTCGCGCCGCCCGACATCGCCGCGACGCTGCGCGGCCTCGACTTCGACTACTACGTCGGCCTGGCGGCGCTCGACGACCTGCGCCGCGGGCGGCGGCGCTGGCTGCCGTGGGCGGGCTACATGGGCGCGGGGCCGCGGCAGGAGCGCCTGATGGGGCTCGTCGGCGCGGCGCTGCTGTCGGCCACGCCGCGCGCGCCGGGAGTCAAGGTCTTCCTGCATCCGCAGGGCGTGCCGGGCGCGCCGGCCTATCGCCGGACGCTCCGCCTCCTGGCCCGCCTCGTCCGCGAGCGAGAACCGGTTACGTATGGACACCTGCTGGACTGTTGAGCCCGACGTCTCGGTCGTGATCCCGGCGCGGAACGAGGAGCGCTACGTCGGCGGCGCGCTCGCCTCGGTCGCCGCGCAGCGCTGGCCGGCGGGCTGGCTCGAAGTCGTCGTCGTGGACAACGGCTCGACCGACGGGACCGCCGCGGTCGTGCGCGCCTTCGCCGCGGCGCACCCCCGCCTGGCGGTGCGCCTGGTCGCCGAGCCGGTCGCCGGCCTGGCCAGGGCCAAGAACCGCGGCGCGGCCGCCGCGCGCGGGCGCTACCTGCTCTTCCTCGACGCCGACTCCCGGCTGGCCCCCGACCTCGTCGCGCGGGTGATCGCGCGGGTGGCGGCCGGCTACCCGGCCGGCGGCATCGCCGTCGTGGCCGACTCGGCCGACCTGCTCGACCGGGGCTTCTTCGGGCTGATGGAGTTCGGCAAGCGGCTCTTCCGCATCCACGCGCAGATGTTCTACTGCGCGCGCGACCTCTTCGCCGGCCACGGCGGCTTCGACGAGGGCCTGCGGCTGGCCGAGGACAGCGAATTCTTGGGCCGCCTCTCGCGCGCCGGCATCCCGCTCTGCCACGTCACCGAGAGCCGCATCGCCACCTCGCCGCGCCGCCTGCGCCGCCTGCCGCTGCGCCTGGCGATGGTCACGATGCTGGTGCGCTGGGCGCTGGCCCACGCCGGCATCGGCCGGCGCTGGCGGTACTGACGGAGTCGGGAGTCGGCAGTCGGCAGTCGGCAGTACCGGCTTACGAGCACTGACCGGTTGCGCTACGGCAGCCGCCTCTTCCGACTCCCGACTCCCGACTCCCGTCTACGCCGTCTGGTGGCGCGTCGAGAAGAAGCGGATGAACTCGTAGCCCTCGCGCAGGCGGCGGACACACTCGTCGCGGTCGCGGGCCATCTCGCCCATGATGCGGATGATCGGCCGGGGACGCAGGTAGAAGCGGCGGTAGAACTCCTCGACCGACTCGAAGATCTCCTCGTTGCTCAGGCCGGGGTACTCCAGCGTGGCGTCCTGCAGGCCGTGCCCCTCGAGCAGGGTGTCCTTCTTCAGCCAGCCGTTGGCCTGCGCCTGCGCGTAGAGTTCGGTGCCGGGGTAGGGCGCGGCCAGCGACACCTGGATCGTGTAGGGGTCGGCCGCGCGCGCGAACGCGATCGTCTCCTTGATCGTCTCGCGCGTCTCGCCCGGCAGGCCGAGGATGAAGGTCCCGTGGATCTTGATGCCGAGCCGCTTGCAGTTCTTGACGAACTCCAGCGAGCGGTCGATGCGCGTGCCCTTGTGGATCGTGTTGAGGATCTGCTGGTTGCCCGACTCGAAGCCGACCACCAGCAGGCGCAGCCCGCCGTCGCGCAGCTCTTTGAGGACGTCGTAGGCGACGTTGGCCTTGGCGTTGCATGACCAGGTGAGGCCGAGCGGCTTGAGCTTGCGGGCGATCTCCACCGCGCGCGGCCGGTTGTCGGTGAAGGTGTCGTCGTCGAAGAAGAACTCCTTGACCTGCGGGAAGAGTGCTTTGGCGCGCTTCATCTCCTCGTAGACGTGCTCGGGGCTGCGCACGCGGTACTTGTGCCCGCCGATCGTCTGTGGCCAGAGGCAGAAGGAGCAGCGCGAGGCGCAGCCGCGGCCGGTGTAGAGCGAGAGGTAGGGGTGCTTCAGGTAGCCGATGTAGTAGTTCTCGATCGTCAGGTCGCGCTTGTAGACGTCGACCACGAACGGCAACTCGTCCATGTTCATCAGCAGCGGGCGCTCGGGACGGTGGACGATCTGGCCGGTCGCGCGGTCCCGATAGCTGATGCCGGCGATCTCCGCGAACGGCCGGCCCTCGGCGATCTCGCGCGGGGTGAAGTCGAACTCCTTGCGCAGCACGAAGTCGACCGCCGGGCAGGCGTCGAGCGTCTCCTCCGGCAGCACGGCGACGTGCGCGCCCACGAAGCCGACCAGCGCGTCGGGCTTGCGCGCCTTGAGCGCCTCGACGAAGCGGATATCGTTGCGAACGGAGGGCGTGCTGGTGTGGACGATCGTCAGGTCGTAGTCCTCCGCGATCCGCAGGGCCTCATCCGTGCCGATGCGGTGCGGCGGGGCGTCGACCAGGCGGCTGCCGGGCACCGCCGCGGCGGGGAGGGCCAGCCAGGTGGGATACCAGTAGGAGCGGATCTCGCGCCGCGCCTGGAAGCGCGAGCCGGCGCCGCCGTCGAACCCGTCGTAGGACGGGGGGTTGAGGAACAGTGTCTTGAGCATCGGAGCCCCTCTGGCCGTCCTCGCCGTCCCACGGCGGCGGGCGACGCGCCCTAGCAAGAAGATCGCCCTCCCAATATACGCCGAGTAGTCTATACTCCAGGGCATCGCGGCGTGGCCCACCACGCGGGCCGCGGCGCCGGCGACCGGGAATGCGTCAAAAACCGTGCAAAATCCGTGCCGCGGGGGAGCCGGCCGTGGAGCGTGCCACACACCTCTTCCTGCTCGGCGCGGACTACCACCTGGGCGACCTGCTCTGGCTGACCGCGGTGCTGGCCGAGTACCGGCGCCAGGTCCGGCCGGCGCGCCTGGCGGTCGGCTGCCCGGACCGCCCGATCGGCCGCATCCTGGAGCACAACCCGCTGCTCGACGACCTCCGCTACGGCGACCCCGGCCGGCTCCGCGCGGCGGCCCGCGCGCGCGGCGAGGTCGTCCGCGACCTCCGGCCGCTGCCGCTGGCGCGGGCGATGCTGCGCGACTGGCGCCACCACTGGCCCTGGGTCTATTATCGCGACCTCTGGTTCCTGCCGCGCGGCCAGTGGCTCGCGACCTTCCTCCACCTCGGGCGCCTGTCGTCGTACCGGCCGGTGCTCGGCCTCTGCGACGCCGACCGCGCGACCGCCGCGACGCTGCCGATACCCTACGTCGTCCTCGCGCCGCACATCGGGCGCTACCGCCTGCCGCTGGCGGGGCGGGCCTGGCGGCGCGTCAAGGGCTGGGACGAGGGCAACTGGGTCCGCCTGGCAAGCCTCTTGCGGACGGCGGGGTACGAGCCGGTCACGGCCGCCGCCGCGGACCAGGCGCCGATCCCCGGCACGCGGCCGCTGCTGGGGCTGCCGATCCGCCAGGTCGCCGGCGTCATCGAGGGCGCGGCCGCGCTCGTCGGGGGGGAGAGCGGACTCTGGTTCATCGCCGCCGCCTGCGCCACGCCGTTCGCGATCGTGCCCTGGTGGCTGCCGCGCGGGGTCGACTGGGCTGCCCCGATGGGGGTGCCCCACCGCCTGATCCGCCGCCGCGACGCCACCGTCGAGACCGTGTTCGCCTCGTGCCGGGAGCTGGTGGCGCATGACCGACACTGAGCCGCGCGACCGGGACAGCGGCCGGCAGCCGCCGGGCGGCGACCGGAGCGCGGGCCGGCAGAAGAAGAAGGGCCGGGGCGGATTCGGGCACGTCCGCATCATCGTGCCGATGGTCGTCGGCGTCGGCTTGCTCGCCTACGTCATCAGCATCGCCGTCGCCCCGAAGAGTGGCGACCAACTCTGGCAGCTCTTCCGCGCGACCTGGTGGATCGTCCTGATCCTCACGGTGCCGTACCTGGCGCTGCGCGCGATCGTCTGGCACACGCTGCTGCGGCAGCTCGGGATCCGGGTGCCCTGGCGGCCGATGCTCGTCTCCTTCGCCGGCGGCGAGATCACCAAGAGCCTGCCGGGCGGGATCTACGTCCAGAACTACCTGCTGGCCCGGCTCGAACACTTCGGCCAGGAGCGCATCGCGCGGGCGACGATGGCCTCGACGGCGATGCTCGGGCTGGAGGCGGCGATCGCCTTCCCGATCGGCATTATCCTCGGCTGGCCCAGCGACCCCTGGGTCCGCTGGGCGCTGGTCGGCGTCGCGGTGGCCTGGGTGGTCCTCCTGCTGCTGGCCTGGCTGCTGGTCCGCTTCGGCATCCACCACCTGCCGCGGGGCGCGCCCGAGTGGATCCGCACCGTCACGCGCTTCATCGAGCAGTTCCTCGACGCCGGGGGCGAGCTCGTCTCCTGGCAGACCGCGCGGAGCCTGCCGCCGACGGCGACCTACATGTTCATCTACGTGGTCGACCTCTACGTCATCGTCCGCGCGCTCGGCCTGCACGTCGGCCTGCTGGCGGCGGTGGCGATCTACGCCTTCGAGGTCCTCTCCGTCATCCTGATCCCGGTCCCGACCGAGATCGGGCTGACCGAATTCACCGGCCTGGCGGCGCTGACGGCCTACGGCATCCCCGGCCCCGAGGCCGCGGTGGTGATCCTGGGGTTGCGCGCGCTCGCCACAGGCATGACAATAGTCGTCTGCGGGGTGCTCCTCGTCATCCTGCGCGCCCAGTTCTCGCGCATGACGAGCGACGCGCCATCGGACGAACCGGCCGGGCGCGCCGCCTCGGGCGCGCCCGGCGCGAACGCAGCACAGGTGGAGGAACCGCAATCATGACCGGCAGCGACGCGCCCCGCCGGGGCCGCCTGCGGCGGGCCGGCGGCTGGGCGCGGCGACGGGCCGACCCCAAAGTCATCGTGCCCATCATCGTCACCCTCGGGCTGATCGGCTACGTCTCGGTGATCGCGGCCGGGCCGAAGAGCGGCGGCCAGATCTGGGACATCCTGAAGCGGACTTGGTGGGTCGTCTTCCTGCTGACGATCCCCTACATCGCCGCCCGCGCCTTCCTCTGGCGCGAGTTGCTGGTCCAACTCGGCATCGACGTCCCCTGGCGCCCGGCGCTGGTCACGCTGGCGGGCGGCGAGATCGCCAAGACCGTCCCCTGCGGCGTCTACGTCCAGAACTACCTCCTGGCGCGGCTGGAGGGCTTCGGCGAGCTGCCGGTGGTGCGCTCGACCCTCGCCACGACGGCGTTCCTCGCCTTCGAGAGCGTGCTGGCGCTGCCGGTGGCCCTGCTGATCGGGATGCCGCACACACCCTGGCTCCCCTTCGCGCTGCTGGGGCTCATCGCGGTCTGGATCGGCCTGATCCTGCTGCTGCGGCTGGTGGTCCACTACTGGGAGTTCCACCTGGCGCCCGGCACGCCGCGCTGGCTGCGCCACGTCCTGACGATCGCCGACGAGTTCCTGGAGGCGGCGGCGGACCTCTTCACCTGGCGCACCGCCCGCGCGCTGATCCCCGCCGCGATCTACATGCTCGTCTACGTCGGCGAGCTCTACCTGATCGCCGGGGCGGTCGGCGTCCATTCGATCAGCTTCGCGCAGACGATGGGCATCTACGCCATCGTCGTGCTGACCGTGATCCTCGTCCCGGTCCCGGCCAAGCTCGGCACGACCGAACTGACCGGCCTGACCGCCTTCGTGGCCTACGGCATCCCCGAGCCGACGGCGGCGATCATCATGCTCGGCCTGCGCCTGCTCGGCACCGGGATGACGATGCTCGTAGCCGGCCTGATCCTGCTGGTCCTGCGCGGCGAGTTCCGCGCCGCACCCCCCGGCGACGCCGCCGCCGACCGGCCGGCCGAGGCGGAGGACTGGCAGCGCCAGGCGGCGGACGATTAGCCGGCACGCGGCAGCAGATCGTTGACAGCGGTTGGGGGCTGGCACGTGAACTCGCGGCGCGCCCGCGATTGAAACCGCGGCTAGAGGCCCGCTCCGCTGCGCTCCACTCGCCGCGAAACCCGCCTGCGCGGGTCGGGACGAAAGCCAGCGTCCTATCCGCGCGAGTGGACTTCGCCCAAGCCTTGTCTCACACAAGTTGTGCGCGGGTAAGCAGGAGCAGCGAGAGGCCGGGTACGCGCCGGTAGTCGCTGTTGGTGCTCACGACGGTGAGGTCGCGGGTCAGGGCGGTGGCCGCGATCAGCGTGTCGATGTCGCCGATGAGCCCCGGCCCGTGGGGCGGGCGCATCCGCCGGCGCGGATCGGCGTAGCGCTCGAGGATGGCGTAGGTCGGCGCGTAGGGCCGGACTTCCCGCAGCAGGGCGCGGAGCGCCCGCTGGTACGCCTCGGCATCGGGCCGACCGCGGACGTATTCCGTCACCTCGGCGTAGACGAGCAGACTGGTCGCCGCCTCGTGGCCGGCGACCCACGGGCGCATCAGCGCGACCGCGCCGGGCCGGCGTGGAGCAGCGCCGCCAGCGCGGGGGTGTCGAGCAAATACCGCCGCATGCGCGCTCAGTACGCCTCGTCGATGACGGGCGTCGGCGGGGTCTCGCGGTCGATGCGCTCGAGCTCGCGCTCCAGGTCGTCCCAATCGAGGTCGCCCCACGCCCCGATCGCGGCGAGCGCCGCCTCGGTGACGGCGTCGGGGGTCGCGGCGTCGGGCGCCGCCTCGTCGGTGAAGTAGCGCACGACGGTACGGCCGTGTTCCTCGGCGGGGATGGCGATCAGCGGTTGCTCGCCGTCACCGGTGAGATCCCGGGGCTGGGCGGGATGCGCGACCATCGCGACTCCTCCACGGTGGGTTACCGCCAGATCCACACTATCTCACGGCGCTGCCGACACCGTCAAGGATCGCCCGCCGCGGCCCTTGACTTCCGGGCGGGCAGCGGCTAGGATGGGCGGGCGCGAATCTCCCCGCGCGGGGAGGGCTCTTCGCGCGGGACGATGGACGAGGGGAGCGCGAGCGGCGCCATGCACGACGACCTGCGCACAATGTACGTGCTGATGCGCCGCAAAGGGTTTACCCGGGCCCTTTCCTGGCCGTACTGCGCCCACTTTCCGATGGAGCGGGGCGGCGGCAGGGAAGGGTCGCCCGTGGGCTGAACCGCTCCCTCTCGCCGCACCGATCGAGACGCCGCAACGCCGTGGGCCAGTCAGCGGGCCCGCGGCGTGTTTGTTCCCCCTTGCCCGTAGCGCGCCACGCGGTCTCCCCCGGACTGGTCCACGCCGGCCGCGGCAACGCACGCCGCAAGGAGGCAGACCGTGCTGATCGCGCGACTCGACCATATTGCGCTGACTTACGGCACCCGCCGGATCCTCGACGACGTCAGCCTGAGCCTGGACGACGGCGAGCGGATCGGGCTGATCGGCCCGAACGGCGCGGGGAAATCGACCCTGCTGCGCGTGCTGGCCGGCCTGGAGCCGCCCGCCGCGGGCGAGCGGACGCTGCGCCGCGGCGTCGTCGTGGCCCACCTCGAACAGGAGTACGCCGGGGCCGGCCGACCGACGGCGCTGGCCGAGGTGATCGCCGGCCGGCCCGACCTGCTGGCGCTGGAGCGCGAGTTGGAGGCGGTGGAGGCGCGGCTGGCCGACCCGGCTACGGCGGCCGACGTCGAGGGCTTCGGTCACGTCCTGGCGGAGCAGGCCGCGCTGCTCGAGCGCTATGAGGAGGCGGGCGGCCCGCGCCTGGAGAACGAGGCGCGCGGCTACCTGGAGCGACTCGGCCTGCCGGCCGAGTTGCACGACCGGCCGGTCGCGTTCCTCAGCGGCGGGCAGCGCAAACTGGTCGGGCTGGCCCGCTGCCTGGTGGCGCGGCCCGACCTGCTGCTGCTGGACGAGCCGGACAACCACCTCGACCTCGCCGGAAAGGCGCGGCTGGAGGAAGTGCTGCGCGACTTCCGCGGCGCGGTCGTGCTGATCTCGCACGACCGCTACCTGCTCGACGACACAGTCGCGCGGATCGCCGAGCTCGACGACGGGCACCTGACCCTCTACGAGGGCAACTACTCCTCCTACACCGCGCAGCGCGAACTGGCCCTCCTCAAGCAGCAGCAGGGTTATGTCGCGCAGCAGAAGGAGATCAAGCGGCTGGAGGAGGCGATCGCGCGCTTCAAGCTGTGGGCCAGCATCGTCGTGAACGAGCGACACATCAAGCAGGCGCGCGTCAAGCAGCGGCAGATCGACCGCATGGAGAAGGTCGAGCGGCCGGTGCTCGAACGGCGCAAGATGGGGCTGCGCTTCGCGTCGCGCGAGCGCGGCGGCCAGAAGGTGCTCGAAGCGCGCCACCTGGCCAAAGCCTTCGACGACCGGCTGGTGCTGCTCGACGTCGACTTCACGCTCCTCCGGGGCGAGCGCGCCGGGCTGATCGGCCCGAACGGCTGCGGGAAGTCGGTCCTCTTCCGCCTGCTGCTCGGCCTGGACACGCCGGACGAGGGCGAGGTCTGGGTCGGCCCGACGATCCGGCTGGGCTACTACGCGCAGCAGCACGACACGCTCGACCCGGCCGCGACGCCGCTGGAGACGGTGCGCGCGCTGCGCCCCTGGCACGAGCACGAGGCGATTGCCTTCCTCGGCCGCTTCCTCTTCACCTACCGCCAGGCGCAGGAGCCGATCGCGCGGCTGAGCGGCGGCGAGAAGAGCCGGCTGCAACTGGCCCGCCTGATGATCGGCGGGGCCAACTGCCTCCTGCTCGACGAGCCGACCAACCACCTCGACATCGCCTCGACCGAGGTGCTGGAGCACGCCCTGGAGGAGTTCGACGGCACGGTGCTGACGATCTCGCACGACCGCTACTTCCTCGACCGCCTCTGCACGCGCATCCTCGACCTGGTCGACGGCGAGGTGCGGACCTATCCGGGCGGGTACAGCGATTACGCGAGGGGGATAGGGGGTGAAGGGGGCGAAAGGGGGTGAAGGGGCGGAGGGCCGTGCGGCCGAGGCCGTGGCCGGGGGCGCTGGCGCGGCGCGAGGCCGCCGGCGCGGCCCGAGAACGGCCCCGCCCGCCGAAGTGGGCTTCGTGGCCGCAGGTCTTTTGGTGCGGGTCAGTTGCCGGGCGGCGGCACGCCGTAGGTGCGGATGTAGTCGCGGGCGGCCAGGACGTTGGCGATGTACTGGTGCGTATCGGGGGTGATGCCGGACGCGGCGACGCTGCCCTGACCCTGGTAGTAGTAGGCCAGCGCCAGTTCCTCGCTGCCGGCGCGGTCGAGCAGGAAACGCAGCAGGGCGGCGCCGGCCTGGATGTTGTCGGCGGCGCTGTCGGTGACGTCGAGCGGCGCGCCGACGAGCTGGTCGGCGACCCAGGCGCCCGTCTCCGGCAGGATCTGCATCACGCCGACCGCGCCGGACGTGCTGACGACCTGCTGCTGCCAGCCGCTCTCCTGCCAGGCCAGCGCCTGCAGCAGCGCCGGGTCGAGCCCGTACGCCTGCGCCTGGCTCGTCAGGAGCGCGGCCACGGCCGCGAGGTCGGGGCGCGGGATGCGCACGACCTGGCCGACGACGATCAGGTTGGGGTCCGCGATATCGGGGTTGGCGGCCGCGAGCGCGGCGACGCTGGTGCCGAACGCCGCCGCGATGCTCGCGAGCGTGTCGCCCGGCTGCACCCGGTAGAGCCCCGCCGCGGCCGGCGCGGGCGCCGGCGTCGCCGTGGCCGCGCCCGCGTCGGGGATCGCGAGGTCGGTCCCGACGACGATCAGGTTGGGGTCGGCGATGGCGTTGGCGGCGACTAGCGCGGCCAGCGGGACGTCGTACGCCTCGGCGATCTCGCTGAGCGTATCCCCCGGCCGGACGGTATAGGCGCCGGCCGCGGCCGTCGCGTCCGCCCCGTGCAGCGCGACCGCCAGCGCCACGCAGCCCGCCAGCGCGACGCGACCGATTGCAGATTGCAGATTGCACATTACAGATGCGGCGGGCTGCGCGAGGCGAGACTGCCCGGCGAGGGAAACCGCCGAGTTTCGCGCAATCTTCCATCTGCGAATCTGCAATCTTAGAATCTGCAATCTGCAATCCTTGCCCCGTTCACGGCCGGCGCGCCCCGGCGTAGTGCGCGACCCAGTAGGGGTCAGAGAGGTTGTCGATGACCGTGCCGTAGCGCTCGCTGCGCGCGTGGACGAAGCGGCCGCCGCCGAGCGCGATGCCGTTGTGGGTGATGCCGGGCCCATCGGTGTCGGCGAAGAAGACGAGGTCGCCCGGCTGGATCTCGTCCTGGCGGAGCGGCGCGCCGATCAGGAACTGCTCCTGGGAGGTGCGCGGCAGCGTGACGCCGGCCACCTGCTTGTAGATGTAGACGATCATGCCGGAGCAGTCCCAGCCGGCCGGCGACGCGCCGCCCCAGACGTAGGGCGTGCCGACGTACTTCGCGGCCGCATCCGCGATCGCCTGTCCGACACCCGCCGTCGCCATCGTCAGCGAGGGGCGGCTGCTCGGCGCGGCGGCGGTGGGCGCCAGGTACTCGCCGTCCACCCAGCCCTGCACGCCGTCGTAGTCCACCCCATACCAGGGGGTGCCGCTCGCGTCCGCCTGGGGGCCGTTGACGACGACCAGGACCGCGCCGGCCGGCGCGTAGGCGAAGAGCGGGGCGTCGGGGCCGATGCCGTCGCGGATGCGCAGGTCGTTCCCGTCGGTGCCGCTGACGACGGCGTGGTCGCCGACCGCGAGCTGCGCCGGGGCGGGCGCCGCGAGCGGCGTCGCGGCCGGCGTTGCGCCCGCGCTCTCGGGGGCAGCGGCGGCCGGGGCGCCGCCGGCCGGGCCGAGGAAGGCCGCGGCGACCCAGCCGCTCGCGCCGCCGTACTGCACCGGCGCCCACTGGTAGCCGTCCGCCGCGCGCAGGTCGCCGGTGACCGCGACCCCCGCGCCTTCGGGGATCACCAGCACGATCCCGGCGCCGAGCGTCGGGCCGTCGCGCAGGCGCAGCCCCTCGTCGCCGGTGCCGGTCACCTGGAGCGCGCCGCCCGCGGGGGCCCCGCCCGGCGCCGCGGGCGCGCCCGGCCCGGCGCCGGCCGCCGCGAGGTATTCGGCGACGCACCAGCCGGTCCAGCCCTCGCCGTCGACGTGATACCAGGACATGCCGTCGGCGCTCGTCCGCGGCCCGTCGAGCACCGTCAGCACCGTCCCCTCGGCGAGCGTCGTCAGCACCGTCGCGTCGAGGCCGGGGCCATCGCGCAGCGACAGGCGGTCGCCCTCGGTCGTCGTCACGACGACGAGGTCGCCCGGCCCGAACGCCGCGTCGGCGCGGGCCGCGGGCGCGGCGAAGCCGGCCGTGGCGGACAGGAGCGCGAGGGCGCAGAGGAGCGACAGGGGACGGGCGTTTCCGACTGGCAAACAGCCTCCTGACCTCGAAACGGGTGGGCCGAGCCGCATTCAAGCCCGCGCCGCGGCGGGCCGCTGCCGGCCGCCGGCGCGGTTCGCGCTCAGCCTCGCCTGGATTCTGCTAATGTACGACCAACGTGTACGTTCATCCCGACCCCTATGATAGCCGAGATGGCCGATTCGTCAACCCGCGGCGAAGTGAAACAAGGTTCAGCCCGATCGGGGGGTAGGCAAACGGCAAACGCCGAAAGCCGGCGCACATCGGAGCGCCCTCCCTCTGCCGCGCTCCGCCCCGCGGCCAGTCTGCGCTTCGTATCGGCGGCGGCAACCGATCAGGCGCCGCTCGGGAAGGAACACGCCCCGGAGACCGCAGATAGCTGGTGGCGCGATTCGGTTCGGGCACCCGCGCGGACCGGCGAGCAACGGTACGAAGGTTGATTCCCCTGAGAGGGTAGCGTCCGGGAGTCGGCGAGGAGGTGCGGCATGACGGGTCAGGGGGAGCCACGAGCGCAAATCTGCGACGCCATCGTCGTCGACAGCGGCGTCGGCGGCCTCACTATGGCCACGATGCCCGCCTCCTCCCGAGATCGGGACAAGCGGCGCCCGCCGGATCACCCGGCCGCGCCATGCACGGCCGGTCGCCGCGCGGGCCGCCCCTGTCTCCCGCGTACAGGCGGGGGGAGGCCCGCGGCGGTGCCCCACGGAGTAATACGTACCGGAAATAGGTACTTCCACGGATTGTGGCCGCGCGCGTGGGCCATGTAGAGTCTATCTGTACGCGATGCATCTGCCGGGCGCCGGTGCGGCGGGAGGCCGGGCGGGGCGCGAGATGGCGTCGGGGTGGGCGCGGGGCGCCCGCCCCGGCCGTGCGCGGGAGGGGTCGTGGCGGTCTTATGCGCCGGTGAGCGCCTCGGGAACTACGTCATCGAGGGGCCGCTCGGGCAGGGCGGCATGGCCGAGGTGTACCGCGGGGTCCATCGGCTGCTGGAGCGGCCGGTGGCTATCAAGGTCTTGAGCCCCGCGCTCAACGCCGATCCTACGTTTCCCCTCCGGTTCTTGCGCGAAGCCAGGGCCGTCGCCCGGCTCACCCACCCGCACATCGTCGCGGTGTATGACTTCGACGAGTACGGCGAACTGGCCTACCTGGTGATGCAATTGGCCACCAACGGCACCTTGCGCGACCGGGCCAGGCACTTCCGCACCCTCGCGGACGCGGTGGCAAGTCTGGCGGCGGTTGGCGAGGCGCTCCAGTACGCCCACGAGCGCGGGATCGTCCACCGCGACGTCAAGCCGATCAACGTCCTGATCGACGACGCCGGGCGCCCGCTGCTCGCCGACTTCGGCCTGGCGCGCCTCGCCCACGAGAGCCTAGATCTGACCCTGACCGGCGTCAGCATCGGCAGCCCCCACTACATGGCGCCGGAACAAGCCCTGGGCCACGAGGTCGACCACCGCGCCGACATCTACGCCTACGGCATCATGGCCTGCGAGGTCATCGCGGGCCGCCCGCCCTACGTCGGCCCGACCCCATGGGCGATCATCCAGCAGCACCTCGCGGCGCCGCCGCCGTCCATCCGCACCTTCCTCCCCGCCGCGCCCGCGGCCCTCGAGGGCGCGCTGCGGCGGGCCACGGCCAAGCGGGCCGACGAGCGGTACGCCGCCATCGCCGACCTGGTCGCCGACCTGCGCCTGGCCGCCGCCGCGGCGCCCGATCTCTCCCTCGACCAGCGGCGGGCGACCGGCGCGGAGGATCGACCGCGCGGGGCGTCGGGCTCGCACCCGTCCGTGGCGCGGCCCACCGGTTCACCCGGCCCGACGCCGCCCTCCGTGCCACCAACACCCGACGTGGGCGACCACACCCCGGATCGGCCAGGAGACCCGGATACCGCGACGCTGCTCCGGCCGGCGGGCGAACGGCCGGCGTGGCCGGTCGATCCCGCCCTCGCCACCCGGATGATGCCAGTCGCCACGCCGCCGGCAGCCGCCTCCGCGGTGGCGCCGCCCCTGCCGACGCCGCCATTGGGCCCCGCGCTGGCGACGGCCGTACCGCCGGCGCCACCCCGGTCGCGTCGGCCGAGCGCCTTCGAGTGGTGGCACTGGGGGATCATCGGCGCTGTGGTCGCGGTGCTCGCCGGGCTCGGGATCGCGGTGGTCGGTCGCGGCGGAGCCGCCGGCGCCGGCGACGCGCTCCGGGTCGGCCTGCTGGCGGTGGCGCTCCTGCTCGCGATCCTGAACGCGACGCTGATGCGCGTCGCGGTGCTCAGCGACAGCCACCTCGCGCGCGAGACGTACCGGCGGCTCCGCCAGCAGCATCGCTTCGTCGGCTATACCGCGGCGTTGCTGGCCATCGTCGCCCAGGCGCTGCTCTGGCTGGCCCTGGTCCACGACGGCTTCACCTCGCCCTGGCTGACGCCGAGTTTCGTCTCCGGGCTGGCGCTCCTGGCCGCGGCGGTCCTCAAAGTCGGCATTGTCAGGTTCATCCCGCGCTGGCGGCGCCACTTACCCGTCGTGGCGGTTGTCCTCCTGCTGTGCTTCGTGCTGGCGCTCGCGACGAATATCGGCGCCCTCCTCGCACCCGCCGTACGCCCGGCCATCACGGTCGCAGCGCCGGTGCCCGCGGCGACCGCGGCGGCCGTCGCCAGCGC
>DASSSV010000108.1:0-22297 GCA_035708265.1 Thermomicrobiales bacterium | reverse complement strand
GGATACGTCACCGCCGTCCGCTCTGCCATCGGTTGCCTCCTTCCGTCCATCGCCCGGACCATCCCGCCGTACGCCCCAAAGTGGCCGGGTGCAACCCCCGAGGACGCGAGTCCCGACACACCTGGAGGGAGTCTCGCCGGTAGCCGCCGCCCGGTTGACATCCCGGTCATCGGGCCGTAGAACATGTACGTACAGATGCGGGGTCAGCCGCGCCGCGGGTGAAGGGACGCGAGATGGCCACTACCGCGGAGCAGCGGGATCTCCTCCGGGCGTGGGAGATCGGTCCCATCCAATCCATCGCGCAGCCCGCCGCGGGCACGGTGAACCAGACCTGGCTCGTGACGGCCACCACCGGCCGGTACGCCCTGCGGACCTACCGCCACCACGACCGCGCCCCGGTGGCCCGCGAGCACGCCATCATCGCACATGTCCGCGCCCGCGGCCTGCCGGCCGTCGGGCCGCTGCCGCTGCCGGGCGGCGGGACCATCCTCGAGCGCGGGGGGCGCTACCACGCCCTGTTCCCCCTGGCGCCCGGCCGCCAGGTCCCCCGCCCCGCCCTCGGCCCGGCCGAGGCCCTGGCGATGGGGGCGTGCCTCGGCCGGCTCCACCGCGCCCTCGCCAACCTCCCGGCGGAATGGGCCGTCCGGCGGACCTTCGCCGTCGACCGCGACGCCACGCTGGCGGGGATCGCCCGGCTCGAAGCGGCCATCGGCGGGCGCCCCGCCCACGACGCCGACGACGCGGCGGCGCTCGCCTGGCTGGCCGGCCAGCGCGCCTGGCTCGAGCGGTGCCCCGCCGACGCCCGCGTCGATCTCACGCCGCTCGCGCACCAGGTCATCCACGGGGACTATCAGGAGACCAACCTCTTCTTCGCGCGCGGGCAAGTGAGCGCCGTCATCGACTGGGATCAGACCTACGCGGCGCCGCGGGCCTGGGAGGTGGCGCGGGCGCTCCACCTCAACTTCGCCTTCGCGCCCGCGCTCTGCCTCCCTTTCCTCGCGGCCTATCGCGCGGCGCTGCCGCTCCCGCCGGCGGATCTCGACCGGGCGGTCGCCGCCTATGCGCTCAAGGTGGGGCACGACCTCTGGGTCTACGAAGAGCGCTACCTGCGCGGCAACGAGCGGGTGCGCCGCTTCTTCCAGCCGGGCGGGTTCGTGTCGCCCGCCGCCCACTGGGCGCGCCTCCGGCCGCTCCTGCCGGCCTAACCCGCGCGGCGGGCGGCGGTATCCACCATCCGGCCGGGCGCCGCCTGCTGGGGCGCGGCCGGGCGCGCACCCTTGCCGGGCGCGATCCGCGCAGATCGCACGCCGCAGGGCTCCGCCTCTGCTACTCCGGCCGAGCCTTGAATCCGCCGACGCCTGCCGCCCGGACGGCGAGGACGACGGCAACCCGCTTCGCCACCGATCCCGCGCCCCCGCGCCCCGGACCTTGCGGGGACTTGACAAGAGATAGATCGCGATATATCTTTGAACTATCGTGACGAACCCATGGACCGACGACGAAGACGAACGACGAGGACGAAAGGAGCGGACCCGATGCATACGGAACAGACGCTCGACGCGCCGTGGGGCGGGGGCTGGGGCCGGCCGTCGCCGCTGCGGCTGGCCGTGCCGCTGGCGCTCTTCGGGGCGGCGCGGATGGCGCGGCGTCGGGGGCGGCGGGGACCGTCGCCGCTGCGCTTCGTCCTCCCGCTGGCGCTGGTCGGCGGCGCGCGGATGGCGCTCGTGGCGCGCGGCCGCCACCGCGGCGGGCCGTTCGCGCGGGAGGACGACGAGGGCGGCAACCCCTTCGGGGGCAACCCCTTCGGCGGCGGGCCGTTCGGCGGGTTCCCCTTCGGCCCCTTCGGCGGCCGGGGCGGGCCGTTCGGGCCCGGGCCGCGTGCCAAGCGCGGCGACATCCGCGCCGGCATCCTGGCGCTGCTCGCCGAGGAGCCGCGCAACGGCTATCAGATCATCCAGGAACTCGGCCAGCGCAGCCACGGCGCCTGGCGGCCCAGCCCCGGCTCGGTCTACCCGGCCTTGCAACAGTTGGAGGACGAGGGCCTGATCCGCGGCGAGGAGACCGACGGCAAGCGGACCTTCCACCTGACCGACGAAGGCCGCGCCTACGTCGAGGCGCACAAAGAGGAGGTCGCCGCCCCCTGGGCGGCGATCGCCGGGAACGTCCACGACGAGGCGCGGGAGTTCGGCGCCCAGGTGATGCAACTCGGCGCGGCGGCGATGCAGGTGCTCCACACCGGCAACGCCAGGCAGGTCGCGGAGGCCCGAAAGATCCTCAACGGTGCCCGGCGGTCGCTCTACCGGCTGCTGGCCGAGGACGACGAGGAGAAGTCGGGGACCGGCGACGCGGGCCGGGCCTGACGCCCCAACCCGCGCCCGCGGGGCTGCGCGGCCGGCGAGCGGATCGCCGGCCGCCACCCTTCCTCTCCGCCGTTTTCCCGTATCACAACCGAGGAAACCACACGCTTCGCGCCCTTGACAATCGCGCACGGCGCGGCTATACTCGTCAGAACATTTGTTCTTCTAACGTGGTTGCGCGACGAGACGAGCGGCCTTTCTTCCCCGGTAACGGCGGCCTGTCCATTCGGCCAGTCGCGGGAGGGCCAACGGACAACGGGAGAACCGGCCCCCTGACCGAGGCGACGCGACCGGGCCTCGCGTAGACTGGCTAGTCGGTGCGAACGCGGCGCGACGGCGCCGCCGAGCGGCAGGAGGAGTTGCATGGGCATGACGACTGGCGACCTGGCCGTGCTGGCCGAGGGGCTGGAGAAGCGCTACGGGCAGACGCGGGCGCTCCGCGGCGTCGACCTCGCGGTCGCGCGCGGCACCGTCTGCGGCCTGCTCGGGCCGAACGGCGCGGGCAAGACGACGACCGTCCGCATCCTCACCACCCTGCTCCAGCCCGACGCCGGCCGCGCGCTCGTCGCCGGGTTCGACGTGGTGCGCGACGCCGAGCGCGTGCGCTACCGCATCGGCCTGGCCGGGCAACAGGCGGCGGTGGACGAACTGCTCACCGGGCGCGCCAACCTGGAGATGGTCGGCCGCCTCTACCACCTCTCCGGCCGCGCCGCACGGCGGCGGGCCGACGACTTGCTGGAGCGCTTCGCGCTGACCGACGCGGCCAACCGGATCGCCAAGACCTACTCCGGGGGGATGCGCCGCCGCCTCGACCTCGCCGCCAGCCTCGTCGCCGCGCCGCCGATCCTCTTCCTCGACGAGCCGACGACCGGCCTGGACCCGCGCAGCCGCCTCGGCATGTGGGACGTCATCGGCGGATTGGTCGCGCAGGGGACGACGGTGCTGCTGACGACGCAGTATCTCGAAGAGGCCGACCGCCTGGCCGACCACATTGCCGTGATCGACCAGGGCCTGGTGATCGCGGCCGGCACCCCGAGCGAACTCAAGGCGACAGTCGGCGGCGAGCAGGTCGACGTCGTGATCCGCGACGCCGCCCGGCTTTCCGAGGCGGCGGAGGCGGTGCGCCGGGCCGTCGGCGCCGAGCCGCACGTCGAGCCGGACGCCCGCCGCCTGACGGTGCCGGTGACCGGCGGCGCCGCCGCGCTGGTGGACGTCGTGCGCGAGCTGGACCTGACCGGGCTCGCCGTCGACGACCTCGCGCTGCGCCGCCCGACGCTGGACGAGGTCTTCCTGCGCCTGACCGGGCACACCGCGGACGAGATGCCGGCCGATGCGGCGATGGCGGCCGAGCCGGCGCTGGCCGGGCGGCGGTAAACGAGAGACGGTAGACGGTAGACGGTAGAGGACGAGACAAGGACTATCGTCTATCGTCTATCGTCTAGCAAGGAGGGACGATGAGCGTTCTGGAAATCCCCGCTCCCCCGGAGTCGCCGGCCGCGCGGCTGCGCTGGGCCATCGCCGACGGGCTGACCGTGACCCGGCGCAACCTGTCGCACATCCGGCGCGTGCCGGAGAAGCTGCTCGACGTCACGCTCCAGCCGATCATCTTCGTCTTCCTCTTCGCCTACGTCTTCGGCAGCGCGATCCAGGTGCCGGGCGGCGGCAACTACCGCGAGTTCCTGCTGCCGGGCATCTTCGCCCAGAGCGTCGCCTTCCTGGCGATCACCACGGCGGTCGGCGTGGCGGACGACATGGCGAAGGGGCTGATTGACCGCTTCCGCTCGCTGCCGATGGCCCGCTCGGCGGTGCTGGTCGGCCGGGCGCTGGCGGACCTGACGCACAGCGTCATCGGCATCGCCGTCATGGCGGCGTGCGGGCTGGTCGTCGGCTGGCACGCGCACAACGGCGTGCTCCAGGCGCTGGCCGGGTTCGGCCTGCTGCTCCTCTTCGGCTTCGCGATGATCTGGGTCGGCACCTTCATCGGCCTGTTCGTGCGCGCCACCGAGACGGCGCAGGTGATCGGCTTCGTCGCCCTCTTCCCGGTCACCTTTCTGGCCAACACCTTCGTGCCGACGCGCGGGATGCCGGCCGTGCTCCGCGTGATCGCCGAGTGGAACCCGCTCAGCGCCACCGTCGCCGCCTGCCGCGAGCTCTTCGGCAACCCCGGCGCGGCCTACACCGGCGGCGCCTGGCCGCTCCAGCACCCGATCGTCGCCTCGGTCGCCTTCTCGGTGCTGCTCATCGTCGTCTTCGTCCCGCTCGCCGTGCGGCGCTACCGCACCGCGATGTCGCACTGAGCGGCGGCGGGCACAAGTGCCCTTCCACGGGCCGGGCGGCCTGAGCCGCCCGGCTCACGCCTTCTCCCCTACGTCCCCTGCTCCCCCTCGGCCGCGAGCCAGTCGAGGACGACCGCGGCGGTCCAGGACTGCGCGGGCGAGCCGAGCGGTTCGCCGGTGAAGGGCTCGTAGTATTCCGCGAGTTCGCCGCCGGCGAGTTGCGCTAGCGCCGCCGCCTTCAGCCGCGCGGCGCGGTCGTCCTCGGCCCCCCGGCCGAGCGCCCACCAGAAGAGCCAGTTCATCACCGGCCACACCGGGCCGCGCCAGTAGCTGCGGGGCCGGAAGGCGAACTCGTCCGGGCTGGTGCTCGGCGGGAGCGGCCAGCGGAGGTCGGCGTTGCCGAGGAAGGCCGGCGAGTCGAGCGTCGCCAGGAGCGCCACGCGGCGGTCGGCGGGGAGGCGGCCGGCGACGAGCGGGGCGAAGCCGGCGAGCGTGCGCGCGCGGATCGCGTCGCCCGCGCGGAGGTCGTAGTCGAGGCAGAGGCCGAGGTCGGCGTGCCAGCGGCCGGCGAGCCCGCGGCGCCCGCGGTCGATCCAGCCGGTGATCGTGGCGCGGTCGAGGTCCGGCGCGTCGAGCAGCAGCGCGATCTCCAGCAGCGCCTCGTTGGCGGCGACGAGGACGGCGCTGAAGAGGACGTCCTTGAGCAGGAAGGGGTCGCGGCGCTGGATCTCGGCGTCGTCGTAGCGCGCCGCTTTGAGCACCTCGACCAGCCAGAGGTAGCGGTCGTACTCCTCCTGCGTCGGTCGCTCGGCCGGGTCGGCGACGTGCCGGAGGTCGGAGCGCGTGTAGGGCGGCAGGTCGCCGACTTGCACGGCCGCCAGCGCGCCGTCCCAGCGCGGCGAGTTGTCGGTGCCGCTCTCCCAGGGGTGGTAGATCGTCACCAGGCCGGTGCCCTCGGGGTCGCGCGCGGTCGCCAGGTAGCGGTGCCAGGCGAGGAGGCGCGGGTAGAGGTCGCGCAGGAAGGCGTCGGCCGCGGCGACCGCGGCCTTGCCCTGGCGGTAGGCCGTCTCCCAGATGTGGTGCGCCGCGATGGCGTGGACGGGCGGCTGGCAGAGGCCGCTCGTCGCGACGCCGGCGGGGGCGTCGGGCGATAGCGAGGCGGCCCAGCGCGCGGGGTCGGGGAAATAGCCGCTCGCTTCCGGGTTGAAGACGATGTGCGGCACCATGCCGGTCGCCCACTGGGCGCGGAAGAGCGACTGCAATTCGCGCGCGGCGCGCGCGATGTCGAGGTGCGCCCAGCCGATCGCGATGAAGGCGCTGTCCCAGCTCCACTGATGGGGGTAGAGCGCGGGCGCGGCCTTCGTCCAGCCGCCCAGGTCGTTCTGGCGCAGCACCGCGGCCGCCCGC
Source organism: Thermomicrobiales bacterium (assembly GCA_035708265.1). GTDB lineage: Bacteria > Chloroflexota > Chloroflexia > Thermomicrobiales > CADCWN01 > DASSSV01. The sequence goes on along the minus strand of DASSSV010000108.1, from coordinate 16,257 downwards.
GCGGCCAGGTCCCGCCGCTGCTCGGGGGACAGGGGATCGCTCGTCGTCATCGTTCCGCTCCTGGTTGCCGGGCGCCGGGCTCGCCGCCGCCCGCCCTTGACACCGCCGGCGTGCCCGCGCGTAGATAGGCGCGGCGGCCGCGCGGTGCGGCCGGTTGGTCCCGGTCGTGTCAGCGACAGCACAGATCATGCCGGGAGGCGCGGCGATGCGAACGCTCCCCCTGCCTTATACCTCGGCCGGCTACGCGGCGGCCTTCTACCTCACCTTCCTCGCCTGGGCCATTCCGGAGTGGTTCGGGTCGCTGCGCCAGCGCGTCCGCGGCGCGGCCCGACGCGAGGACCGCGGCTCGTACGCGGTGGTGCTGGCCACGACGGTGCTCGGGCTCGTCCTCTACTTCTTCCTGGCGGGCGCCGCCCCCGGCGCGACGATCTTCTGGCACCGCCGGGCGTTCTTCGTCGCGGGCATCGCGCTGGCGCTCCTCGGGGTGGCGCTGCGCCAGTACGCCATCCGCTGCCTGGGGCGCTACTTCACGCGCGCGGTCGCGGTGCATCCGGGGCAGGTTGTCGTGCAACGTGGCCCGTATCGCTTCGTCCGCCACCCGGCCTACAGCGGCACGCTGCTGACGGTGCTCGGTCTCGGGCTGGCGCTGACCAACTGGGCCAGCCTGCTCGCGTTGGTGCTCTGCGTCCTCGCCGGCCACCTCTACCGCATCGACGTCGAGGAGCGCGCCCTGCGCGCGGCGCTCGGCAAGCCCTACGAGGACTACATGCGCCGCACCCGGCGCCTGATTCCCTTCGTCTACTGAGTGCTGAGCGATGAGCGACGAGCGATGAATGAGTGGCGAGTGCGAGGTGGCAGCCAACCAATGGGGCGGTGGCGGAAGGTCGAGAGGAGTGAGTGGCGGATGAACCGGCGGCGCATCGGGATCGCGGCGGGGCTGGTGGCGGCGGCCGGGGTGACGTACGTCGTCGCGACCCGGAAACTGCGGCGCGCCTGCCCGACCGCGCTGGCGTGGTGGCTGGCGAGTCCGCTGGTGGACCTGGTGGCGGGCACGCGGGAGACGCTGGGATGGATCGGGGCGCGGCCGGGCGAGCGCGTGCTGGAGGTCGGGCCGGGGCCGGGGCGGCTGCTGCTCCCCACCGCCCGCCGTATCCTCCCGGGCGGCGTCGCCGTCGGACTTGACCTCCAGCCCGGCATGGCCCGGCGGCTCGCGGCGCACGCTCGGCAGGAGAACGCCGCGAACCTGGCGGTCGTCGTCGGCGACGCCGCGGCGCTCCCCTTCGCGCCGGCCAGTTTCGACGTCGTCTACCTCAGCACCGTCCTCGGGGAGATCCACGACCGCGCGGCGGCGCTGGCGGAGTGCCGCCGGGTGGTCCGCCCCGGCGGACGCCTCTCGGTGACGGAGATCCTGCCCGACCCGCACTACCAGAATCAGGAGGCGGTGCGCCGGCTCGCCGAGTCCGCCGGCTTCCGGTCGCTGGCCCTGCACGGCGGCCGGCGGCGCTTCACCGCCAACTTCGCCAGGGCGGACGACGGCGACCCGCCGCCCGCGACGGCGCCGGCCGTGGATGAGGCGCTGAGCGAGACCGAGCGCGCCAGGCGGTTCTACGACCGCTTCGCCGGCCAGTACGACCGCTCCGTCGCCCTGGATGAGCGGCTGCTCTTCGGCGACGGCCGGCGCTGGGTCTGCGCCCAGGCCCGCGGCGACGTCCTGGAGGTCGCCGTCGGCACCGGCCTGAACCTCCCCTATTACCCGCCCGACGCGCGGCTGACCGGCGTCGAGCTCAGCCCGGCGATGCTAGCGCTCGCCCGCGGCCGCGCGGCGGCGCTCGGCCGCGACGCCGACCTGCGCCTGGGCGACGCGCAGGCGCTCGACTTCCCCGACGAGTCGTTCGACACGGTCGTCGCCATGCTCGCACTCAGCACGATCCCCGACAGCCGCCGGGCCGTGGCGGAGGCGTGGCGGGTGCTGCGCCCCGGCGGGCGGCTCCTGCTGCTCGATCACGTGCGCAGCCCGAACCGGGCCGTGCGCGCCGTCCAGCGGGCGCTCGACCCGCTCTCGGTCAGCCGCTACGCCCACCACCTCTTGCGCGACCCGCTCGACGACATCCTCGCCACCGGCTTCACCGTCGAGCGCCTGGAGCGCGCGAAACTCGGCCTCGTCGAGCGGCTGGTGGCGCGGAAGTGAGGCAGTGCGGCCCTCACCCCCCACGCCCAGAGGGCACCCGCTCTCCCAACTTTGGGAGAGGGGGAGATCTCCACCCGGGCATTTCCTCATTACCCGAGCCCGAGATCTGGAAGAGCAGCACCCTGTCCGTGTGAGGCCCCCCTCTCCCAGCATGGGGAGAGGGGGATGGGGGGTGAGGGCAAACCCGCCTACTTCGCCGGCCGCGCCGGGCGGGCGGGCGGGCGGACGGCGCCGTCGGCCGCGACGGAGCGCTCCCGCACCTCGGCGCAGTGCTCGCGGTAGCACTTGAGGATGACCTGGACCGCCTCCTGGGGGTCGTCGGTCGGCACGAGGAGGTCGAGGTCTTCGGGCTCGATCTTGTGGTCGGGGAGCATCGTCGTCCGCAGCCAGTCGAGCAGGCCCTTCCAGTAGGGCGTGCCGAAGAGGACCAGCGGGAAGTTGCGCACCTTGCCGGTCTGGATTAGCGTCAGCGCCTCGAAGAGCTCGTCCATCGTCCCGAAGCCGCCGGGGAAGATCACGAAGCCCTCGGCGTACTTGACGAACATCGTCTTGCGGACGAAGAAGTAGCGGAAGTTGATCGAGAGGTCGACGAAGGCGTTGGTGCCCTGCTCGTGCGGCAATTCGATGTTGCAGCCGATCGAGAGGCCACCGCCCTCGCGCGCGCCGCGGTTGGCCGCCTCCATGATGCCAGGGCCGCCGCCGGTGATCACCGCGAAGCCCGCCTCCGCGAGCAGCCGCCCGACGGCGACCGCCTGCGCGTAGTAGGGGTCGTCCTCGTCCACGCGCGCCGAGCCGAAGACGGTCGCGGCCGGGCCGATGTGGGCCAGCGCGTCGAAGCCGTGGACGAACTCGCCCTGAATGCGCAGGACGCGCCAGGGGTCGGTCGAGGTGAAGTCGAACCTCGGGCCGAGCCCGGCGCCGCGCAGTTTGCTCGGAGAGGTGAGCAGTTGCTCGTCCTCGGTCGGCCGCCCGGCGCGCGCCGCGCGGTTGAGGCTCGGGTTCGGCTGCAGGAAGGTCAGGTTCTTCGGCCGCCCCGGTACGGGTCCGGCCTCGTCTTTCTTGCTACTCATCACAGTCGTTCCTACGATGACGTCGACGACGATGCCGGCGCGGATGCCGGCCGCGAAGGACAGGGAACCCCCGGCCGAGGGGCCGGAGGCTGCGCGCGCTTGCGGGTCTCCCGTCGCAGAACCCGTGCCGGCGGCGCGCCGCCGTATACCAGGGTTAACGTCGCGACTGCCCGCAACGTCTTGTCGCCGCGCGCGTAGTGATAGTGTAGTACTATCGTGGGGCCAATGCCCCACGGCGGCGCGTGGCGGCGGGCGCGGAGGGCGGGGAGCGAGCGGAGATCCTAAGCCCGCGGAGGCGGGCTTCGTGCGCCGGCTGGCGCCCCCAGCCGCGGCCTCGGCCGCCAGGCCACGATGGGCAGCGCCACGACCAGCAGCGAGAGGAGGCGGTGTGAAGGGCAGGCCGGCAGCAGCGACCCCGCTCGTCCTGGCGCTCGACATCGGCACCTCCTCCACCCGCGCGATGGTCTTCGACCGCGACGGCCAGGCGCTCGACGGCCTCGAAGTCCAGACCCCCTACCGCCTGATGACGACGGCCGACGGCGGCGTGGAGGGCGACCCCGAGGAACTCGCCCGCGTGGCGGAGGAGGTGATCGACGGCGTACTGGAGCGCGCGGGCGATCTGGCCGGCGAGATCCGCGCAGTCGGGGTCTCCTGCTTCTGGCACAGCCTGCTCGGGCTCGACGGGGACGGTGAGCCGCTGACGCCGGTCTACTCCTGGGCCGACACCCGGAGCGCCGCCGCCGCCGACAAACTGCGCGACGAGGTCGACGAGGACCTGCTGCACGACCGCACCGGCTGCGTCTTCCACACGAGTTACTGGCCGGCCAAGCTGCGCTGGCTGGCGGCGACGCAGCTCGACACCGTCCGCCGCGTGGCCCACTGGGGCGGCTACGCGGAATACCTGGCGCTGCGCCTCACCGGCACGCTGGCGTGCAGCGTCTCGATGGCCTCCGGCACCGGGCTCCTCGACCAGCACACCGCCGACTGGTACCGCCCGCTGATCGAGCGCCTCGACCTCGACCCCGACCGGCTGCCGCCGCTGGTGGACCGCGACGACGGCCGGGCGCGGCTCCGGCCGGAGTACGCCAAACGCTGGCCGGCGCTCAAAGACGTGCCCTGGTACCCGGCCGTCGGCGACGGCGCCTGCAACAACGTCGGTAGCGGCTGCGTCACGCCGGCCCGGATGGCGCTCAGCATCGGCACGTCGGGGGTGATGCGCGTCGTCGTGCCGGCCGAGGAGGTGATCATCCCACGCCGGCTGTGGTGCTACCGGATCGACCACCGCCGCTACGTCCTCGGCGGCGCGCTCAGCAACGCCGGCAACGTCGCCGACTGGCTGCGCGCGACGACGCGCCTGCCGGACGACGCCGCCCAGCAGGTCGCCGCGCTCGCGCCCGACAGCCACGGCCTGACGATCCTGCCGTTCCTCGCGGGCGAGCGCACGCCGGAGTGGCGGCCCAGGGCGCGCGCCGCGTTCGTCGGCCTGGCGCTCGACACGACGCCGCTGGAGATCCTGCGCGCGGGGCTGGAGGCGGTCGCCTGCCGCTTCGCGCTGGTCCACGAGCTGCTGCGCCCGCTGGCCGGGCAGGAGTACCAGATCGTCTGCAGCGGCGGCGGCGTGGCGCACTGGCCGGTCTGGCCGCAGATCATCGCCGACGCGCTCGGCGTGCCGCTGGTGGAGGCGAAGCAGTTGGAGGCGTCGGCGCGCGGCGCGGCGGTGCTGGCGCTCGACGCGCTCGGCGTCTACGAGGACCTGGCCGACGCCCCCGCGCCGCTCGGCCGGACCTACACGCCCGACGCCGACGCGCACGCGGCCTACCGCGCCGAGCGCGGCCGGCTGGAATGGCTCAATGCGGTCCTCGCGCCGCAGTTCGACGGCGGAAGTGAGAAGTGAGAAGTAAGAAGTATGGAATCCCGGCCGTAGCGCCCTTTCACCCTTCATACTTCTCACTTCTCATTTCCGCCAGCGCTGGCACAGTTTGTGCCGGGCAAGGCGGTTGACGATGATACGCCGCGCCGGCGCCGCCAGGCGGTGACGACGCGGGAACCGAGGGACGCGGGAACGCAGCAACTCCCGGAGGAGGGCGCCGATGACGACCCAGACCGAGCAGGCGACGCGACAGACCGGCCAGTGGCACGACCTGGGCCGGCAGCTCCGCGTGGACAGCATCCGCTCCAGCACGGCGGGCGGGTCGGGGCACCCCACCTCGTCCATGTCCGCGGCCGACCTGATGGCCGTGCTGCTGAGCAAATACCTGCACTACGACTTCGCCAACCCGGACAACCCCAACAACGACCACCTGATCTTCTCCAAGGGGCACGCCTCGCCGCTGCTCTACTCGATGTACAAGGCGGCCGGCGCGATCTCCGACGAGGAGCTGATGACCTTCCGCAAGTTCGGCAGCCGCCTCCAGGGGCACCCGGTCCCGATCCTGCCCTGGGTGGACGTGGCGACCGGCTCGCTCGGTCAGGGGCTGCCGATCGGCGTCGGCGTGGCGCTGGCCGGCAAGGAGCTCGACAAGCTCCCATACCACGTCTGGGTGCTGCACGGCGACAGCGAGATGGCCGAGGGCTCGGTCTGGGAGGCGTTCGACCACGCCAGCCACTACCAGCTCGACAACCTGATCTGCATCCTCGACATGAACCGCCTCGGCCAGCGCGGCGAGACGATGCTCGGCTGGAATGCCGACGCCTACGCCGCGCGGGCGCGCGCCTTCGGCTGGCACACCATCGAGATCGACGGGCACGACCTGGGGCAGATCGACCGCGCCTACGGCGAGGCGGTCGGCGTCACCGGGCAGCCGACGCTGATCGTGGCGAAGACGGTCAAGGGCAGCGGCGTCTCCTTCCTGGAGAACAAGAACGGCTGGCACGGCAAGCCGCTGAGTGCCGACCAGGCCAAGGAGGCGATCGCCGAACTCGGCGGCGAGCGCTCGATCACGGTCGACGTCCACGAGCCGGCGGCCGCCACGCCCGCGGCGCAGCAGGCGGCCGGTCCGCTCCAGCTGCCGACCTACGAGGAGGGCAAGGCGGTCGCCACGCGCGTGGCCTACGGCGACGCGCTGAAGGCGCTCGGCGCGGCGCGGCCGGACGTGGTCGCGCTCGACGGCGAGGTCAGCAACTCGACCTACGCGGAGGAGTTCGCCGAAGCATTTCCGGGCCGCTACTTCGAGATGTTCATCGCCGAGCAGCAGATGGTCGCCGCGGCGGTCGGGCTGCAGGTCGTGAAGAAGGTGCCGTTCGCCTCGACCTTCGCCGCCTTCCTCTCGCGCGCCTACGACTTCATCCGCATGGGCGCGATCTCGCGCGCCAACATCCGGCTCTGCGGGTCGCACGCCGGCGTGTCGATCGGCGAGGACGGCCCCTCGCAGATGGCGCTCGAAGACCTGGCGATGATGCGCGCGGTCTACGGCAGCACCGTCCTCTACCCCTGCGACGCCAACCAGACCGCGCACCTGGTCGCGACGATGGCCGACCTCGACGGCATCAGCTTCCTGCGCACCACCCGCGCGGCGACGCCGGTGATCTACAAAGCGGGCGAGGAGTTCCCGGTCGGCGGCAGCAAGGTGGTCCGCCAGTCCGACCAGGACACGGTGACGATCGTCGCGGCCGGAATCACCCTCCACGAGGCCATCAAGGCGGCCGACGAGTTGCAGCATGACGGCATCCGCGCCCGCGTGATCGACGCCTACTCGGTCAAGCCGATCGACGCGGCGACGTTGCACGAGGCGGCGCGCGCGACCGGTGGCCGGATGGTCGTCGTGGAGGACCACTGGCCGCAGGGCGGGCTCGGCGAGGCGGTGCTGGAGGCGTTCACCGTCAACGGCGACGCCACCCGCCACGACGGCCACGCCGGCGGCCCGCTGGACCTGCACCTGATCCACCTGGCGGTCCAGAACCTGCCGGGCTCCGGCAAGCCGCAGGAACTCCTCGACGCGGCCGGCATCGGCACGAAGCAGATCGTCGCCGCGGCGCGGCAACTGGCGAAGTGAGACGATAGACGATAGACGGTAGACGGTAGACGGTAGAAAGGACGAGAGGCACGCGAGCTACTACCCGGCCAGCGTCTCCTATCGTCTATCGTCTATCGTCTGACAACTCGCGAAGGAGTAGCAGCAATGGTCCGCACAGCCGACGAGCACCTCAAGGCGCAGGATCACCCCGCGAACCGGCTGCTGGCGCTGGCGAAGGTGGGGCAGAGCGTCTGGCTCGACTTCATCACGCGCGAACTGGTCCGCAAGGGCAAGCTCCAGTGGATGATCGACGAGGACGGGCTGCGGGGCATGACCTCCAACCCGACGATCTTCCAGAAGGCCATCGCCGGCAGCGACGACTACGACGACCAGCTCGCGCAGCTCGCGCAGCAGGGTAAGAACGCCGAGCAGATCTTCGAGGGCCTGGCCGTCACCGACATCCAGGAGGCGTGCGACCACTTCCGCCCGCTCTACGACCGCACCAACGGCGAGGACGGCTTCGTCTCGATCGAGGTCGGGCCGTCGCTGGCCCACGACACGGCCGGGACGATCGCCGAGGCGCGGCGGCTCTGGAAGAAAGTCAACCGCCCGAACGTGATGGTCAAGGTGCCGGGCACCGAGGAGGGCTGGCCGGCGGTCGAGCAACTGATCGGCGAGGGGCTGAACATCAACATCACCCTGCTCTTCTCGCTCCGCAACCACGAGCAGGTGATGTGGCGCTACATCGCGGGGCTGGAGAAGCGCGCCGCGGCCGGCCAGCCGCTCGACCACATCGCCTCGGTCGCCAGTTTCTTCGTCAGCCGCGTCGATACGTTGGTGGACAAATTGCTGGAACAGCGGATCGCCCAGGCGTCCGGCGCCGAGGCGGAGACGTTGCGCGGGCTCCTGGGCAAGTCCGCCATCGCCAACGCCAAGCTCGCCTACCGCAACTACCAGCGGATCTTCAGCCACGACCGCTTCCTCAACGTCAAGGCGAAGGGCGCGCGCGTGCAGCGCTGCCTCTGGGCCAGCACCAGCACGAAGAACGCGGCCTACTCCGATGTCCTCTACGTCGACTCGCTGATCGGCCCCGACACCGTCAACACCCTGCCGCTGGCGACGATCGAGGCGTTCAAGGACCACGGCACGGTGGCGCGGACGCTGACCGAGGGTGTGGAGGAGGCGAGCGCGACGCTCGGCGCGCTGGCCGAGGCCGGCATCGACTATGACGCCGTGACCAAGCAACTGGAGGACGAGGGCGTGGACGCCTTCGCCAAGTCCTTCGACGAGCTGATCGCGGGGGTCGAGCAGAAGCGCAAGGAGCTCCACGATGGCCGGTAGCGTCGGCGAGCACCCGGCGCGCGTGAGCGCGCGGCAAGCCTTCTACGCGGCGCTCGACCACCTCGAAAGCCATCGCGCCGTCGAGCGCATCTGGGCGCACGACGCCAGCCTCTGGTCGGACGACCCCGCCGTTCAGGCCAAGATCGCCGACCGCCTCGGCTGGCTGACGGTCGCCGACCGGATGCACCGCGAGGCCGGCGACCTCGCCGCGTTCGGCCGCGAGGTGCGCGACGCCGGCATCGCCCGCGTGATCCTCCTCGGCATGGGCGGCAGCAGCCTCTGCGTCGAGGTGATGCGCCAGGCGTTCGGCTCGGCGCCGGGCTACCCGACGCTCACCGTCGTCGACACGACCGACCCGGCGACGATCCGCGACCTCACCGGCGACCTCGACTTCGGGGCGGCGCTCTTCGTCGTCGCCTCGAAGTCGGGGGGCACGCTGGAGACGCTGTCGCACGCGGCCTACTTCTACGACGAGGCGTCCCGGACGCTCGGCGACCAGACCGGGTCGCACTTCATCGCCATCACCGACCCCGGCTCGCACCTGGAGCAACTCGGGCACGACCGCGGCTACCGCCGCGTCTTCCTCAACCCGCCCGACATCGGCGGGCGCTACTCGGTCCTCTCCTACTTCGGCCTGGTGCCGGCCGCGCTGGCCGGGATCGACGTCGCGCGCCTGCTGGAGCGCGCCCAGGCGATGATGTGGGCCTGCCACAAGCCGGCCGCGGACAACCCCGGCGCCCGCCTCGGCACGCTGATGGGCGGGCTGGCCAACGCCGGGCGCGACAAGGTGACGCTGGAGACGCCCGCGGCGATCGCCTCGTTCGGCGACTGGGTCGAGCAACTGATCGCCGAAAGCACCGGCAAGGAGGGGCGCGGCATCGTGCCGGTGACCGGCGAGGCGCTCGGCCCGCCCGCGGTCTACGGCGACGACCGGCTCTTCGCCCACCTGCACTTCCGCCAGGATCCGGACAACGAGGACGAGCGCTTCGCGGCGCTCGATGCCGACGGCCAGCCGACGATCGTGCTGGAACTGTCGGACGTCTACGACCTCGGCGCCGAGTTCTTCCGCTGGGAGTTCGCCACCGCGGTCGCCGGCAAACTCCTCGGCATCAACCCGTTCGACGAGCCGAACGTGCAGGAGAGCAAGGACAACACCAACCGCATCCTGGCGGAGTATGAGCAGTCCGGGCACCTCAGCGAGCCCGAGTCGGTCGCCCGCGCGGGCAGCCTCGCGCTGATCGAGCCGGGCGCGGGGCCGATGGGCGACGAGTCGTTCGAGAGCCGGCTGCACGGCTTCCTGCACGGGGTCCAGCCGGGCGACTACCTGGCGCTGATGGCCTACGTCGCGGCGACGCCGGAGCACGAGGAGGCGCTGCAGCGGCTGCGCCTCCACCTGCGCGACCGCCTCCACGTCGCCACGACGCTCGGCTACGGGCCGCGCTTCCTCCACTCGACCGGCCAGTTGCACAAGGGCGGCGCGAACGAGGGCGTCTTCATCCAGTTCGTCGCGCCCGGCGCCGACGGCCCGTCGGTGCCGATCCCGGGCAAGGACTACGACTTCGGCACGCTCAAAGCGGCCCAGGCGCTCGGCGACCTCCAGTCGCTCCAGAACCACGGCCGCCGGGCGATCCGCATCGACCTCGACGGCGACATCGCCGGCGGCCTGCGCGCGCTGACCGCGATGGTGGGGAGTTAACGCCCCCCTGTCCCCCCAGTCCTGGGGGGAACTCGCCTCATGGGTCGTGGCGGAAGGGGCAGCGGTGAGCCGGGAAAACGATGACGATGGCAGACGCAGCGGGAGAGGAACAGACGACGAGTAGCGTTCCCCCCGGGGTGGGGGGGACAGGAGGGCCGCCGTGCCTGACCTTCATGCTCGACGTCGACAACACGCTGCTGGACAACGACGCCGCCAAGGTGGAGCTCGACCGCCGGCTGCGCGCGCTGATCGGTGAGGACGAGGCGGCGCGCTTCTGGCGCATCTACGAAGAGGTCCGCGCCGACGCCGGCGTGGTCAGTTACCCGCTGACCCTCGCCGCCTTCGACGAGGACGCGCGCGCCAACCGGCGCGACCTGCTCCGCGACGAGGCGGCCTGGCGGGCCAGCTGCGGCGCGCTGGCGAGTCTGCTGCTCGACTTCCCCTACCGCGACTTCGTCTTCCCCGGCGCGCCGGCGACGATCGCGCACCTGCGCGCGCTCGGTGCCGCGGTGATCCTCTCCGACGGCGACCCGGCCTACCAGCCGCTCAAGATCGCGCGGAGCGGCCTCGGCGCGGCGGCCGATAACTGCGTGCTCGTCTACGCGCATAAAGAGGAGCATCTGCGGGAGGTGCGCGCCTGCTTCCCGGCCGACCACTACGTGCTGGTAGAGGACAAGCCGAACGTCATCGACAAGGTGCGCGCGCGGCTGGCCGCGCCGCTGACGACGGTGCTGGTCCGCCAGGGCAAGTACGCCGCCGCGGCCGCGCGCGGCCCCTGGTCCGGCGCCGACCTCGCGGTGGACGCCGTCGGCGACCTGCGGCGCTACAGCGCGGCGGACTTCCTGGCCGCGAGCAATCAGCCGTCAGCGATCAGCCATCAGGAGTTCGGCTGATCGCTGACGGCCGACGGCTGACGGCTGACGGCTAACGCCTGACGGCTCACAAGGAGGGAGACATGGCGGAAGCGACGCACTACGGGCTCGTCGGCCTGGCGGTCATGGGCGCCAACCTGACGCTCAACATCGCCGACCACGGCTTCCCCATCGCCGTCTACAACCGCACCGCCGCCAGGACCGAGGAGTTCCTCGCGGGCGAGGCGCGCGGGCGGCCGATCGCCGGCGCGGCGACGATCCCCGCGTTCATCAAGGCGATGGACCGGCCGCGCCGGATCATCCTGCTGGTCAAGGCGGGCAAGCCGGTCGACGCCGTGATCGAGGAACTGCGCCCCTATCTGGAGGAGGGCGACGTCCTGATCGACGGCGGCAACTCCTACTTCGAGGACACCATCCGCCGCGGCAAGGAGCTCGAGGGCACCGGCCTCCTCTACATGGGCATGGGCGTCAGCGGCGGCGAGGAGGGCGCGCGCCACGGGCCGAGCCTGATGCCGGGCGGGCCGAAAGAGGCGTACGACCTGGTCGCGCCGGTGCTGACCAAGATCGCCGCGCAGGTCAAGGATGGCCCCTGCGTCACGTACATCGGGCCGGACGGCGCGGGCCATTACGTCAAGATGGTCCACAACGGCATCGAGTACGGCGACATGCAACTGATCGCCGAGACCTACAACATCATGAAGCACGCGCTCGACCTGGCGCCGCGCGAGATGAGCGAGATCTTCGCGCGCTGGAACAAGGGGCGGCTCAACTCCTACCTGATCGAGATCACCGCCAAGGTGCTCGCCTTCGTCGACGAGGACACCGGCAAGCCGCTGGTGGACCTGATCCTGGACGAGGCCGAGCAGAAGGGCACCGGGCGCTGGACGACGATCAACGCGGCGGAGAACGGCGTGCCGATCCCGACGATCGACGCGGCGGTCTGGTCGCGCAACATCTCGGCGCTGAAGGAGGCGCGCGTCGCGGCCTCGAAGGTGCTGCACGGCCCGAGCGCGCGGCCGGAGATCGATCGGGACCACCTGCTCGACGCGCTGGAGGGCTCGCTCTACGCCTCGAAGGTCAGTTCCTACGCGCAGGGCTTCTCTCTGCTGCGCGCCGCCTCCGAGCTGTACGGCTGGAACCTCAACTACGCCGAGTTGGCGCGCATCTGGAAGGGCGGCTGCATCATCCGCGCCGAACTGCTCGACACGATCCAGGCCGCGTTCAAGCGCCAGCCGGACCTCCCCAGCCTGCTGCTCGATCCCGGCTTCGCCGGCGCGCTCAACGACCTGAACGGCGCCTGGCGGCACACCGCGCACGTCGCCCGCCAGCTCGGCGTGCCCTGCCCGGCGACCAGCGCCTCGCTCGACTACTTCGACTCCTACCGCTCGGCGCAGCTCCCGGCCAACCTGATCCAGGGGCAGCGCGACTTCTTCGGCGCGCACACCTACCACCGTACCGACCGGCCCGGCACCTTCCATACCGAGTGGGAGGCCCCCGTGCAGCCGGGCCGGGGCGAAGAGGCGGGGTCGGTGCCGTCGTCGCCGCACGGCACCGTCAGCGAAGACGAGCCGGCCGAGCGCGTCGACAAGACGCCGGGGTAGGTTGATAGTTGGTAGTTGGTAGTTGCTAGTGGCACGAGGGGTGGCCCTCTAGCAACTATCAACTTGCAACTCTCAACTCCGCAGAGAGGGACTATGCAGACCGTAACCGCGACCCCGCCCAACCCGGTGCTGCCCAACCCCTTGCGCGAGGGGCTGCGCCTCGAGCAGACGCCGCCTCCCTGCGCGATGGTGATCTTCGGCGTCACCGGCGACCTGACCAGGCGTAAACTGATGCCCTCGCTCTACGAGCTGGCCGTCGGCACGCCGCTCCCCGCCGGCTTCTCCGTCGTCGGGGTCTCGCATCGGGGCTGGGACGACGCGACCTTCCGCAAGGAGATGCGCGCCGCCGTCGCGGCGTCGCAGAAGGAGGAGATGGAGGACGCCTCCTGGGACAGTTTCGCGCAGGGGCTGTGCTACCTCCAGGCCGACTTCAACGACGCCGGGGCCTACGGCCGGCTTGCCGAATTGCTCGAACGCCTCGACGAGGAGCGCGGCACGGCCGGTAACCGCATCTTCTACCTGGCGACCTCGCCGAGCTACTACCCGACGATCGTGCAGAACCTCGGCGCGGCCGGCCTGGCCCACCGCCCGCCGCCCGGCGAGCCGGCCGACCACCAGCCGTGGACGCGCATCGTCGTCGAGAAGCCCTTCGGCACCGACCTCCCGTCGGCCCGCGCGCTCAACGGCGAGATCGCCAACGTCTTCTCCGAGTCGCAGGTCTACCGCATCGACCACTACCTCGGCAAAGAGACGGTGCAGAACCTGCTGGTCTTCCGCTTCGCCAACGGGATCTTCGAGCCGATCTGGAACCGCCAATACATCGACCACGTCCAAGTCACGGTGGCCGAGAGCATCGGCATCGAGGGGCGCGGCAAGTTCTACGAGGAGGCCGGCGCGCTGCGGGACATGGTGCAGAGCCACATGTTCCAACTCCTCACGCTGATCGCGATGGAACCGCCGAGCACGATCAACGCCAAGACGGTGCGCGACGAGAAGGTCCAGGTGCTCCAGGCGATCTCGCCCTTCCGCGGGGCGGCGATCAGCGGCGACGTGGTGCGCGGGCAGTACGGCCCCGGCTGGATCGGCGGGCGCGTCGTGCCGGGCTACCGGCAGGAGCCGGGGGTGGAGCCCGACTCGACCGTCGAGACCTACGTGGCGATGAAGCTGCGCATCGACAACTGGCGCTGGGCCGGCGTCCCCTTCTACCTGCGCACCGGGAAGCGCCTGCCGCAGCGGACGACCGAGATCGCCATCCAGTTCAACAAGGTGCCGCACCTGCTCTTCTCGCGCGTCGGGACGATGCCGCCGGAGCCGAACGTGCTGACGCTGCGCATCCAGCCGGACGAGGGCATCTCGCTCCGCTTCGCCGCGAAGGTGCCGGGCGCGATGATGCAGGTGCGCTCAGTCAACATGGACTTCTTCTACGGCACCTCCTTCGCCGCCCGCGGCCCGGACGACTACGCGCGGCTCCTGCTCGACTGCATGCTCGGCGACTCGACCCTCTTCACCCGGCGCGACGAGGTCGAGGAAGCCTGGGCGATCGTCACGCCGATCCTCGACGCCTGGGCCGGCGCTCCGCCGCCGCCCTTCCCGAACTACGAAGCCGGCACCTGGGGGCCGCCCGAGGCCGACGCGCTGATCGAGCGCGATGGCCGCCGCTGGCGCCGACTGTGATGTGAGGCGAACGAGGGAGCACGAGTATGACTAGCACGCGGACCGATGGGCCCGTGAGCCCGGAGACCCCCTTCAGTTGGGCCGGGCACGCCGTCGACCTGGCGAGCATCGAGCGCGAGTTGGGGCGGGCCTGGCGCGAGGCGGCACTCAGCGGGGGGATCGGCCAGGCGCCGCTCGCCACCCGCACCAACGTGCTCAACCTGATCGTCCACGCCTCCTCGGACGAGGAGGTCGCGCACGTCGCCCGCCTGATCGAGCAACTCGGCGTCCACCACCCCTCGCGCACGCTGATCCTCCTGGCCCAGCCGGATGCGCCGGACGACCAGCTCGACGCCTGGATCAAGACCCACGTCCACGACCTGCCCGGCACCAACCGCCGCCTGGCCTTCGAGCAGGTCACGATCGCCGCGAAGGGGGCGGCGGCGCAGTCGCTGCCGACGATCGCCGACCCGCTCCTGATCTCGGAGTTGCCCAACTTCCTCTGGTGGCTCAACGACCCGCCCTTCCGCACCCCCCTCTTCACCCACATGGTCGACATCGTCGATCGCCTGATCGTCGACTCGACCTGCTTCCGCAACCCCGATGTCGGCTTCCACGAGCTATCGGAGCTGTCGGTCATCCCCGAGGGGGTGGCGGTGAGCGACTTCGGCTGGGGGCGGATGGGGCCGTGGCGCGAGTTGATCGCGCAGTTCTTCGACCCGCCGGCCCTCGCCCCGAGCCTGGCGGCGCTGGAGGCGGTGGAGGTCCGCTACGAGCCGACCGGCCCGGACGGCTCGTCGGGGCTCAGCATGGGTATCCTGGCGCTCGGCTGGCTCTGCAGCCGCCTCGGCTGGCAGGTCCAGCCGCCCGCGCGGCGCGAGGACGGCGGCGCGGCGCGGTGGACGCTGCGCGCGGGCGGGCGCGCGATCGACGCGACCCTGAGCCCCGAGCACGACGAGGACGGCGTCGGCGGCCTGCGCTCGCTGACGCTCGCCGCGGGCGGCGACCACCCCGGCACCTTCCAGGTCTACCGCGACAGCACCAGGCATCTGGCGACGACGGTCAACGTGCCGGGCGCGCGCCAGCCCGACCGACTGATGCGCGCGACCCTGCTGGAGGAGCGCGACCTGCTCCTGCACGACCTCAACCAGTTCGGCCACGACCGGCTCTACGAGGGCGCGCTCGTCTTCGCCGCGCAACTCGCGCGGGGCATCACGACGGTGTAGGGGGTAGGCGTTAGGCGTTAGGCGTTAGGGGTCCGTGCGCGGGCAGTAGCCAACCGGATCGCCAATTGCCTTCACCGCGAGATCCTAACGCCTAACGCCTCGATAGGAGAACGATGAGTCAACCGGAGATCCACGTCAGCCCGGACCCGACCGCGCTCGCCGAGGAAGCGGCGCGGCGCTTCGTCGCCGCCGCGCGCGACGCCACCGCCGCGCGCGGCCGCTTCACGGTCGCACTCTCCGGCGGCTCGACGCCGCGGACGCTCTTCCGCCTGCTCGCCGCGCCGCCCTACCGCGACGAGGTCGACTGGGCCCGCGTCCACGTCGGCTGGGGCGACGAGCGCTGCGTGCCGCCCGACGACGAGCGGAGCAACTACCGCATGGCGCGCGAGACGCTGCTCGACCACGTCCCGATCCCCGCGGGCCAGATCCACCGCATCCCCGCCGAGTGGCCCGACCACGAGGCTGCCGCCGACGCCTACGCCGCGACGCTCCGCGAGGTCTTCCAACTCCCGGCGGCCGGGGACGAGTGGCCGCGCTTCGACCTGCTCTACCTCGGCCTCGGGCCGGAGGGACACACCGCCTCGCTCTTCCCCGACAGCCCGGCGCTGGACGAGCACGCCCGCCTCGTCGCCGCGCCCTACGTCGAGAAGTTGCACA
>DASSSV010000107.1:0-7448 GCA_035708265.1 Thermomicrobiales bacterium | reverse complement strand
CTACGGCGATTGGGGTGGGTCCCCCCTCTCCCAGAATTGGGAGAGGGGGACAGGGGGTGAGGGCTCAAAACCATGCAGCCGATCATTGATTGCGACCTGCACAACGAGGTTCCCCGGGTCGAGGCACTCTTCCCCTATCTGCTAGCCTACTGGCGCGAGGTCATCGGCCAGACCGGGTTCAAGGGACCGGTGGATACGCCCTACCGGAAGGGTGCGGCGATCGTCGCCCGGCCCGACGCCCGGCCGGACGGCGGCGGCCCGGCCGGGTCGGACCTGGCGCTGCTGCGCGCGCAGGCGCTCGACGGGGGGCGCGCGACGCTCGGCATCCTGAACTGCCTCTACGCCGTCGACAGCGTCCACAACCCCGACGCGACCGCCGCGCTGGCGAGCGCGGTCAACGACTGGCAGGTGGCGGAGTGGCTGGAGCCGGAGTCCCGGCTGCGCGCATCGCTGGTCGTGCCGGCGCAGCACCCGGATCTGGCGGCGCGGGAGATCGACCGGCTCGGCGAGCACCCCGGCTTCGTGCAGGTCCTCCTGCCGGCGCGGGCAGCCGCGCCCTACGGCAACCGGCGCTACCACCCGCTCTACGAGGCCGCCCTGCGCCACGACCTCGCGATCGGTATCCACTTCGGCGGCGCGCCGGGCAACCCGCCGACCCCGGCCGGCTGGCCCTCCAGCTACCTGGAGGAGTACGCCGACATGGCCCAGGTCTTCCAGTCGCAGCTCATGAGCCTCGTCTGCGAGGGCGTCTTCGACCGCTTCCCGGCGCTGCGCGTCGCCCTGATCGAGAGCGGCGTCACCTGGCTGCCCTCGACGCTCTGGCGGCTCGACAAGGAATGGAAGGGGCTGCGCCGCGAGGTGCCCTGGGTGCGGCGCCTGCCATCCGAGTACGTGCGCGAGCATGTCCGCCTGACGACCACGCCGTTCGACGCGCCGCCCGAGCCGCGCCACCTGCTCCAGCTCGTCGAGCAGCTCGGCTCGGACGACCTGCTCCTCTTCGCCAGCGACTACCCCCACCAGCACGACGACGCGCCGGACGAGCACCCCTGGCTCGACGCCCTGCCGGCCGCTCTCCGGCGCAAGATCCTGTACGATAACGCGCGCGACTTCTACCGGCTCTGAGCGGGATGGAGGCTCCTGGCAGCGTGGGAACGGCGAGCGGCGGTGATCTCGGCGCACTGACGGTGTGCCGGAAATGGGGGACCGAGCGGTTCCACGAGGGCGGGCGCGAGCTACCCTTCGACCTGCTCGGTTTCTGGCAATGGTCCGCGTCCGATCTCGTCGGGAACGCGCTGCGCGGTATGCTGGCGGAGTACCTGGTGGCGTGCGACCTAGGCGTGGCGGACGGCACGCGCGTGGAGTGGGACGCCCACGACCTGCGGACCAGGGACGGCGTCAAGGTCGAGGTGAAGTCCGCGGCCTACCTGCAGAGCTGGCGCCAGGAGCGACTCTCCGCCATCTCGTTCGGCATCCCGCCGACATTCGGCTGGGACGCGAGCACGAACACCTACGGCGTCGCCCGGAAGCGGCAGGCCGACGTCTACGTCTTCGCCCTGCTGAAACACCTGGACAAGCGCACGCTCGACCCGCTCGACGTCGAACAATGGACGTTCTACGTCCTCCCGACTGTCCGGCTCGATCGCGGACTCGGCGCGCAGAAGACGATCGGGCTGGCGCGCCTACTCCGCCTCGAACCGGCCGTGGCGCGGTTCGGCGAGATCGCCGCGACGATCGCGCGGGTCTGTCCGCACTCGGGCCACGCACCGACCGATATCCCAGCACCGTGAGGAGGTGAACCGATGGCGACGGTGGCGACGCGGCAGGCGGCGGGACGGCGCGGCGGGCTCGCGCTGATCGACTGCGACATCCACCAGACCGTGCCCTCCGGCGAAGTGCTGGAGCGCTACCTGCCGGAGCGCTGGCGCGCCTTCCACGCGCGCTACGGCGTGCCGGGGTACGGCGGCGACTATTTCCCGAAGGCGAACCCCAACGCCGCCCGGATCGACGCCTGGCCGCCGTCCGGCCCGCCCGGCTCCGACCTCGACTTCCTGCGCGCGCAGTTGCTCGACGCCTGGGGCATCGAGTACGGCATCCTCAACTGCCTCCTGCCGGCCGGTTCGCGCCACCTGGAGTACGCCGCGGCGGTGGCGAGCGCGATCAACGACTGGCAACTGGCCGAGTGGCTGGAGCCGGAGCCCCGGCTGCGCGCCGCGCTCGTCCTCCCCTACGAGGACGGCGACCTGGCCGCGGCCGAGATCGACCGGCTCGGCGGCGACTCGCGCTTCGCCCAGGTGCTGCGGGTCGTGCGGACGGCCGAGCCGCTCGGCCGGCGACGCTACTGGAAGATCTACGAGGCCGCCGCCCGGCACGACCTGCCGGTCGCGATCCACTTCGGCGGCGCGGCCGGCCACCCGATCACCGGGACCGGCTGGCCGTCCTACTACGTCGAGGACCACACCGGGATGGCGCAGAGTTTCCAGGCCCAGGTGACGAGCCTCGTCTGCGAGGGCGTCTTCGAACGCTTCCCGACGCTCAAAGTCGTGCTGATCGAGGGCGGCTTCGCCTGGCTGCCGCCGCTGATGTGGCGACTCGACCGCGCCTGGCGCCGCCTCGGCGACGAGACGCCGGACCTGCGTCGGCCGCCGTCCGAGTACATCCGCGAGCACGTCTGGGTCACGACGCAGCCGATGGAGGAGCCGACCGAGCCGGCGCAGTTCCATCAGCTCCTCGACCAGCTCGGCATGGACGACCGGCTCCTCTTCGCGACCGATTACCCGCACTGGGACTTCGACGCGCCCGACCAGGCCCTGCCGGTGAAGCTCGCGCCGGACCTGGAGCGCAAGGTCATGGCGGAGAACGCGCGGGCGCTCTACCGGCTCTGAGGCCGTCTACCGCGCCCCCGGCTCGCCGGCCGCCGCGGCGCGGATGGCGGCGAGCAGCGCCTCCGGCGCGGCGCCCTTCTCCACGAACGCGCGCGCCCCGGCCCCGAGCGCAGCGCCGCGCAGCCCGCCGCGCACGCTGAGCGCGACGACCGGCCGGCCGGCGAGGTCGCGCACCAGGGCCAGCCCGTCCTCGGCGGCCGGCAGCAGCAGGTCGAGCACGACCACCGCCGGCCGCAGCGTGCGCGCGGCCGCGCGCACCTCGCGCGCTGTGGCCACCGCCCCGACGACCGCGATGTCGGGCTCCGCCTCCAGCAGCGCCCGCAGCGCCCGCCGCACCCGCCCGTCGTCGTCCGCGATCAGCACCCGCAGGCGCCCGGTATCGTCCATCGTCCCCTGTCCCTACTCGTCGAGGTGCGCCACGACGGGGCGGATCAGGACGATCGCCAGCCACGAGGCTTCGGCCGCGTAGGGGTGGACGAACGAGAGGCCGATCGAGGCCAGGAAGATGGCCGAGGACGCCAGTGTCCGCACGGTGTTGTCCCGGATCAGGTCCCGGTCGAGGCCGCGCGGCACGAGCCGGTGGCCGGCCGCCGCGTAGACCCAGAGCCCGGTGAGCAGCGCCCCCGTCAGCGCCAGGAAGGCGGCGTAGAAGACGACGGCGAACTGCGTGTCGCCGTACCGGCCGAGCAGCGCGCTCGGGAAGGGCATGAAGGCGATGCAGAGCAGGAAGAGCAGGTTCAGCCAGAGCAGCCGGTGGTCGTAGCGGACGATCGCGTGGAAGATGCGGTGGTGCGCCAGCCAGTAACTGCCGATGACCAGGAAACTGACCGCGAAGGAGACGATGTTGGGCGCCAGCGCCAGGACCTGGCGGGGCAACTCGGCCGCCGTCGTGCCGGCCGGGTCGGGCACGCGGATGTCGAGCGCGAGCAGGGTGATGGCGATGGCGAAGATCGCGTCGCTGAAGAAGACCAGGCGCTCCAGTGCCGTAGGGGTTGGGAGTTGATAGTTGTTCGTTGATAGTGATCCGCGGGCTGCTCGATGGCTCATGACGTCCCCCGACGTGTTCTATCAACTGTCAACTATCAACCATCAACCCCCAACTCGCCGCGCAGGCCGCGCAGCAAGTAGAGGCCGAAGCCGAGCAGGATCACGTCGCGGCCAACCTCGAGGGGGATCGCCGGCAGGGCGGTGACGTGCAGCAGCAGGTCGGTGAACATGTGCAGCGGCAGCAGGAACCAGATGGTGTTCGTCCGCACGCGCAGCGCGGCGTAGGCCAGGCCGAAGCAGGTCGCGCCGACCACCTGCCCGAGCACCAGGGCCGGGTTGCCGCGGAACACCAGGTTGCCCAGGTGCAGCGAGCCGAAGAGGACCGCCGTGAGGACGATCGCGCGCACGACGCCGCTCGGGCGCAGGACGCGCAGCGCCAGCCCGCGCCACCAGGCTTCCTCGGTGAAGCCGGTCAGGGCGTAGCCGAGCGCGAGGAACGGGAGTGCGCCCGCCTCCGCCGTGCTGATCCCCCTGGTGAACGGCAGGACGAAGACCAGCGCGGCCGGGAGCCAGAGCAGGTGCAGGTTGCGCCAGGCGGCCGGGTGGTTGAAGCCGGCCTCGCGCCACCAGCCGAGCCCGGCCAGGAGCGCGACGATGGCGACGGTGTCGGCGCCGAGGACGAGCAGATCCGGCACCCGCGCCGGGAGGTGCGGTGCCAGCGCCTGCAGCGCGAGCCCGGCGCCGGTGTTGAACGCGAGCAGGCCGGCCCAGAGCGCCAGGACCGCGGCGACCGGGCGCCGCGCGAAGAGCGCGCGCCGGCCGGCCAGCCGCTCGCCCGCGTCGCCCACCCGCGCCCGCCCCTGGAGTTGCGTCGTATCGAGCGCCATCGTGCCTCCCCCCGGGTCTCGCCCGCCGCCCCGGCCGCCACCGGCCGGTCCGCACGGGCCACTCGTCATGCTCCAAGTGTGCGCGACCGCCCCGCCGCGCGCCTCGGGCGTTTGACGGTGCCCCGCGCGCGACAACCGCCGGATGGCGGCATGCGACAGATGACGTAGGTGGGAAGGCGAGGAGTGGGCGGCGTGTCGGGAAGGCTGGAGCCTGGCGGCGCGCGAAGGCGGACTCAGCGGCCTGATAGTGTCCGGTACGGCATCGGCTGTGGGTGGGGGCGATGCGCGGCCGCGACCGGCCCGCGCGGGCGGGTCTCGTGGCGGGGTACCCGCGTGCGGGCCTGCTGTACCGGCGCGGCTGCAATTGCCATCCCGCCGGCCCCGGCCGAGAGCCTATCCCTCTGGCCGCGCCCGCTCGGCCCTGAGTAGGTCGCGCGTCAGCTCGGCCTGTCCCAGGTGCTCGGCGGCGTGGCGCGCGACGACCAGCAGCACTTCCAAGCCGGTGATCGTCCCACGGCGCGGGTGGTCGCGCCCGCGCGCCAGCTCCGCGGCGGGGAGCGCCGCCAGCGCGGCCCGCAGCCGGGGGCGCAGGTCGGCCCAGCGCGCCGCGATCTCGGCCGCCGTGGGCGCCGCGGCGAACTCCGCCTCACGCTCACGCCGGACCGGCCGGCCACAGAGGACGCCCAGCAGATTCTCCTCCGCGTTGCCGAGGGTGTGGACCGCCAGCGTGGCGAGGGAGTTCGTCTCCGGCGCGGGCGGCCGCCAGCCCAGATCGTCCGCGTCGAGCCCCTGCACGACGCCGACCAGCCGGTCGAGCGAACTGGCGATGTAGCGCCAGCAGGTCGCGACCCCGGCGCTCTGGAAGCCATCGTCGGCAGTCATGCCCGCCCTGAGAGCCTTCCGCGGTTCCGGCTTCTGGTCGGTGTCCCGCGGTAAGTCGGCCGCTATACTGTTGCCTCTGTGCGCGCGATGAGATCCGCGCCCTGAGCGATTGCCTTGAACTGTCCGTGCTCATCCTCGCGACCCAGGGCCAGTGATTCCACGGCCCCCTGACCCTGCATGCGGAGCGCGGCGCGTACCGCCGCTAGCGCGGCCGCTTCACTGTCATAAGCGCCAATACAATTTCCCGTCTTCGTGTCCCACAATTCGTAGGCGCCGGGCATGGCGTTGTCCCCTGTCGCCGGGCACTCGTCATCCCCTCGTAGGGGCCGGCCCCTATGAGCGGTAGCGCCCGAGGATCAGCGAGACGTTGTGGCCGCCGAAGCCGAGCGAGTTGGTCATGACGTAATCGAGCGTCGCCGGGCGGGGCTCGTTGGGCACATAGTCGAGGTCGCAGTCGGGGTCGGGGTACTCGTAGTTGATCGTCGGCGGGATCAGGCCGTGGCGCATCGCCAGGAGGCAGTAGACCGACTCCAGGCTGCCGGCCGCGCCGAGGAGGTGGCCGGTCATGGACTTGGTCGAACTGATCGGCAACTCGTAGGCGTGCTCCCCGAACGCGGCCTTGATCGCCAGCGTCTCCAGTTGCTCGTTGAGCGGCGTCGAGGTGCCGTGGGCGTTGAGATATTGGATCGCGTCGGGAGACAGGTCGGCATCGTCCAGCGCCTGCCGCATCGCGCGCGTCGCGCCCTCGCCCTGCGGCGCGGGCTGGACGATGTGGTTGGCGTCGGCGGTGCTGCCGTAGCCGAGGACTTCGCCCCAGATCGTCGCGCCGCGGGCCAGCGCGTGCTCCAGATCCTCCAGCACCACCATCGCCGCGCCCTCGCCCATCACGAAGCCGTCGCGCTCGGCGTCGAAGGGGCGGCTGGCGTGCTGGGGGTCGTCGTTGCGCGTCGAGAGCGCGGTCATCGCGCCGAAGCCGCCGATGCCGATCGGCGTGATCGCCGCCTCGCTGCCACCCGCGACGATCGCGTCGGCCGCGCCGCGGCGGATGGCCTCGGCCGCCTCGCCGATGGCGTGCGCGCTGGTGGCGCAGGCCGAGACCGGCGCGAAGTTCGTCCCCTTCGCCCCGATCGAGATCGAGACCTGCCCGGCGGACATGTCGGCGATCATCATCGGGATCAGGAAGGGGCTGATCTTCTTCGGCCCGCGCTCGCGCAGCACCTGGAACTGCTGCTCCAGCGTCGACAGCCCGCCGATGCCGGAGCCGATGATGACGCCGACGCGCTCGGCGTTCTCCGGCGTGATCGCCAGCCCGGCGTGCTCGACCGCGTCCTGCGCGGCGACGACGGCGAACTGGATCACGCGGTCCATCCGCCGCGCCTCTTTCGGGTTCATGCGCGCGGCGGGGTCGAAGCCCTTGACCTCGCAGGCGAAGTAAGTGGTGAAGCCGCCGCCCTTCGCGTCGAAGCCGGTGATGTAGTCGGCGCCCGACCGGCCCTCGCAGAGCGCCCGCCAGTTCTCGTCGAGCGTGAGGCCAAGCGGCGAGATGACCCCCATCCCGGTCACCACCACCCGCCGCCGCGTCCCGTTGGTCGCCATGCCGCCTCCGTGGGCGTTTGCAGATTGCAGATTGCAGATTCGCTGTCGCGGCGCGGTGTGCCGCTCCGGTAGCCCCCTCGTAGGGCGGGATCTTCAATCTCTAATCTGCAATCTTCAACCTCGTTCCAGCACTTCCGGGTTGACGATGTGGGCCGGGCGCTCGCCGCGCAACACCGCCAGGAGGTTGCGCGCGGCGAGCTCGGCCATCCGGTCG
>DASSSV010000106.1:0-2321 GCA_035708265.1 Thermomicrobiales bacterium | reverse complement strand
CGCCCGGCCGCGGACCGGGCGGGACGCCGGGCCGCGTCGGCCAGCGGGTTGGTGAGCGCGATCAGGAGGCCGGTGGGGGTCGCGGCGCCCGCGGCGACCCAGCGGGCCAGCGCCGCGAGGGCGGGCGCCCAGTACGCGGGCGGCACGGCGCCGCAGTCGGGCAGGAGGAGATAGTCGCCGACCGGGTCGTCCCGCCGCGGGCCCGCGGCGTCCCCCCACGCGAGCGCCAGCCGGGCGGGCAGCCCGAGCCGCACGGGCGTCGCGCGGCTCGCGGGCGTGAAGGTCGCGCGCCAGGGGCGCCACCAGCCGAGGAGGCGTGGCTGGCCGGGGCCGGCCGCCGCCAGCAACCGGGCGGCGTCGCAGAGGGCCAGATGCGCGGGCAGCGACGCCAGGAGGGCCGCGAGCCGCTTGCGGTCGTGGCCGGCGGCGCGGGCGAGCGCGACCGGCTCGCGGCCGAGCCGGCCGGCGAGCGCCGCCAACCCGAGGTCGGTCAGGTGCCACAGCCGGACGGGGCGCTTCCTCACGCCCGGCACCGCCACCGCCGCGACGAGATCCCGCGCGGCGAGCCGCCCGAGCCGCGCCCAGACCGCGCCCGAGCGGACGCCGAGAAGGGCGGCCAGTGCGGGGCACGGCAGCAGCGGCATGCGCAGCAACACCTCGAGCGCCCGACGGTCGGGGCCCTCGAGCGCCGCGGCCGCGTCGGCGGCCACGCCCCAGCTCCGGCGCGCGCTCACGCGTCGTCCGGGCCGTGCCAGGCGGTATCCTCGCCGGGTGCGCCGGACGACGCGCCGCTCCGGCCGCCCGCCAGCCCGCGCTGCTTGGGCCGACGCTGCGGGTTGTGCGCCTTCGCCGGGCCGGCCGGGGCCCGGCGCGCTGGTCCGGCAGCGCGGGGCAGCGGCTCGATGCCGGTGGCCTGGCGCGAACGCGCATCCTGCACGGCGCGCTCGATCCGCGCCAGGCTCGCCCGGCGCAGTTCGTCGACCCGCTCCCACGGCGTGCCGTGGCGCGCCGCCGATGCCGCGGCCAGGCGGGCGGCCCACGCCGGGTCGCCCACCGGCGGCCCCTCGAGGTCGACCAGGAAGGCGGGCAGGCGCTCGGCGCCGCGCGAGACGCGCATGTAGCAGCGATAGTCGTCGAGGCTGACGAGATCCTCGACGTCGACCTCGTCCTCGCCGCCGAGCTCCGGCATCAGGGCACGCGCGCTCTCGGCCGAGGTGTGGAAGGCGAAGAGGCCGCGGATGTTGTCGAAGACGGCGTCGCGGAGGGCCCGCTCGCCGTCGCCGGGCGCGCGGTCAAGGCGGGCCAGGGACTGGGTCGCGAAGTGGACGTTGGCGCCGTGCTTGGCCTGGCCCGCCAGCAGATCCGCGTAGTCGGCGCCCGGGAGGAGGTGGAACTCGTCCACCAGCAGGGTCACGCGGTCGCGCGCCGCGCGGTCGCGGGCCTGCTGGGCGGCGACCGTCTCCTTCAGCAGATTGACGAGCGTCCCGCCGATGAGCCCAGAGCTGTCCACGCCGATCTCGCCCGCGCCGGTGTTGACGATGACGATCTTGCGCCCTTCGAGCCAGGCCCCTGGGTCGATCGTCGAGGCCGGCTGCCCGATGACGGCGCGCGCCGGGCGGCTGCCCTTGAACTTGTTGACCTTGGTCAGCACCGGGTTGGCGCTGTCCTGCCGGAGTTGTTCGCGCAGCGCGAGCCAGTGGCGCCGCCACCAGTCGTGCGTCTCGGGGTCGGCGACGAGGTCGAGGACCGTCCGGCGGAACGGTTCCGCGACCAGCAGCGCGGGCACGTCGAGCGCGGTGTACTGCCGCTCGCGCCCGCCGAGCGGGTCCAGTGCGAGCAGCGTCCCGTTCGCCTCGGCCAGCGTGAGCGCCGCGAACCGGAAGGCGTCCTCCATGCGCGGGCCCCAGAAGCCGGCGAACTCACGCCGGAAGATGAAGAGGAGGTTCGCGACGAGCTGGTCGCGGTCCCAGCCGAGGCCGGCGTCGAGGAGGTTGAGCCCGAAGGGCCGCGCGCGGTCGGCCGCGTCCAGGAAGACGACGTCGTCCGCCCGCTCCCGGGGCACCAGCCCGAGCACCTGCCGGGCCAGGTCGCGCTGGGGGTCGACCAGCACCACCGCCTGGCGGTCGTCCTCCATCAGATAGCGGGCGATGCGCGCCAGGAGCGTGCTCTTGCCCGCGCGGGTCTTGGCGACGGCCAGGGTGTGCTGGCGGCGCAGCAGGTCGTCGGCCAGGTGGACCGGCACCGCCCGCCCGTGGCGGCGGGAGACGCCGACGCGGCAGCCGGCCGCGACCGTCTCCGGCCGGGGCAGCCGCTGCCGCGCC
>DASSSV010000105.1:0-6502 GCA_035708265.1 Thermomicrobiales bacterium | reverse complement strand
TCTTGACGAAGCGGTTCTCCGGCGTGTCGTGGGTGAGCGCGACCTGCGGCTCGTCGACGCGCATGGGCAGATGGCCGCGTAGCGCCCGCGCCAGGGGCGACCGGTTCTCGATCGCCGGGCCGACCCGCGTCAGGCCGCCCGCGCCCGCGGCGAGCCGGGCGAAGCCGGCCGGGTCGAGGCCGCGCGCCAGCTCGGTGGGGACGGCGCGGCGGGTCCGCGCGAGGCGCTGGTGCGGCTCCCGCAGGATCAGGCGCAGCGCGGGGAGGAGGCGCCGCTCGGGTGGGGCGTCCTTGGAGAGGACGTGGCGCAGGTAGACGAAGAGGTGGTACAGCACGTCCTCCCGCGCGAGGACGCTGCGGTCGTAGGGGAGCGCGGTCGTCGCGTCGCCGGTGTAGGGCAGGCCCGCGGCGACCGTGGTGAGCTCGGCGAGCATCCGCTGGAAGTCCGCCTCGCCCCACTTGCCGGAGACGATCTCCAGCCGCGGCAGGCCAGGCGCGGCGAAGACGCCGACGGCGTTGCCGAAGTCGAGCAGGAGCAGGTCGGGGGCGAGGCGCTCGCCGACGCCGGCCAGCGCGCCCGCGACGGCGTCGAGCGCCGGGGCCGGGCCGCGCAGCAGCCACTCGACCTCGCCGCGGAGGACGAGCCGGTCGCCGCGCGCCACGGGCATATGGCCGCCTCGGCGTGCGGTGAGCGCGAAGGGCGTGCCGGCCAGCGGGTCGTCCACGGCCCCGCTCCCTACTCGATGAACGAGGCGAAGCCCTGCTGGCGGAGGCGCCGCAGCATCCCCCAGAGCTTCGCGGCCGTGCGCGGCAGCACGGGCGCCGGCACCGTGTCGTCATCCGCCACGACCGCGGCTAGCGCCCCGTCGCGCGCGGGCCGCCAGCCCTCCAGCAGCGCCTCCGGCGAGTTGGGCTCGTCGCGGCGCGCGCCGTGGATGGCGAAGTCACACATCGCCGCCAGCACCGCCTCCAGCTCCTGCTGCGTGCCGTGGAACTTCGGCAGCACCTTCTCCAGCAGCGCCAGGTCAAGCGCCGCGCGCAGCGTCGCCGGCTCCCGCCCGGCCTGCTCCGACGCCAGCACGACGAAGCGCGCGATCTCGGCCGCGACGCGGTAGCCGAAGTGCCGCCCCTCCGGGACGAGGAGCTCGTGCAGAGCCACGACCGTCTCGCGCAATCCCTCGTCCAGCGCGCCGAGCGCGTCCCAGTCGGTGATGTCGGGCTTGCGCTCGTGGCGCAGGACGCCGGGGAAATCGGTGAGTTCGAGCCCGGCGGCCCCGCCGCCCGCGCCGTCGGCGTCCCGCCCGAAGGCGCGCAGGTCGACGCGGGTGAACTCGATGGTGAAGGCGCGGTCGAGCACCTTCGGGCTGAACAGGTAGGTCGTCTCGTCGACGTTGACGGTGCCGGTGACGAAGAGGTTGGCCGGGATGGGGAGGTCGCGCGGCACCGGCGCGCGCTCGTCCCCCTCACCCTGCTCCAGGCGCTCGTCGTCGTGGAGGTGCAGCGGCTCGCCCGACTCCAGCGCCGAGAGGAAGTCGGCGAAGTAGTGCTCGACGCGGGCGAGGTTCATCTCGTCGAGGATGGCGAAGAAGGGGCGCGGCGCGCGCCGCTCGGCCGTGGCGGCCTCCTCCTCCGCGGCCGCGCGCAGCAGCAGGTCGAGGAAGGGCGTGCGGGCGTACTCGCCGGTGAGCGGGTTGTGGTAGCCGAGCAGGCCGCGGTGGTCGGTCCAGTCGGGCCGCACCGCCACGACCAGGCTGTTGTCGAGCACCTCCTCCCGCGTCTCGACGCGCGGCAGGCTGAAACGGAGGTCGTGCGCCGCCTCGCCCTCATGCTCGATCGCCTCCAGTAGGACGTGATCGCCCGGCTTGAACGAGGCGGCGAACCACTCGCGAAACGGCCTGCGGAGCGACAGTTCGACCGTGCTCGTATGGGGGTCCTGGCGGAAGTTGAGCCTCGTCTTGCCACGGGGGTATAGGATCGCGATATCGCCACTGGTAGACCCCGACCGGAATGGCGGCAGGATCAGACGCCGAGAGAGCGCGACCGGTAGCACCAGACCCGCGTACCTGGTCATGTAGTCGCGAACCTCGATATCCACAGCGTTGGCCGGCACGTCGGCCGCGCGCGTGACGCGCACGCGCGGTTGGAAGGCGCGCGCGACGGCCAGGGCGAGTTGGGTCTTGCCGGTGCCGGAGATGCCGGTGAGGATGACGAAGCGCTTCGTCTGCAAGGCCAACAGGTAGTTGCTGACCGTCTCCGGGGCGAAGGCCAGTCCCTCCTCCTCCAGTGCCCGCAGCAGGTCCGTGTACGAGACCGTCTGCTCCTCCGGCGCCGCGGGCGCCGGGGCCGGCGCGGGCCCGATCAGTTCCTCGTACTGCTCGGGCGTGACCGGGACGATCGTGCGCACCCAGCCGTTCTGCACCGGCACCTTGCGCGCGACGCCGGTGTCCCAGCGCACGGCGACTGTGTGGTTGTACTCCGCGCGATCCGGCCGCCAGACGTAGCCGGGCGCGACGACCTCGCCGACGCCGAGGATCTCGTCCTTGCCGCGGTTGGCGACGACGAGGTCGCCGGGGCGCAGGTCGAGCAGGCCCCAGAGGCTGTTGGCCGAGACGGTGCCGTTGGCCGGGTAGTCGATGCGGAAGGCGGTGAGGAAATCCTGCTGCGATGGGTAGTGGCGTAGGTCGCCGACCGCTTCCCAGCCGACGCAGATGTATCCGCCCGCCCGGCACTCCTCCCAGAGGCGCGCGTTCTCGCCCGGCGCGATCTTGACGATGCGCCGGCTCGACGTGGGCTCCTGGACCGGCGCGGGCGCTGCCGCCGTGTCATCCTCCACCCACTGCATCGCCTCCTCCGCCCACGCCGGCCAGGGCTCGGCCGAAGCATCACGCAGGATGCGCAGGCCGGCGTGGCTGAATCGTCGGAGATAGGCGGATTGCGCCGTCTGGTCCGTCGTCAGCGGCCCGTGCGAGATATCGAGGGCGCGAATGCGCGCGGCGACGCGCTCCAGCGGGATCGGCTGGCGCAGTTCGTGGTAGGTCACGTCCACGCGCCAGCCGGGGGGCTTCCAATAGCCCAGCCAGGGGGCTCCATCCCATGGTTCGTCCACTTCCGTAGGGTTGCTGGTTACGTACGCAAGGGCACGGACCGCGCGGTCCGTGCAAGCGACGATCACGTCGCCGGCGCACACCTCGCTGAGCATCCGCCAGTGGCCGGGCACGTTCCCGAGCGAGTCCCGTTGTGGTGTCAGAATGGCGCCTGCATCCCGCGCGGCCGCGTACAACCCGCCCTGATTGGCCCACCAGATGAGCGGCCCCGCAGGCTCGCGCAAAGGGACGACGTAGAAGCCGAGATCGGCGAGGATGTCGGCGGCCCAACCACCATCGTCCGTACCATCATCTGGTGCGCCGGTAGCCATCGCGACGATCTTCTCGGCCGGGTAAGCCCTGCCCCCGTGTACAACGGAGTGGAACTGCGGGGGGCGCTTATCCGAGTTGACCCGTTGCGGACTTACGCGCAGTTCGCGGTCGAACCTCCGTAGTGCGTCGAGGACCTGCTCGCGCGTCACCTCGTCGGTCATGCCCGCGTTTTCCTCCCGCATTCTGTGCTCTGGCGACGGTGCGATCGCCGTGGCCGGCGTGCCGAGCTCACGGGACGTGGGCCATCGCCCGAGCGCTGGCGACGGCCGCGTCGCCCGCGAATCGGTCGTACGCCTCCAGGCAGAGCCGCTTCGTGCGGTACTCGCCCCAGCGCTTCTCGTCCTTCTGCCGCACGATCGGGAAGGTGTCGAGGATGTAGGCGAAGTCGTCGCGGCTCAGGCCGTAGAGGTGGGCGTAGAGGCCGTCGAGGTCGGCGCGGAGCTGCGCGCGCCGTTCCTCGTCCCAGGTGAACGGCGGGCCGTCGTAGCCGCAGTCGCGCGCGAACGGCGCCAGGTCGTTGGCCGTGTAGACCAGGTCCAGCACGCGCGGGACGATCTGGTCGAGCAGGACGGGCGTGTATGTCGAGCGCGGAAGAACCGGGAGTTGCTCGATGATGTATCCGCCGAGATTTGCCCCCCCTACCTTCTGGCGCGTCACAAAGTCGAAGGCGAACGACGACAACGAGCCAATCAAGCAGGCAATCTCACATGCTGGCCCATCAACGAAGAGTGACGGTAGCTTGTCGACTGCTGGTCCGCCTGGCCGAATTGCGAATATGGCGGTCCGCTCGTCAGTGGCTCGGGCTACGTCGCGGACTGAGACAAACCACTCTTGCTGCCACGGCTTACCTCTCATACGACTCAGAAAGGTCTCCCGAGTGACCCAGCATCGCGGTTTCACTGCGAGCGTCGGGATCGCCTTCTCGGCGGCTTCGATCGCGCGTGCATTCCCGACATCCCGATCTCTTCGTGATACGCCTTGGTACGTGGCAAAGCGGTGGTCGAAATGATGAACCATCTTCGCCTCGTACACCGGCAGCCAATCCGAGCCAGGAGAATCATCAGCAAACGCTATCAGGTCTGCATGAACGCTGAAGTCGATCATCTTCTTGAAGAACGAAGCTCGCCAATCATGCGGGTCAGTTTGAGTAGACAGGCTCGGAACATGGCGATACACAGCGAGCGTGATCACTGCATCCCTTTGACTTCGGAAGATCGGGCAGGTGCGCGTATTGGGGTTGAGGAGCGCGATGTCGCGCGCGTCGAGCGCGAAGCGGCGGGCGGGGTCGCGGAGCTGGTCGGGCTGGGTCAGGAAGAAGGCGGCCTCGAAGGGTGCGGTGGGGCGCTCGGCGCCTGCGGCGGTCAGCAGGGAGAACTTCGTCCGGCTGTCCACGTCGGAGAAGAGGCCCTCGCGGTTCTCGAAGTCGTAGAGGCTCGCCAGCCGCCCGCCGTCCACCAGCCAGCGGAAGAAGTGCTTGTTGGTGTCGTCGGTGGCGATGCCGGTCGGAACGATAATCCCAGCTCGCCCGCGCCCGCGGATCGTCCGCGCCATGTGCTCGGCGAAGACCGAGTAGGTGTTGATGTCGCCCCGGCCGGTCAGCGGGTAGCGCCCGGCGTCGCGGAGGAACTTGCTCTCGGCCTCGCTCGCGCGCTTGGCGTCCACGAGTGCCGCGTAGAGCTTCGGATTCGCTTCTCGCAGCGCCTCGATCTTGCGCTTGCGCTCGGCGGCGTTCGTCGCGTTCGCGATCTCGGGGTCGCGCGCGGCGAAGAACTCCTGCTCTTGCAGCTTGATCCGCTCCCACGGCGGGTTGCCGAGAATGCAGTCGAAGCCGGGATCGGGGCGGTCGAAGACATCCTCAAACTCTAGCTGCCAATGAAAGAATCCGTTGTCATCCGCTAATCTCCGAGCCTCCCTGAGGACTGATACGGCGGCAGCGCGTGGGTCATCGTAGGCGAGTTCATCCCCGTCCGCAACACAATCCAGCGCGTCCCGGTCGGCCGCGATCTTGCCCACTACTGCGTAGGTCGGCGCGGCAGCGGCTCCGCTGACTAGCGGCCAGAAGAACGCCGCTGTCCAGAGATCGAATGCGAGCCTACGGTGACGAATATCTGGCCAGGACTGCCGATCCTCGTAGCTGTGCTCACTTGCCCTAACCCCTTCAAGCGTATCAGGCGCATGGTCGAGGGATTCCCTGTAATGCTTATACTTCGCAGGATCCTTACTAGCGAAGGTAAGGGGATAGAACGGCAATTGGCCCGTCCGTTCTTGCCTGTTCCGCTTCCTAACGCTTGCGGCGATCTTCTTGTCATCGCCAATAACCGGCTCAAATGCATCGTCTGGTAGGGGTTGTCCGACCATCTCGAAGGTGGTCCCAACGAGCGAGTTGCCTTGCTTGATCCTCGCGTTGAGGAAGCCGAGTGGCTTGCCGGGGTCGTGCCCCTCCAGCCAGAGTGCCAGCTTGCAGAGGTCCACCGCCAGCGGGTTGCGGTCCACGCCGTAGACGCAGTGGCGGATCGCCTCGCGCACGCCGCGGCGGATTTCGCGCGGGTCCGGCTCGGTGTCGCCCGCGTCGAGCCGCGCCACCTCCCGCCCGATCCCCCGCGCCGCCGCGAGGAGGAAGTGGCCCGAGCCGCAGGCCGGGTCGCAGACCTTCAGCGCCAGCAGGTTGGCGCGCTTGTCCGCGGCCGTCCGCCCGCGCGCCAGTGCGTCGGCGATCACCGGGTCGAGCGCCGACGCGACCAGCTCGCGCACGAGCCCGTCGTTGGTGTAGTAGGAGCCGGTCGACTTCCGCTCGCCGCTCGCGCCGAGGTCGAAGGTCGGGTACTCGCCCGCCGTCCGCAGCACCGGCTGCAATTCGAGCAGCCCCTCGTAGACCGAGCCCAGCTCTTCCACGTCCATGTCGCGGTAGTTGACCCGCCGCACCAGCCCCGTCCGCGGGTCGCGCGCGTGGGCCAGCCCGGCGACCGCCGCCAGCAGCCGCGCGTTGCCGACCAGCACGGCGCGTCCCTCGACCGTCGCGGCCAGTCCGCGCCCGGAGAGGGCCTCGAAGGCGGACGCCTCGGGCAACGCCAGCCCCCGCGCCGCGGC
>DASSSV010000104.1:0-4255 GCA_035708265.1 Thermomicrobiales bacterium | reverse complement strand
CCCGGCCCGCAGCCGACGTCGAGCAGGCGCATCCCGGGGCGCAGGTGCGGCAGGAGGTGGGCGGCGGCGCCGGCCGCGCTCCGGGCCGCCATCAGCCGGTGCATGGCCTGGTTGTAGCCCATGCTGTAGCCACCGGCGGGCGGGTCGGGATCGCGCATGGCCTCTCTCCCTCGTCGCGATGCCGCAGCGCGGCCCACGCTGGCCCAGCGCCGCAGTGGCGAGCCAGCTCTCGCAGTGTACCCCGCTGGCCCACGTCGTGAAAGAAGCGGCATTCCCGGGAAGCCGTTTCAACACGGTGGATTCGGTATACTACGGAGTGCGCCCGGCGGTCGCCCGGGATGGTCGTCGGTTTGCGCTTCGTCGTGCCCTAGTCCGACGGCCCGCCACGCGGGAGGTGCCTGATGCGCGCGTTGTTCACGACCCAGCCGGGCTCCGGCATGTTCCGCCCGCTCGTCCCCTTCGCGCGCGCGCTTGCCGGGGCGGGCCACGCGGTGGCCGTCGCCTGCGCCCCGTCCTTCCGCCCCGAGGTCGAGGCGGCCGGCTTCGCCGCCTTCCCGGCGGGCCTCGACTGGCGCGCCGACGAGCTCACGCGCGCCTTCCCCGACGCCCCACCGCCCGGCCCCGAGCGCTCGCGCTGGGTCGTGCGCCACTGGCGCTACACCACGGCGCGCGCCACGGCGCCCGACCTGCTCGCGCTCACCGGGCGGTGGCGGCCGGACCTCTTCGTGCGGGAGGGGAACGAGTTCGGCGCGTGCCTCGCGGCGGAGCGGCTGGGGCTGCCCCACGCGGCCGCGGGGGCGCTCTGGTTCCGGCCGCAGGCCCCGCTGCTGGCCCCGCTCGCGGCGGCCCGCCGGGAGCTCGGCCTGGCCCCCGACCCCGCGGGCCACGCAGTCTACCGCTACCTCGCCCCGATGCCGCCCGCCTGGGTGGCCCCGGACGAGGAGCTGCCGCCGACCGCGCACTTCCTCCGCCCGCAGCCCGCGGATGGCGCGGGCGCCGAGGCGGCGCCGGCGTGGCTCGCCGCGCTCCCGCCCGGGCGGCCACTGGTCCACGCCACGCTCGGCACGACCGAGGTGAACCGCACGCCGGGGCTCTACGAGGCCATCCTCGCCGGGCTGCGCGACGAGCCGGTCGAGCTGGTCGTCGGGGTCGGGCGGCAGCGCGACCCGGCCGAGTTCGGCCCCCAGCCCCCAACGTGCGCCTCGCGCAGCACCTGCCGCACGCGGCACTGCTCCCGCGCTGCGCCGTCGTCGTCACCCACGGCGGCTTCGGCACCATCATGGGCTGCCTCGCCGCCGGCGTCCCGCTGGTCGTCGTCCCCGCGCAGGGCGACCAGCCGCGCAACGCCCGGCGCTGCGCCGACCTCGGCGCGGGGCGGGTCGTTGGCCCCGACGAGCGCACCCCGGCGGCCATTCGCGACGCGGTGCGCGCGGTGCTGGCCGACCCGACCTACCGCCGGAATGCGGCGCGCCTCCGCGACGCGATGGCGTCGCTGCCGGGGCCGGAGCACGCAGTGGCGCTGCTGGAGCGGCCGGCCGGCGTGCGGGGGTACACGGAACGGCCCGGGGCTGACCGACGGGACCACAGCCGGGGGGAGGGGGCGGCGATGACGACCACGACCACGATGGTTGGCACGACGTCCGGCCGGCTGCGCGGCATGCTTGAGGATGGCGTGGTGGTCTTCCGCGGCATCCCGTATGCCCGGCCGCCGGTCGGCCCGCTCCGCTTCGCGCCGCCGCAGCCGCCGGAGCCCTGGGCCGGGGAGCGCGATGCCACGGCCTTCGGCCCGCCCGCGATGCAGGCGGCGAACGCGGTCAGCGCCGGGCAGAGCGTCGGCGCCGCCCCGAGCGAGGACTGCCTCACGCTCAACGTCTGGACGCTTGGCGTCGACGGCGCCCGCCGGCCGGTGCTGGTCTGGCTGCACGGGGGCGCCTTCGTCTTCGGCGCCGGCTCGCAGCCGATGCACGACGGCGCCCTGCTGGCCCGGCGCGGCGACCTGGTGGTCGTCACCCTCAACTACCGGCTGGGCCTCTTCGGCTACCTGCGCGGGGTCGACGTCTGCGGGGAGGCCCTGCCGTCGACCGGGCAGGAGGGCCTGCTGGACCAGCTCGCCGCCCTCGCCTGGGTCCAGCGCGAGATCGGCGCCTTCGGGGGCGACCCGGCGCGCGTGACGGTCGCCGGCCAGTCGGCGGGGGCGCGCAGCATCGCCGTGCTGCTGGCCTTGCCGCGGGCCCGGGGCCTCTTCCACCGGGCGATCCTACAGAGCGGGGCGGTCGTGGAACTGCCGTCGCCCGCGTCCGCCGCTACGGTGGCGCGGGCGATCCTCGCCGACGTGGGGCTCACGCCGCGGGAGGCGGCGCGGCTGCGCGACCTCCCCGCCGCGCACCTCCTCGCGGCGCAGGGGCGGGCCACGCCGCGGGCGGCTGGGATCGCCTACGGGCCGGTCGCGGACGGGGTGGCGGTCCCCGCGGCCCCCCTGGCGGCCATCGCCGCCGGGAGCGCTGCCGGCATCCCCCTGCTGATCGGCACCAACCTGGAGGAGGCCAAGTTCCACCGTCGGCTGGACCCCGAGGTCGACCAGCTCACCGATGCGGGCCTGCTGGCGCGGCTGCGGGACGCGCGCCGGGACGCGCAGGCGGGCGACGGCGCGCGGTTCGCGCCCGAGGAGGCGGTCGGGGTGTACCGGCGGGCGCGCGCCGCGCGAGGCGAGAGCACGGCGGCGCCGGAGCTCTGGTTCGCGATGCTCAGCGACCGCCGCTACCGGGTGCCGGCGATGCGGCTGGCCGAGGCGCACGCCGCTCACACCCCGCAGACCTACGCCTACCTCTTCACCTGGCGCTCCCCCGCCTGGGGCGGGCAACTGGGCGCCGGGCACGGGGTCGAGATCCCGTTCGTGTTCGGGACCCTCGACGCGCCCGACGCGCGCGACCTGATCCCGGCCGGGGCGGCGGTCGGGACGCTCCCAGAGCGGCTGCAGGACGCCTGGGTCGCCTTCGCCCGCACCGGCAGCCCGGCGACGCCGCAGCTGCCGGGCTGGGCGCCGTACGACGCCCACCGCCGCTGCACGGTGCTCCTGGGGCGGCGTGCGGCCTGGTGGAGGCGCCCCACGAGGAGGAGCGCCGCTTCTGGGCGGCCCACACGCCGGGCGGCGCCACCGCATGACACCGTGCCCTCGGCCGCCCAGCTCACCGCACCAGGCGGTCGAGGTAGAGGAGCATGACCACGAAGGTGAGGAAGCCCTGATAGACCGGCAGTAGCCGTTCCCAGCGGATGAGGACGCGGCGGTAGTTCCCCAGCCAGGCGAACGTCCGCTCCACCGTCCACCGCCGGGCGTACTCCTCGCGCCGGGCGACCACCGGCCGCCCGCGCTTCGGGCACCACGCCTTCGGGCGGCGCTTGGCGGGGATGCACATGCCGATGCCGCGCCGCCGCAGCGCCCGGCGGAAGGCGGCACTATCGTAGGCCCGGTCGGCCACCAGCCGCGCCGGCCGTTGCTTCGGCCGCCCGCGCGGGCGCGGCACCCGCACGGCGTCCAGCGTCCGCTCGGCTAAGGACACCTCCGCCTGCTGGGCACTGGCCAGATGGAGGCCAAGGGGGAGGCCACTTTCGTCTACCACGAGCATCCACTTGGTCCC
Source organism: Thermomicrobiales bacterium (assembly GCA_035708265.1). GTDB lineage: Bacteria > Chloroflexota > Chloroflexia > Thermomicrobiales > CADCWN01 > DASSSV01. The sequence continues at coordinate 620 of DASSSV010000104.1, read as the reverse complement.
CGTGCCCTTGCGGGTCAACCCGACGCCCTCGCCGCCCTTCTTCGCCGGGGCGAACGAGCCGTCGAGGAAGGCGCAGGTCCAGTCGAGGCGGCCCCGCGCGTCGAGGCGGCCGAGGACGGCGCGCCACAGGCGCAGCCAGGTGCCGTCCTCCTGCCAGGTCTTGAGTCGTCGCCAGACGGCCGTGGGCGCGCCGTATCGCCGGGGCAGGTCCTGCCAGCGGCAGCCGCTGTGCAGCACGAAGAGGATGCCCTCAAGCGTCTTGCGGTCGTCGGCCCGCGGCCGTCCGGTCTTGGCGCGGGGTGGTAAGAGCGGTTGGATGACGGCCCACTGGCCGTCAGTGAAGCGCACGTTGCTCATGCGCAAAGTGTAGCCGGACCCTTTTGAAATGACTTCAAGAGAACTCCAAGGTCGCCAAGAAAGAGAGAAAAAAGAATCCTCTGGCGTGCTTGGCGTTCCCCTTGGCGTCTTGGCGGTTCCCGTGCACTCCGCTATCATCCGTGATCGTACTTGTAGGATTGACCGGAGGTTGGCGCGCGATGGTGCAGTCGGAAGTTGGGAAGCCGCGCGGCCTGCTGCGCCCCGGCCAGGGAGCGCGGAAGTTCCAGCTGACCCTTCATGCG
>DASSSV010000103.1:0-6842 GCA_035708265.1 Thermomicrobiales bacterium | reverse complement strand
GCGGCGCGGTGGCGCTCGCCGCCGACCGTCGCGGCCGGCCCGTAGCAGAAGTAGCCGACGAACTCGCCCGCCGGTGTCTGCGCGGCGTAGTAGGGATTCGCCGGATCGAGCATCTCCGCCAGTGTGGCCGGGTCGTCGCTGCCGTCGTAGAGGGCATACGGCCCGTCATAGCGCCAGCCGGCGACGGCGCGTGCCTCCGCCTCGGTCATCGGTCGGAAGGTGACCTGCACGCGACCTCCGTCGGCGGTGGGGAGATGTGGGCGCGGCCCAGCCCGCGGTTGAAACCGCGGCTAGAGGCGCCTTACGGCGCCGCAAAACCCGCCTACGCGGGTTGGGGCGAGGAGCCGTACCCAGTCTGCGGAGGCGGACTTCGCGGCGGCTAAAGTACAGCGGGAGCGAGTCTCCAGCCGCGGTTTCAACCGCTGGCGCGGCCTCAGTCGTCGGCGCCCGGCGTCTCGCGCGGCTCGGCGTCCTCCCCCTCGTAGGGCTCCTGGGGCTGCCGGCCGGCCGGGGCGTTGCCGCGCCAGCCGTTGATGACGGCGTAGACGGTCAGCACCGTGATCGTGCCGTAGACGAGCACACCGGCCAGGTAGTAATTCTCTTGGCGGAACTGGTAGGCGCGGTAGCTAAAATAGGCCAGAATGCCGAAGAGGACGATCGTGAAGCCGCCCACGCCGGTCAGCCAGAGGTTCCTGCGCATGGCTCGTGTCCCTTCCCGGCCGGCCGCCGCGCGCGTCCCGGCGGCGCGATCCGCGGCGCGGCCCACGGGCGAGTATAGCACGAGGCGTTAGGCGTTAGGCGTTAGGCGTTAGGCGTTAGGAGACGAGGGGCGATGGTACAGGCAACGGGCACGCGCCGGGCTATCCGTACCTCCCCTAACGCCTAACGCCTACCGCCTACCCCCTACACAAAGAGGTGGGCCGCGGCGGGGGAGCCGCGGCCCAGGGTGGAGGGGAATAGGACGATAGGGGGGATAGGGGGATGGTGCCTGTCGGCGCCCTCAGCGGCTCAGTGCGGTCGTGCTCGCCACTCGATCGCCTGTGGTCGCTGGCCAGTCATCGGCGCCTCCTGCACTGTCCATAGCATAGCGTGTCGCCCGCGCGGCTCCATCAGCCGTCGGAACGGTTCGCGAGTCGCCCATTGGTCATAGCGCGGACTGATCGTTCGGACAGGGGTCATCCCTCGTCCGGTGGGTGCGCGCCGGTCGGCTACAGGCTGAGGTCAGTGATGAAGCCGGCGAGGCGCGTGTCGGGGGGGAGGTCGCGCGCCTGGGCCAGCACGCGGAAGCCGCCGAGGCCGCGCGGGGCGATCAGCGCCAGGACGGCCGCGCGGTCGGCCAGGTAGTCGCCGAGCGCGCGGTCCGGCGTCTGCCCCGCGACCAGCAGTTCGCCGAGGCCGAGGCCGGTCAGGAAGTGCGCCTGGGTGGTCAGGCCGAGCGTCGCCAGCCCGGCCGCGGCGCCGGCCCGTTCCAGCGCGCCGAAGTCGACGTGCGCGGTCATGTCCTGGTGGCCGACGCGCGCGTAGGGGTCGTCGGCGGTGGCGTGGCGGTAGTAGCAGAGGAAGGTGCCGTTTTGGCGGATGGAGTCGTACAACTCGGCGGTCGGGTAGCCGTAGTCGATCGTCAGGATGACGCCGCGCGAGAGGCGGCGCGCGGCGCCCGCGAGCCAGTCGCCTGCGGCCAGGTTGACCTCGGCGCTCTGGCCCTCGGCGAGCCGGACGCCGCCCGCGGCGAGCGCGGCGGCGAGGCGGGGCGTCGAGGGCGGGCCAAGCTCCTCCGCGAACCACCCGCCGTCCCAGGCGACGTAGCGCTCCAGCGGCGCGCCGTCGCGGCAGACGACCCGGTGGACCGGCAGCGCGTCGACGAACTCGTTGGTCAGGATCAGGCCGGCGACCGGCGCGGCGCCCGCCTCCTCGCCCGGCGCTTCGAGGGACGCCCGCTTGGCGACGCCGGCGTCCGCCAGGCGGCGGGCCGCCTCGGCGCGGCGGTGGGGATTGGCCTCGTGCAGCACGTAGCGCAGGTCCGCCGCGAAGTCCGGCGCCTCGGCGCGCGCGGCGACGAGGAGGTCGCGCGCCAGGCGCCCGCCGCCCGCGCCGTACTCGATGACGGTGAAGGGCGTGGGCCGGCCGAGGAGGTCCCAGACCTCGCGGGCCTGGCGCATCAGGCAATGGCCGAAGAGCGGCGAGAGTTCGGGCGAGGTGATGAAGTCGCCCGTCCGCCCGGGCCGCTCCGCCGCGCCGAGGTAGTAGCCGTGCCGCGGGTGGTAGAGCGCCAGGTCCATGTAGCGCGCGAAGGTGATCCGGCCGCCCGCAGCCGCGATCTCGTCGCGCACCGCCGCCACCAAGTCCGGGTTGCTCGCGGCCTCGTCCGCCGCCCCGTGCCGCTCCGCCATGCGAGAAGTATATCCTGATTGCTGGTCGGCGTTGACGACGATCGCCGCCACGAGCGTGGCGTGGACCATAGGATGCTCAACCGGAAGCAGAGGGGGGAGCGGCATGTTTACCGCCGAGTTTCGCGACCGGGTGCGCGATCGTCTCCTTGAACTGGCAAGGGGCGACCCACGGGTCACGGGAGGAGCCCTGGCTGGTTCTAGTGCGATCGGTCTGGGCGACCGGTGGTCTGATGTCGACCTTGCCTTCGGGGTCGCGGATGGGAACAGGCTTGAGGATGTCCTCGATCGCTGGACGCACCTGCTCGATCGGGATTTTGGCGTGATCCACCATGTTGATCTGCATGCGAGCCCAAGGAGGATCTCGCGGGTGTTGCTGCTGCCCGGTGGGCTGCAGGTCGACGTGTCGGTGATGGCGGCGGAGGACCTGGGGGCGCGCGGTCCGAAGTTTCGCGCGCTCTTCGGTGCCACTCACGAGTTGGCGGCGCCGCCGCAGCCCGAGGCGTCCTATCTCATCGGCATGGGCTGGCTCCACGTGTTTCATGCCAGGGCGTGCATCGAGCGCAACAAGCGCTGGCAGGCCGAATACTTCATCAGGGGGATCCGCGATCAGATCCTCGCTCTGGCGTGTCTTCGATTGGGCGATGATGCTCGCTATGCCGTTGTAGCCGCTGATCGGCTCCCCGCTTCGGTCACTGATCCGCTTGCCGAGGTGCTGGTCCGCTCGCTCGATGCGCCGGAACTGCGTCGTGCCCTTGCCGCGGCGACGCTGTGCCTGATCGGGGAACTGGAGGAGAGTGCTGGACACCACAGTGCCCGACTGGTGCCACTCCTTGTGGAATACGGAGTGCCTGCAGAGGGGGCGCCGTCGTAATTTTCACTGTCAGACTTGTGCTCGTGATCATCCCTGCACATCGGCGGGGCCTCGCCGCATCTCGCTCGATGGACCGCCGATGCCGGTCGCATGCACAGGCGCCGATCAATTGTGCTGAGGACGGGTCGGCGAGAGCCATTTCACTACGTCAGAACATCAGAACGATTGAAGTCATCGCCAGCAATCGGAGAAAGGATAGCCGATGCGGGGGCCGGACGGCTGAAGACGGCTACGCCGTCACGAAGGCCGCCCGGGGATTCTCCTACCCGCACGAACGGGTTTTGTGGCCGTGAGGCCATTCAGCCGCGGTTGCAACCGCCAGCCCGCTACGCGGTGATGCGGGCGTCGGGGCGGCGCTCGGGAGGCGGGGTGGGGCGCTCCGGGCCGGCCGCCGCGAGGGCGGTACTGAAGGTGACCTTGAAGCCGCGGTCGCGGAGTCCCGCGCTGAGAATCTGCGAGGCCCACCAGTCGGGCCGGTCGAGCGGCGGGGCGCTCAGGGTCTCGCCGGTCCAGAGGTTGTGGACCGGGTGCGGGGCGGCGACGAGCGCCTTCACCCGGCGCCCGGCCGCGCCGTAGTACGACGGCAGCGCGCCGTAATTGAATGATGCCGCCAGTTCGCCGTCCCGGAACACATCGATGCGCATCGCCGCCGACCTCCACGCGCCCGCCACATCTGTGGTCGCGATAGCAAGAACCGGGCCACGATGGAGTGCGCGTCACTCGTCGTCGAAGGGCGGGGCGTCGCCGGCGGGGCCACCGGGGCGGCGCTCGCGACCGTGGAGGATGGTGCGGCCGCGCGCGCCCTCGGAGGGGCCGATGTAGCCCTCCTCCTCCAGTTGCTCGATCAGCCGCGCGGCGCGGTTGTAGCCGATGCGCAGCCGGCGCTGGAGCATCGAGGTCGAGATCGTGCCGTGCTGCTGGACGACGTCGAGCGCCTGCTCCAGCATCTGCGCGTCCTTGTCCTCGTCGTCGCCCTCGCCGCCCGGCGTGTAGACCGGCACGTTGATCCACTCCGGCTCGTACTGCGGCTGCGGGACCTCGCGGCGCCAGTCGGCGACGATCCGCTCGATGTCGGGGTCGTCGACGAAGGTGCCCTGCACGCGGATCGGCTTGGCCTGGCTCGGGTCCTGGAAGAGCATGTCGCCGCGCCCCAGCAGGCGCTCGGCGCCCGGCATGTCGAGGATCACCCGGCTGTCGATCTGCGAGGTCACGGCGAAGGCGATGCGCGCCGGGAAGTTGGCCTTGATCAGCCCGGTCAGCACGTCGACCGAGGGGCGCTGGGTGGCGATGATCAGGTGGATGCCGGTGGCGCGGGCCATCTGCGCCAGGCGTACCAGCACCGTCTCCACCTCGTCAGGCGCGGTCATCATCAGGTCGGCCAGCTCGTCGATGATGATGACCAGGTAGGGCAGGTTCTCCAGCGACGGGTCGAGCGCGCGCCGCGCCTGGTAGCCGTCGATGTTGCGCACCTGCAGCTTCGAGAAGAGCTGGTAGCGCCGCTCCATCTCGCTGAGCGCCTTGCGGAGCGTCCCGACCACCTTGTCCATCTCGACCACGACCGGGCCCTTCAGATGGGGGATGCCGTTATAGCCGACCAGCTCGACCATCTTCGGGTCGATCATCACCAATTTGAGATCCTCCGGCGTGCGCGTGAGGAGGAAGGTGGAGATGATCGAGTTGAGGCAGACCGACTTGCCGGAGCCGGTCGAGCCGGCGATCAGCAGGTGCGGCATCCGCGCGAGGTCGGCGACGATGTAGCGCGCGTTGACGTCGCGCCCGAGCGCGACCGGCAACTTCGCCTTCGAGCGGACGAACTCCTTCGACTCCATCGTCTCGCGCAGCCCGACCTTGGCGATGTTCAGGTTGGGGATGACGATGCCGACGCGCGGCTGGCCGGGGATCGGCGTCTCGATGTTGATCGAGGTGGCGGCCAGGGCGAGCGCCAGGTCGTTCTCCAGCGACTTGATGCGCCGCACCGAGACGCCGAGCCCCGGTTCGAGCGCGAACTGCGTCACCGCCGCGCCGGGGTTGATCTCGCGCACGCGCGCCTCGACCCTGAACGCCGTGAGCGTCTCCTCGATGCGCCGCGCCTTGCGGTCCAGCTCGTCGCGGTCGGGCAGGACCGAGTCGTAGAGCGGCAGGTCGGTCAGCGCGGGCAACTTGTAGCGCGGCTGGTCCGGTGTGCCGGGCAGCGGCAGTTGCCCCGCGCCGACGACGAGCGGCGCGGTGGGCTCGGCCGGCGCCTCCGCGGCCGGTTTCGCCGGTCGCGCGGCCGAGGGCGGCAGGTTGATCACCGGCGCCTCCCGCTCCGCGGCCGGCGCCTCCTCGGGCTCGGGTTCCGGCGGCGCGACCGACGGCTCGGGGCGCGCGATCGTCATCACTTGCGGCGACACCGGTGCCGCGGGGCGCGGGACGAGCGCCCGGCGCGCCGCGCGGCCGAGCGCGGTGAAGCCCCGCCAGAGTTCGGGCAGGTTGGTGTTGAGCGCGATCATCAGCGCGATCGTCGCGACGCCGAGCAGGACCAGCGCGGCGCCGACCGGGCGGAGCGCGGCGACGAGCGGCGCGGCGATCAGGTAGCCGAGTTCGCCGCCGCCCTTGCCGCTCTCGCCCCAGGCCAGCATGTCGGTCGCCGGTAGGTGCAGGATGCCGAGGATGGCGGCGAGTAGCAGCAGGGAGCCGAGGACGTGGCGGCGGCGCGGGCCGAAGGGCGCGACCGGGTGCGCGCGGAAGGCGTCGGCGACCCAGCCGAGGAGCGCCAGCGGCACCAGGACGGCGGCCCAGCCGAAGACGCGGCGCAGCGCGTCGCCCCACAGTCCGAGGATGCCGCCGCGCGTGCCGAGGAGGCTCAGCAGCGTCAGCAGGGCCAGCACGACGAGCCCGACCGCGATGATGTCGCGCCGCAATTCCGCGCCGACGCGCCACTCCGGCCAGCGGAAGGCGCGCCTCGGGGCCGGCTTCGGCGCGGCGGCGACCGGGCGCTTCGCGCGCGATGTCGCCTTCGCCGGCCGCCTGGCCGCCGCCTTCGCCGGCGCGGCCTTGCCGCGCCCCGCCGTCGCTTTCCCCTTCGCCGCCGTCTTCACCGGCCCGCCCCTCGCTCACCCGTCGGCGCGTCGCCCCCTTGTTGTAGCACGCGCGTTGTACGTACGCAAGGGACCGAACCCTACGCGGTTCGGCTTCCGCGGCGAGGGGCGAACTCAGGACACGGTGAGGAGCACGCGGCCGAAGACTTCCCGGCTCTCGACCAACGCCTGGGCTGCGCTCGCCTCCGCCAGCGGGAAACAGCGATGGATCACCGGCCGCAGCCTGCCCTCGCCCGCCAGGCGGAAGACCTCGCGCACCTGGCTCATCGGCGCGGCGCGCGCGCCGAGCAGGCTCAGGTGCTTGACGTAGAAGGCGCGCATGTTGGTCTCGACCGCCCCGCCGCCCAACGCCCCGCAGGTGACCACCCGCCCCAGCACGCCCGCGCTGGCCAGGCTCTCCGCCCACAGCTCGGGCACGGACAGGTTCTCGAAGACCACGTCCGCCCCCCGCCCGTCCGTCAGCCGCCGGACCTCCTCGCTCATGCGGCTGGCACGGTAATT
>DASSSV010000102.1:0-12114 GCA_035708265.1 Thermomicrobiales bacterium | reverse complement strand
CGGGCCAGACGCGCCCCTGGCTCATCCGCGGCCTGGAGCTGTGTCTCGCCAAGCGCGAGAGCGGCCCGCCACGCAAGCACGGGAACATCCCCCTGTGACGAAGTACGAATGACGAAGTACGAAGTACGAGCGAGTGACGAGTGACGAGTGACGAGTGATGGGTGGGCGGGTGGAGATACGGCCGGCGGCGGGGGATGACGAGGCGGCGGCGCTGATGGCGGCGCTGGAGGGGTACCTGGCGGCGCGGCGGCGAGAGGCGGCGCCGCCGGCGCCGTGGCGGCCGTGGGCGCTGGCCGGGCGGCTGGAGGGGCAGGGGCAGGGTTCCGCGCGCGTGCGCGGCCTGCGCCCCCGCTGGGGCAATGCCGCCCGCCTGACCGGGGCGAGTCGGTAGTCGGCAGACGGCAGACGGCAGTAACGGAGCCCTACGCGCCGCCTCACTGTCTGGCCGCCCGCCCGCCCGACTCCTCTACTGGGGACTGACGACCGACGACTGACGACTCTTACTGCCGACTGACGACCGACGACTGCCGCCTGGAAAGGGACGCATGTTCGCCAAGGTGCTGGTGGCCAACCGGGGGGAGATCGCGATCCGCGTGATGCGCGCCTGCCGCGAGCTGGGCGTCGCGACGGTGGCGATCTACGGCGAGGAGGAGCGCGACGCGCCGCACGTCCGCTACGCCGACGAGGCGTTCCTGGTCGAGCCGGGCGCGGCGACGCGGCCCTACCTCAACGTGCCGGGGATCGTCGAGGTGGCGCTGCGGGCCGGCGCCGACGCGGTCCACCCCGGCTACGGCTTCCTGGCCGAGAACGCGACGTTCGCCGCCGCGGTGGTCGAGGCCGGGCTGGTCTGGGTCGGGCCGCCCGCGCCGGCGATCGAGGCGATGGGCGACAAGATCGAGGCGCGGCGGCTGGCGGTCGCCGCCGGCGTGCCGGTCGTGCCGGGGACCGCTGGGCCGGTCGCCGACGCGGCCGAGGTGCTGGCCTGCGGCGAGCGCTGGGGCTATCCGCTGGCGCTGAAGGCGGCGGGGGGCGGCGGGGGGCGCGGCTTCCGCGTGGCGCGCTCGCCGGCCGGCGCGCCGGAGGCGTTCGCCGGTGCGGCGCGCGAGGGGCAGGCGTTCTTCAACAACCCGACGCTCTACGTCGAGAGGTACATCGAGGCGCCGAAGCACGTCGAGATCCAGGTCCTCGCCGATAGGCACGGCCACATCATTCACCTGGGCGAGCGCGAGTGCTCGGTGCAGCGTCGCCACCAGAAGTTGATCGAAGAGGCGCCCTCGCCGGTGGTGGATCCCGCGCTGCGGGCGCGGATGGGCGCGGCGGCGGTCGCGCTGGCGCGCGCGGTCGGCTACGAGAGCGCTGGCACGCTCGAATTCCTGCTCGACCGCGACCACAATTTCTACTTCATGGAGATGAACACGCGCATCCAGGTGGAGCACACGGTCACCGAGGAGGTGACCGGCGTCGATCTGGTCAAGGCGCAGCTCCGGCTGGCGGCCGGGGAGCCGCTGCCCTGGGCGCAGGACGACATCGCGCTGCGCGGCCACGCCATCCAGTGCCGCATCAACGCCGAGGACCCGGCGCGCGGCTTCGCCCCGACCCCCGGCACGATCACGCGCTACAAGGAGCCGGGCGGCTTCGGCGTGCGGATCGACAGCGCGGCCGAGACCGGCGCGGTCATCTCCGAGCGCTACGACTCGCTGATCGCCAAACTGATCGCCTGGGGCAGCGACCGCGCCGAGGCGACCGCCCGGATGGAGCGCGCGCTCGGCGAGTACGTCATCGGCGGCGTCGCCTCGACTATCCCCTTCGACCTCCTGGTCCTGCGCTCCCCGGTCTTCCGTGAGGGGCGCGTCTCGACCGACTGGATCGAGCGGGAGGGTATCGGCCGCGACCTGCCGCCGGCCGAGATCGAGCCGGCCAGGGAGGCGGAGGCCGCGCCGGCCGCGCCGCACCGCTACACGCTGGAGGTCAACGGCAAGCGCTTCGCCGTGCGCCTCTTCGACGAGGACGGCGCAGTCCCGGCCGTGGCCGGCCCGCCGCGCCCGGCGATGAAGGCGCAGCGACGCCCGGCAGCGGCCGGGCGGGCCGCGAGTGGCGACGGCGCGCTGGTCAGCCCGATCCAGGGCACGGTCCTCCGCGTGGCGGTGGACGAGGGCGCGCGGGTCGCGGCCGGCGACCTGATCTGCGTGATCGAGGCGATGAAGATGGAGAACGAAATCACCGCCCCGCGCGACGGCGCGGTGCGCGATCTCGCCGTCCAGGCCGGCCAGACGGTGAAGATCGGCGAGCGGCTGGCGACGATCGGCTGAGCCGTCGCGCGCCCAGGTCAGTCGGTGTGCCCGGCCGGCCCGGCCGTCTGCCGGACGTGTCGCGCCAGCGCGTAGAGCGCCAGGCAGGCCGCGGTCGCCTCCGCCGCCCCATCGCCCGCCAGCCGCCCCGCGGCGCGCGCCACCGCCCGGTCGAGGAACCGGGCCAGGTCGAGCCCGAGGGCCGTCGTGACCCGCCGCCAGTCGGCCGGCGCCGGCCGCCGCTTCTCCCCCAGTTCGTACTGCGCCACGACGCCGAGCGGCACGCCGGCGCGGCGGGCGAGGCCCTGCTGCGACCAGCCGCGCGCCTCGCGGCGCTCGCGCAGCAGCGCCCCGGCCGCGCGCCAGAGCGCCGCGCACGCCAGCCGCTCCACGCGCGCCGCCCGCGCCGCCGCCTCCCGCGCGGCGGCGCCATCCACCCCCGACTGGTATACCGGGGCCAGCAGCAGATCGTCCATCTCTCCCCCCGTCTAGAAGTACGAAGTACGAATGACGAAGTACGAATGACGAATCAGGCGGGCCGCACCGGTGCCCAACATGGGCGATCAACTCACCGCGCCCGCGCCCGACACTCATCGCTCATCGCTCATCGCTCGTCATTCGTACCTCGTACCTCGTACTTCGTACTTCAAGCAGGCAATCCTCCCCGAGCGCGGGGGCCGCGCGGGAGGCGGGGACGAGCAGAACCGGCACCCCGGCGCACTGGAGGAACAGGTCGGCGATGCGGGCGGCGCGGCTGGGCCAGGCGCCGTCGGGGCCGTCGGCGGCCAGCACGACGAGGTCGGCACGCCGGCGGCGGGCCGCGGCGAGGAGCGCGTCGGGGGTTGCGCCGGCGGCGACGGCGGTCTCGACGGCGACGCCGGAGGCGGCCACCCGCGCGGCGAGGCCGGTCAGGTGAGCGGCACGCTCCTCATCGTCGCGCGCCGCGGGCGGCGCGGCGAGGCAGAGGACCAGGCGGGCGCCGGTGGACCGCGCCAGCCGCGCGGCGTAGGGCGCCGCCTGCGCGGACCCCGCCGAACCGTCCAGCGGCACGAAGATCGTCGCGATCATCGGCTTCCTCCCGCGATACCGCGCGGCGGGAATCGACCGGCCCTCACCCGCCGCCCGTCACCCATCGCCCGCCGCTCGTCACTCGCCATTCGTCATTCGTACTTCGCCGGGGGGAGGCGGCCGGCGCCAGCCACGCCGGCCGCCCGAGGAGGAATGGGGGAACGGAGGCCCAACGGCGGGGCGAAGGCTCGCCGCCGCCGGTAGCCGCGCGGTGCGGGGAGGGCCGGGTAGAGGGCGCCGGTCCGGCCCACCCCTTCGCGGGGTGCGCCGGGCCATGGTCGCGTCGGTTGCGCTGGCGTCCTCTCCTCTCCCTCAGTGTGCCCATTACAGCAGATGCGCGGCGTGCCGACTAGACATAGCAATACCCGACCGCGCGGTACATTTGTCCCGTGTGGGCGGGTACACGTATACGCGGGCGCGACCGGGCCGGCCCGTGGTCGGCGCCGTCAGTCGCGCGCGTGGTCGCGCGCCCAGATGATCGCGGCGGCGCGCGAGTTGACGCCGAGTTTGGTGTAGAGGCGGCTGAGGTAGTTGCGCACCGTCTGCTCCCCCAGGTGCAGTTCGGCGGCGATCTCGGCGTTATCACGGCCCTGCGCGACGAGGTGCAAGAGTTCGCGCTCGCGCCTGGTCAGGTCGGGCGGGCCCTGGAGGTCGACACGCTCCGGCCGCACCAGCGTCTCGACGATCGCCTGGCTGAACCAGGCGCCGCCGCGCGCCACGCTGCGGATCGCCTGCACCAGATTCTCGGGGGCCTCGTCCTTCAGCACATAGCCCGCCGCGCCGGCCGCGACGACGCCGCGCACGTAGGCATCTTCGTCGTGGGCGGTGAGGATCAGCACCCGCGCGTGGGGGCAGCGCGCGCGCACCGCGCGGACGAGCGACGTCGCGGACGGGCCGGACATGCCCAGGTCCAGCACCAGCACGTCGAACCCGCAGTCCTGGGTCAGCCGCTGGACCGCGTAGCCGTCGGCCGCCTCGGCGACCAGCACGACGTCCGGCACGGCGGCCAGCGTCGCGCGGATGCCGGCGCGCACGAGCGGGTGGTCATCGGCCAGCAGCACCCGGATCGGCGCCGCCATCGTCGCCCTCGATCTGGCCCAGCGGGAGGCGGACCGTCACGATCGTGCCCGCCCCCGGGCGGGAGCGGATGGTGAGTTCCCCGCCGGCCTGGGCGACCCGCTCGGCCAGGCCGACGAGGCCGTAGTGGCCGGTTTGGGCGAAGTGGTGCAGGCGGGCCGGTGCCGGGAAGCCGTGCCCGTCGTCGCGGACCCGCAGCACGACCGCCTCCCTCCGCCGGCGCAGCCGGACGCCGATTCGGGTGGCCCCGGCGTGGCGACAGGCGTTGCGCAGCGCCTCCTGGGTGACGCGGAAGAGGCAGAGGGCGCCCGGCCGGGGCAACGTCGCCGCGTCGGGCGGCAGCGCCACTGCGATCGCCGGGCCGCCCGCACGGCGCAGGGTGGCGGCGTAGCGCTCCAGCGCGGCCGCGAGGCCGCCGTCCGCCAGGTCCGCCGGCCGCAACTCGCCGATCAGGCCGCGCAGTTGCGCCGCGACCTGCAGCACCTCCCGGCGTGCCGCCGCGAGCGTCGAGTCGGGCGAGACGCCGGACCCGCCCTCCGCCGCCTGCCGTTGCGCTTCCGCGAGCCGGTAGCTCACGGCGAGGAGCTGCTGCACGGCGCCGTCATGCAATTCGCGTGCCAGGCGGCGGCGCTTGGCCTCGCGGGCTTCGGCCAGTTGCGCGGCGAGCCGCTTCGTCCGGGTGATGTCTTCGATCAGGGCGACCACCTGCCGTGGCGCCCCGTCCTGGCCCGCGATGGCGGAAACCAGCACCCTGACCCAGATCACCCGGCCGTCCTTGCGAATGTAGCGCTTCTCGAGCTGGTACCGGCCGCGCGCGCCGGTCATGAGGTCATGCTGGAGCGCGGCCTGCCGCGCGCGGTCGTCGGGGTGCGTCACCGGGAGATAGCCGAGCCGCCGCAGTTCGTCGCCGCTGTAGCCGACCATCGCCTGCAAGGCCCGGTTCGCCTCCAGCAACTCCCCCTCGGGGGTGGTGAGCGCGATGCCGATGGCGGCGCAGTCGAAGATCGCGCGGAAGCGCGCCTCGCTCGCGCGCAGCGCCGCCTCGACGCGGGCGCGTTCCGCCGTGGCGCCCGCCGCCCGACCCCGTACCGGCGTGGCCCGTCCTATCGTCGCCCCGGCCTTGCGGCGCTGCGCGCCGCTCGTCGACCCGGCCATCTCCGCGCCTCCTCTCGCCGCGGGTAACGCAAGGCGGGGACCACGCGCGTGGCCCGCCCGGAGACTCTGCGGCTGTCCCACTGGAGCGACTGCTGCGACGACGAGATGGACGTGTGGCGATGCTTCTACCGCTACGATACCACGCAACGCCGGCTTGTCCAGCCCCCGCCGCGTCAGCCGGCGCGGGGGAAGTCGCCCTCGTCCGGGATGCCGCCCGGCGCGAAGAAGTGCGGGTGGCGTGAGGTGCGGCCCCTGAGCCCGGCCGGCCCCTCCGCCTGGTACCACCGGATCAGGTAGGTCAGCCAGAGGCAGGCCCAGCCCTGGACGGCGGGCGGCATGGTGCGGATGGTGTCGGCGGCGAAGCCGTCGAGGAGCGTGGCGACGATGGTGAAGGCGCTGCGGCCGGTCACGCGCTGGTAGAGGCGCGAGCGGAACTCGGGCGGGCTCCCGGCGAGGATACTCGTCTCCACCTCGGCCAGCAGCAGGCCGCCCTCCTCGCGGGGCGGCGACTGCTGCGCGAACTTGTCCCAGGTCATGCGATAGTCGACGAACTCGTCGAGCCGGCCGATCACCCGCGTCTGCAGGTCGTGGGTGAGGAGCGGAGTCTGCTCCTCGACCAGCAGGAGCGCCGTGCGCACCAGCCACTCCTGCCGCGCGCGCGCCTGCGCGTCATGGTCCGGCCCCTCGCCGGGCTCGGGCGGCAGCTCCTGCCGCCAACGGACCGAGGGGTACTCCATCGGCAACTCGTAGAGCGCGATCGTCGTGCGCGCCAGCGCCTCCCTCGCGAAGAACCCGCGCAACCGATTCGCGATCATCGGGCCATGCGTCCTCTCTCTGTCCCGCGCCCGCGGCTGTGCCGGCGAGTGCAATCGCCGCTAGGGGCTCGCTGCGCTCGCCGCGAAACCCGCCTCCGCGGGTTGGGACGTTTCCAAGCCGCGGCTTCGGCCGCCCGATCCCCTACGAGGCGTCGGCAGCCGCGCCGAAGACGTCGCGCGCGGCCCGCGCGAACGCTTCGTAGGCGTCCCGGCTGAAGAGCACGAAGCGGACCAGGGCGATCTCGGGGTGCTGCTCCAACTCGTCGCGCACCGTCCGCAGCGCCAGCGGCGCGGCCTCGGCCAGCGGGTAGCCGTAGATGCCGGTGCTGATCGCCGGGAAGGCGACCGTTTTGAGCCCGTGCTGCGAGGCGAGCGCGAGGCTGGCGCGGTAGGCGCCGGCCAGCAGTTCGGCGTCGCGCGGCTGCCCGCGGTAGACCGGCCCGACGGCGTGGATGACGTGTCGCGCCTGCAGCCGGTAGCCCTTCGTGATGCGCGCCTCGCCGGTCGGGCAGCGGCCGAGCGTCCGGCACTCCGCCAGCAGCTCCGGCCCGGCCGCGCGGTGGATCGCGCCGTCCACGCCCCCGCCGCCGCTCAACGCCGAGTTCGCCGCGTTGACGATCGCGTCGACGTCCTGCTCGACGATATTCCCCTGCACCAGCTCCACCGCCGCTCGCCCGACCGGTATCCTCATCCCGCCCCCGTCCCCTCGTCACTCGTCACTCGTCACTCGCGAGATAGCGCAACGCCACGCCGGCGAGCGCGCCGACGCCGACCGGCAGCGATTGCTCGTCGTCGATGTCGAAGCGCGGGTGGTGGTGGCCGTAGACCAGGCCGCGCTCCGGGTTGTTCGTGCCGATGCTGAAGTAGCAGCCGGGCGCGCGCTCCAGGAAGTAGGCCATGTCGTCGCCGTACATCCCCGGCTCCATCGTCACCACCCGCTCGGGGCCGACGAGTTCGACGGCCACCTCGCGGACGAGCGCGGTCGCCGCGGCGTTGTTGATGACCGGCGGGTAGCCGAAGCTGTACTCTACCTCGGCCTCGCCGCGCAGCGCCGTCGCGAGCCCCTTGACGAGCGCGGGGATGCGCTCGGCCATCTGCCGGCGCACCGCGGGGTCGAAGGTGCGCACGGTCGCCTCGAAGACGGCCTCGGGCGGGATGATGTTGCTGACCGTGCCGGCGTGGAACGAGCCGACGGTGATGACGACCTGGCGCAGCGGGTTGACCTCGCGGCTGACCAGCGTCTGGAGTGCGACGACGCACTGGGCCGCGATCACGATCGGGTCCACCGCGAGGTGAGGCAGGGCAGCGTGTCCGCCGACGCCGCGCACGCGCGCGACGAAGCCGTCCGGCGCGGCGGCCATCGGGCCGTCGGCGATGCCGATCGTCCCGGCCGGCAGTTGCTGGGCCATGTGGATGCCGAAGGAGGCGTCGACGTGGGGATTCTCCAGCACGCCGGCCGCGATCATCGGCTTGGCCCCGCCGGGCGGCGCCTCCTCGCTCGGCTGGAAGACGAACTTCACCGCCCCGGCGAACTCGCCCCGCCGCGCGGTCAGCACCTTGGCGACGCCGAGGAGGATCGCGGCGTGGGCGTCGTGGCCGCAGGCGTGCATCACCCCCGGCGTCTCCGATTTGTACGGGACGTTGTTGAGTTCGTCCATCGGCAGCGCGTCGATGTCGGCGCGCAGGAGGACGCAGCGCCCCGCGCCCTTGCCGCCGCGCAGCAGCGCGACGGCGCCGGTGCCGGCCACGCCGGTCTGGACCTCGAGCCCCAGCGCCCGCAACTTCTCGGCGATGAAGCGGGCGGTGTTCTCCTCCTGGAACCCCAACTCGGGGTGCTGATGCAGGTAGCGCCGGTCGGCGACCAGTTCCGGCCCCAGTTCCCAGGCGGCGTCGAGCAACTGCGGTGTCGCGGTCATATAGCCCTCTCCCCTCTCGTGCCCCGGCGCGGGCCGCGCTGGCCGCGCCTCTCGGGCCATTGTAGCGTGTGGGGCGCGATCAACGGCGGGGCAGCGCGCCCGCGGTTGAAACCGCGACGAGGGGCTCGCCGCGGCTCGCCACGAAACCCGCCTCCGCTGGTTGGGACGGGACCTCGTCATTAGTCCGCGCAGGCGGACTTCGCGGCCGTAGGCCATTCAGGCGCGGTTTCAACCGCCCGCCCCACCGTCTTCGCCGGCCGCCTGGCCCCCCAGCCGGACGCGCGGCAGGTCGCGGGCGTCGAAGTCGGCGAGGCGGGCCGGGCCGAGGGCTTGCAGCGCGGCGAGCACAGCGCCCGCCTCGGCGCGCAGCCGCCGCACGTCGACGCCGAGGCAGGCCGGTTCGGACGGGGCGAGGTAGGCGAGGCCCCCGGCGAGTTTGTTGACCGCGCCCCGGTAGTTGCCGCGGCGCAGGTGGTAGAAGCCGACGCCGACCTGGAGGATGCCCTGGTAGAGATAGCGGATCGGGTCGGGTTCGACGCGCCAGATGCCCTCCAGCGTCTCGTGGCACTCCCAGTACTCGCCCGCGTTGAACTGCGCGATCCCCGCCAGCAACTCGGGCGGCGGCGACTCGCCGCAGCGCGCCGAGCGCGCCGGCGGCCCCTTCTTGATGATCGGCAGCCCGCCCTGCGCCGCCTCACCGCCCGCCATCGCGCCCTCCCCATCCCTCGCGCCCACGCCCATGTGGCATGGCTCCTGCGGAGGCAGCCCGCGACGAACGATTGCCCGCGCCCGTGCCGGGTAACCACGATGGAGGAGGAGTCATGTCCACGCAGCAGAGCCCGATGGATAACCTGACCTACGACCTCATCCAGACGCTGGCGAGCAAACTGGAGGCCATCGAAGCCTACGAGAAGTACCAGAAGGACGCCCAGAGCGAGCCGGAGTGCCGGCAACTCTTCCAGGAACTCATTCAGGACGAGCGCAAGCACGTCGGCAAGTTGCAGCAGGAGCTGACCCGGCACCTCGGCGGCAAGAAGTGAGACGGCAGACGGCAGACGGCAGAGAGGGCTTCCGTAGGCCGACCCAGTCAGCGACGACGCGGCCGGTACTGCCGACTGCCGTCTGCCGTCTCATCGTCCCGTGAAGCGCGGCGGGCGCTTTTCGAGGAACGCGCGCACCGCCTCGCGGTGGTCCTCGCTGCCGAGCGCGCGGCGGCCGAAGGCGGCCTGGGCCGCGGCCAGGTCCTCCGGCGTGTCGCCACGCGCCACCCGGCCCAAGAGCGCCTTCGCCGCCGCGACGGCGAGCGGCGCGTTGGCCGCGATCTGCCCGGTCACCTCGTCCACGACTGCCTGCAAGTCCTCGGGCGGCGCCACCCGGTTGACGAGCCCGATACGCAGCGCCTCGTCCGCGTCGAAGAGCCGCCCGGTGTAGAGGATCTCCTTCGCCGCCCCTACCCCCACTAGCCCCGCCAGTTGCCGCAACTCCTGTACGCCGAGGACGACGCCGAGTTTGGCGGCCGGGATGCCGAAGCGCGCCCGCGTGTCGGCGATCCGCAGGTCGCAGGCGATCGCCAGTTCGCACCCGCCGCCGATGCAGTAGCCGTGGATCATCGCGATGACCGGCCGCTCGGCCTCCGCGACCGCGCCGAGGGCGTCGGCGACCGCCGCGTGGTACTCCGCGGCCCGCTCCGGCGTGCCGCGCCGCTCCGGGAACTCGGCGATGTCCGCGCCGGAGGCGAAGGCGCGCTCGCCGGCGCCCCGGATGACGATCGCGCGCACGGCGGGGTCCGCGCCGAAGTCGCGCATCGCGGCGGCGATGCCGCGCCACATGTCGTAGCGGAAGGCGTTGTGGACCTCGGGGCGATTGAGCACCAACGTCGCGACCGCGCCGCGCCGCTCGACCAGCAGATCCTCCGCCATCTCCCCCTCCGTGCCTCGCCCGTCCGTCGCCGCCCGTGATTCTAGCCCGCCGCGGCGCGCGTGGGAAGCGAGACGATAGACGATAGACGATAGACGGTAGGGGATGGCCCCTGCCGTGTGCGGTCCCCCTCCGCTCGTACTATCGTCTATCGTCTATCGTCTATCGTCTGCCCCCCGGATGCCCCGCGCGATTTAGCCCATTCGGGGGGCAGGCAGGACGACGCGCTCGTGGTATGCTCCCCGCGGACAACAATACCGGCGCGCCGTGCAGCCCGGCGCGCCGGGTCACTGGGGAGAATCACGATCGTGCTCGGAACGCTGGACCGGGTTGGTATCGTTTTGCTGATCCTGATGCTCGTCCCGCTGGTCGCGGTCGCCGGGCCGGCGGCGCTGGGTGCGCTGGCCGGCGCGGTCCTCGGCGTCGGGCTCCTGCGGTTCGCGCGCCGGCCGCGCTAGGTCGGCGCCGGGCGCAGAGATACGGAAGAGACCGGCCCCGAGGTTGGGGCGCGGTTTCTTCGCGGTGTTCGCCCGCGCGGGGTCAGTAGGCGCGTCGCGGCGAGAGCGCCCGCAGGATCGCGATCAGGATCACGGCGCCGACGAAGGCGACGAAGATCGACCAGGCGTTGAAGCCGGTGATGCCGTTGCCGGTGATGGCGCTGAAGATGAACCCGCCGATCAGCGCGCCGACGATGCCGACGATAACGTCGCCGATGATGCCGTACCCACCGCCCCGCATCACCAGGCTCGCCAGGAACCCGGCGATCAGGCCGAGGATCAGCCACGCGATAATACCCATGACGGTCTACCTCCTGCGTCGTCCAACGTTGCGGGGGAGCACCGTCCCCACCATCTCGTCCTCGCGCGCCCGCGGGGCCCCGACCGGGCGCGCCTGAGCGGCCATAAGCGCACGAAGCGTGCCAGCCATCCCTGCCTGCGTCCGTTCGACCCCTGGCCCCGCCGCCGCCTATGCCCTACCATTTGCCGCGACGGGCTCGTCGCCGTCGCGCCGCGTGGGGAGGGGGACGATGGAGTATGCCGCCGCGCTCGACTACCTGCTCGGGTTCACCGACTGGCGCAAGCCGGTCGTCCACCGGCCCGAGGCGATCCACAATCTGCCGCGGATGCGCGCCCTGCTCGACCTGCTCGGCGCGCCCGACGGCCGCTACCCCTCGGTCGTCATCGCCGGGACGAAGGGGAAAGGCTCGACGGCGGCGATCCTGGCCGCCTGCCTGCGCGCGGCCGGGTGCCGCACCGGCCTCTACAGCCAGCCGCACCTGCACGAGTACCGCGAGCGCGTACGCGTCGACGGCCGGCCGATCGCAGCGGCGGAACTCGTGGCCATCGTGGAGCGGTTGCAAGAGACCGTCCCGGTGCTGCTGGAGCGGCGCCCGGAACTCGGGCCGCCCTCGACCTACGACCTCGGGACGGCGCTGGCGCTGGTGGCATTCGCGGAGCGGCGGGTCGGCTGCGCCGTGCTCGAAGTCGGGCTCGGCGGCCGCTTCGACAGCGTCAACACGGTCACGCCGCTCGTCTCGGTGATCGCCTCGCTCAGCATCGACCACACCGCCGTCCTCGGCGACACGATCGAGCAGATCGCGATGGAGAAGGCCGGGATCATCAAGCCGGGCGTGCCGGTCGTGGTGCAGCCGCAAGTGCCGGCTGCGTGGGAGGTCGTGGCGCGGACGGCGGGGGAGCGCGGCGCGCCGCTGCACCGCGTCGGCGACGCCGTGCGGGTGACGCCGGCCGCGGCGCACCCCGACCCGCTGACCGGCCGGCAGGCGGTGCGGGTCGAGATCGCGGCGGACTTCCCGCGACCGGGCACGCCCGGTCGCGCCTTCGCCGCCGAACTGGCGCTGCTCGGCCACTTCCAGCGTGT
>DASSSV010000101.1:0-5490 GCA_035708265.1 Thermomicrobiales bacterium | reverse complement strand
CAGCGTGCCGACGATCGTCACCAGGCGGTCGTCGCTCTGCGCCGCGCGTGCCTCGCCCTCCGGGCGCTCGGGGGCCAGCCGGGCCACGGTGTAGCCGTTCTCGGGGTTCTGGTAGGTGATCCGCTCCACCACGCCCCGCAGCTCCCGGCGGGGCGGGGCCTCCTCAGCGCGGCGGGCGGTCGTGGCGGCCATCGGCGACGCTCCTCTCGCGCCCCCGATGATACCGCGGAACGGCGCGCGTGGGACAGGGCCGCCGCACCCTCCTCCCGTGGGGGCGACACACCGCGGCTGGTGCGGGAGCAACGCGCGGGCCCGCGCGGCCACGCTCGGTTGTCCACACCGGCGGCGTCGGGGTGCTGCCAGGCCGGGCGGGACGGGCAGCGTCGCGGGACGGGCGCCCGATCCGCGCCCGCAGGCGCAGGCGCAGCGCACCCCGGTGGCGCACTGGCGGGGTGTGGCGCCGCCGCCCGGCGAGCACGGGCCCGCCGTGGCATCGGTCATGCGAACACGCGTTCGTCGCGCGCGACGGGCGCGCAGGAGGAGTGAGCATGGCGGACCAAGAGCTTCCCGCGCAGAGCCAGAACCCGGTCAAGGACCCCGACGACTGGACCACCGGCGACGAGCCGATGACCGGCCCGCAGGCCTCCTACCTCAAGACCCTGCTCCAGCAGGCGGGGCGCGAGGAGGAGTTCGACCCCCGCCTGTCCAAGGCGGCGGCGGCGAAGCTGATCGACCACCTGCAGGACGAGACGGGGCGCGGCGCGTAGCGCTGCCGGGCACGTGGCCCGTCCGGATCCGGACCGTACCGCGGTCCGTATCGATCGCGCCCGGGCCCCGTCGATCGCGCGATCGTCGCCCGCCCGGGCCGGTGAGGAGGGCTCATGCCGCGTCGACGGCCCGGCGCCGCCCCGCGAGGCCTCCGCTATCCCAGGCGCTGGTCCACGCATCTGGCGGGTAGCGACGCCGGCCGGTGAGTTACGCCGTGAGTCACGGCGCCGGGAGCAGCCGGGAACAACCGGAACTGAACGGGAGTGGAGGTGAGCGCGACCCGCGCTGGCACGCGGAAATCGGCGTCCTGCCTGGCATGCTCGCCCGCCCGGGCATCTCCTTGCCAAGGAGAAGGTCGCGGGTTCGAATCCCGTCTTCCGCTCCCCAGGCCGCGGGTTTGCCAGCCGCGGCGCCGAAAACCACCAGGTTGTCCTGCCCATCGCCCCCTGAAACCAGGGGGCGAACGTGTCTCGCGACCCTCTCCTTTTGCCCTTCGACCCGCTGCGGTCGGCCATCGGCGACTACCTCGGCGCGCTCGAGTCCGAGGGCAAGTCGGCCAAGACCCTCCGCAACTACGGCGACGTGCTCGGGCGCTTCCGGGCCTTCGCCGGCGCGGTCGCGCCCGAGGCGATCGACGCCGCGCTCCTGCGCCGCTGGCTGCGCGCCCTGGCGGAGGAGGGGCTGACCGGCACCACCCAGCACACCTACCTGACGCGCGTCAAGTCCTGGCTCCGCTGGCTCGAGGCCGAGGAGTGCTACGGCGTCGACGCCGCCTTCCTGCGCCGGGTCAAGCCGCCGCGCCTCGACACCGAGCAGCCCGACCCCTTCACCGACGAGGAGGTGGCGCGCCTGCTGCGCGCCTGCGCGCCGTCGACCTGGACCGGGCAGCGGCTGCGCGCGATCATCGCGCTCCTCCTCGACACGGCGATCCGGGAGTCGGAATTGTGCGGCCTCCGGCTGGCCGATGTCGACCTGGAGCGCGGGGAGATCAACGTCCGCGCCGAGACGAGCAAGTCGCGCCGGACGCGCAGCATCACGTTGGGCGCGCGGGCGAAGCGCGAGATGGGGCGCTGGTGGCGCCAGAAGCGCAGCAAGTGGGACCCGCGCCCGGACGCCGCCTGGTTCCTCGGGTGGAACGAGCGGCCGATCCAGCCGCGCACGCTGCACCGGCTCCTCACCCGCCACGGCGACCGCGCCGGCGTGTCCCACGCCCACCCGCATCGGTTCCGGCACACCGCCGCGATCTGGGCGATCCGCGCCGGCATGAACCCGCTCGCGGTCATGCACATGCTCGGGCACACCGACCTGGCGATGACCAAGCGCTACATCAAGCTGGCGAACGCCGACGTGAGCGCGGAGAAGCGCGCGAAGTCGCCGCTCGACCACTACAAAGGGCGCTTCTGAGCGGGCGACAGGCCGGCATGGCGATGGCCCACGCCTGCCGTCGGCAGTTGTACTTATAGCGAATAGGTGCTACAGAGGTGGTTGGGTAGATCGGGACGGCGCGGCAGGCCGCGTCGCGGTCGAGCGCGGCGACACAGGAGAGACGGCCATGGCGACGACGGCCCCACAGCCCGTTACCGCGACGGATGAGGAGCGGGACACGCTCGCGGCGCTGGCGGATCTGCTGGCACAAGGCCGGTCCGTGGAGGCCCAACTGATCGGGCCGGACGGCGCCCCCATCCTCCTCCCGGCCTCGGTCGTGCGGGTGCTCGCCCAGGCGATCCCGGCGCTGGCGGAGGGCAACGCCGTGACCGTACTGCCGGTACGCCGCGAGCTGACGACCCAGGAGGCGGCCGACCTCCTCAACGTCTCCCGTCAATACCTGGTCCGCCTCCTCGACCAGGTGGCGATCCCGCATAGCCAGACTGGCACGCACCGGCGCGTCCGCTTCGGCGACGTCCTGGCCTACAAGCGGCGGCGCGACGTGGCGCGCCGGGAGAGGTTGCGGCAGCTCACGCGGTTGAGCGAAGCGCTCGGCATGGACGAGGACGACTTCTGCGAGCCGACACCGCGGCCGTGACGGGCAGCGGGGCGGTCCTCGACGCCAACGCGCTGCACCCAGAGGGTACCCGGGCCGGGCCGCGCGACACCCTCCTCCGCGCCGCCGAGGCCGGGCTGTACCGCCCGTACTGGAGCGCGGAGATCCTGGCCGAGGTCGAGCGCACGCTGACCCGCCTCCTCGCCCGTCGTGGTCGCGCCGACGCCGACGTCCTCGCGCGGCGGCTCCTGGCGCATCTGGCCGCCCACTTCCCCGCCGCGCTCGTCGCGGGGTACGAGCCCCTGCTCCCGACGCTGGCGAACCTACGAAGGACCGGCACGCTCTGGCCGCCGCGATCGCGGCGGGGGCGCGGGTGATCGTCACCGAAAACCTGCGCCTATTCCCCGACGCGGCGCTACGGCCGCACCGGCTCGCGGCGCTGACGCCGGACACCTTCCTAACCGAGCTCGACGCCTTCGCGCCGCGGCGCATGGCGGCGATCCTCGTCGCCCAGGGTGCCGGCCTGCGCGGTCAGTGGTCGCTGTTCCAGGTACTCGACGCCCTCTGCACGCAACCCCCGACCGTCGTGGCGATCGTCGAGGCGGCGCGGGCGAAGCCGGGGCGCGGGTGAAGTCGCCCCGGGGCGACTTTCCAACCGCCCGCACACATGGTATGCTGATAGTGGAACTTGTCCTCTGCTCGTAGCCGGTCAACGAGCCGCCCGCACCTCGTCACGGTGCCGCCCGCGTGCCCGTCAGTCACGCCGCCCGCGCCCGCGTCGGGGTGCCGTCCGCCCCGCGCGTCAGGTGGGGTAACCGGGCCGGCAGGGGAGCGGCGCGCCACGGCGCCCGCCCACCGCGGTCCGTCCGGTCGGCGCCGCCCTCACCCAGCGGCGCTGTCGGCCGCGAGGCCGCCGGGGTCGGTGTCGTCGTCGCCCGGTCCACGCCGTTGAGCGCGCAGCTCGCGCGACAGTGCGGCGCGCCGGAGGGAGGCGAGGCCGGCCGAAACCGCCGGGGCGCGCGAGCGCCGCGGGACTCCCTCACGGGGGTGCGCCATGACCACGCGACCGGCGAAGCGCGGGCTGGAGAGCCCCCGCAAGCAGGTCAGGTACTTCCTCCTCTACCACGGGCCGGAGGGGTCGGGCGCGCGCGCCTTCGGCACCTCGCGCCACGCCGCCAGGGAGCGCCTGCCGCACGGGCGCGACGTCTCGGTCGGCAAGATCCACGCCCAGCGCACAATGGACGCCTACCTTCGCGGCGCGACGGCCTTCGCCGAGTGGTGCCATGAGCGCCACGGCGTCAAGAGCGTGCCCGAGCAGCTGCGGCACCCCGCCTGGGGGCGCGAGTGGCTGGCGGACCTCGCGGCGCGCGGCCTGGCACCGAAGACGCAGGGCGCCTACCTCAGCGCCGTCCTCAAGCTGGTCGAGGTCGTCTGCCCCGGCCGGCGACGGGACTGGCTCGCGCTGCGCGCCGCCGTCCCCCCGGCGCCGGCGCCCGGCGATCGGGCCTGGTCGGCCGCCGAAGCCGCCCGCCTGATCGCCTACGTCGGGGAGCGCGACCCGGAACTCGGGCTGGCGCTGCGGCTCATCGCCGCGACCGGCGCGCGCGTCCACGAGGTGCTGCGCTCCCGCCAGCACTGGCACCACGCGCTCCACGCCGGCCAGGTCGCCGGCGCGGCGGTGCGGCTGGTCGGCAAGGGAGGCAAGGAGCGGGTCGTCGCGCTGCCCGCCGAGCTCGCCGCCGAACTGGCCGGCCGGATCGCCGGGTGGCCGCCGGACGCGCTCGTCTTCGTCGCCACCAGCGACCGGCTCTACGGCCTGCTGCGGCGGGGCTGCGCCGCGCTGGGCATCCGGCGCGACGGGCTGCACGCCCTGCGCTACGGCTACGCGCAGCGCGAGCACGCCGCCCTGGTGGCGTGCGGCGTGCCGGCGGACGAGGCCGACGCGCGGGTCTCCGCGCAGCTCGGCCACCGGCGCCCGCGCGTCACCCGGCGCTATCTCGGGCGTGGCTAGCTGGCGGCGCGGCCGGTAATTCGGGGGGATCGGCACCCGCAGGTCGGCGTCCGGACGACCACGAAGCAACTGGCCGATGCCCCTGAGAGCCTCCCGCGAACTCGGCTTTACTGCGGATGCAAGGGGCGGAGGGCGGTATGGCACCACTCACGAAACGGGACATCCTTGCGCGGCGCGAGGAGATCGCCCGTGTGTCCCGGGCGCACGGGGCGGCGGAGATCCGGCTCTTCGGCTCCGTCGCGCGCGACGAGGCCGACGAGGCGAGCGATGTCGACTTCCTGGTCACGCCCGCCGACGTCACCCCGCCCTTCTTCCCGGGCGGCCTCATCGCCGCGCTCGAAGACCTCCTCGGGCATCCCGTGCAGGTGACGCTCAGCACGCCGCGGATGAGCGGGCACCTGCGGCGGGCGATCGAGCGCGACCTGGTGGCGCTGTGACGAACAAGCATCCGGAGCGCGACCCCGATCACCTGCGCTACGCCCTGCGGTGCGCTGCCCGCATTGCGCAGCTACACACGGTCGAGAAAGCGACGCTGCTCGCCAGTGCAGACCTGGTTGATGCGCTCTGCTGGAACATGTATCAACTGGCGGATGTGACGGGGAAGATCTCGGACGCGGTCAAGGCGCGCCATCCGGAGGTTCCGTGGCGAGCGGTCGCGGGCCTGCGTAACTTCTACGCGCACGCCTACGAGGGGATCGACTTGGAACGCTTGTGGACGGATCTCCAGCGA
>DASSSV010000100.1:0-6353 GCA_035708265.1 Thermomicrobiales bacterium | reverse complement strand
GGTTGCCGCCGCGTCGTAGCCCGCGCCCGCCAGCGCGGCGCCGTGGCCCGTCCCTTGCGTGAGGCGCGGCGACAGGGCGCCGCACAGACGCGCGAAGGAGGGACGATGCTCAGGAGCCTGAAGGAACTCTACGGCTACGCGCTCCAGGCGACCGACGGCGAGATCGGCACGGTGGAGGAGTTCTACTTCGACGACGAGAAGTGGACGGTGCGCTACCTCGTCGCCAACGCCGGCTCCTGGCTGACCGGCCGGCTGGTGCTGATCTCCCCGCTGGCGCTCGGCGAACCCGATTGGGGCTCGCAGCGCCTGCCGGTGAAACTGACCAGGGAGCAGATCCGCAACAGCCCCGACATCGACACCGCCAAGCCGATCTCGCGCCAGCACGAGATCGACTACTACCAGTACTACGGCTGGCCCTACTACTGGGCCGGCGCCGAGACCTGGGGCGTCAGCCCGCTGCCGCTGGCCGCGCCGCCACCCCCGCCACCCGAGCCGAAGACCGAGCAGGCGCAGGGCGACGTCCACCTGCGCAGCAGCCGCGAGGTCGAGGGCTATCACATCCAGGCGCGCGACGGCGAGATCGGCCACGTCGAGGACTTCGTCGCCGACGACGAGACCTGGCGGCTCCGCTACCTGGTCGTCGACACGCGCAACTGGTGGCCGGGGAAGAAGGTGCTCGTCGCGCCGGAGTGGATCGCGCGGATCAGCTGGCAGGAGGCGCTCGTCCACGTCGACCTCACGCGCGAGGCGATCAAGGCCGGCCCCGCGTTCGACCCCGGCCAGCCGATCAACCGCGAGTACGAGGCCCGTCTCTACGACTACTACGGCCGTCCGGTCTACTGGGCGTAGGCCCCGCACCATCTGTTGAGGCGGCTATTGAGGTGGCGGGGGTATCCTGCCAGCATGGGGCGAGAAGCCCCTCATTCACGGAAACGCTGGTGGCGAGCAGCGTCCGTGACCATCCTCCGGGGCCGGCGCCGGCTGGGGCGCCGGCCCTTCCTCTGTATAGTTGATGGTTGATCGTTGAGCGTTGATCGAGGGTCGCGGCGCACCGACGACTTCAGTCATCGCCAGGGGCTCGCTGGCGCTGTGCTTTAGCTGCCGCGAACCCCACGCCCAAAAGGCACCCGGCGGGTTGGGACGATGAAATCCACCCCGCGCCGGCGACCGTCGCGCGGGGGTGCCCGCTTGCGGGCCTGGCGCCCCCAGCCGCGGCTTCAGCCGCCTGTCCCCCTCTCCATCACCGATGACCTATCGACCATCAACTGCCGTCTGCCGTCTGCCGCCCGATTGGTTCGCACGCCCGTTCTGCCGTATACTTAGTCCGTGGCGGTGACGCAGTAAGGAGCGAACGTTCGCATGGCAGAGCGGAACGACGGGGGCGCGACGGGCGGCGAGCGGCGGCCGGAACTGGTGCTGATCGACGGGCACGGCCTGGTCTATCGCGCCTTCCACGGCATGCGCCAGAACCTCGCCACGACCAAGGGCGAGCCGACCAACGCCGTCTTCGGCTTCACGTTGATGCTCCTGGCGGTGCTCGACCGCTACCACCCCGACCACATCGTCATGACCTTCGACGTCGGGCGGACCTTCCGCCACGACCTCAGCGCGGCCTACAAGGCGCACCGCGCGCCGATGCCGGACGAGCTCCGCCAGCAGATGACGCGCGTGCGCCAGATCGTCGAGGCGTTCGACATCCCGATCCGCGAGGTTCGCGGCTTCGAGGCCGACGATGTGATCGGCACCCTCTCCGCCAAGGCCGCCGCCGCGGGCTACGACGTCACCGTCGTGACCGGGGACACCGACCAGTTGCAGCTCGTCGGGTCGGGCGTGACGGTGGTGACGCCCGGCGCCAACAACACCTTCTCCGACCTGCGCCCCTACGACGTCGAGGCCGTGCGCGAGCGCTACGGCTTCGACCCGCCCCTCGTCGCCGATTACAAGGCCCTGGTCGGCGACACCTCCGACAACATCGCCGGCGTGCCGGGCATCGGCGAGAAGACGGCGAAGGCGCTGATCGCGCAGTACGGGCCGATCGAGGCGATGCGCGACCACCTGGACGAGATCAAGCCGCCGCGGGCGCGGCAGGCGCTGGAGGAGCACTTCGACCAGGCGCTCGAGTCCAAGCACCTGGCGACGATCGTCCGCGACCTCGACATCGAGCTCGACGTGCCGGACGAGCCGCGCACGCTCGACCGCGAGAAGGTGCTGCGGCTCTTCCAGGAGCTCGAGTTCCGCACGCTCGTCTCCCGCGTGCCGCGCCAGCCGGCCGACGGCGAGGACGGCCACGCGCTCCACGCCGCCGCGACGCACGAGCAGCCGGAGTACACCACGACCGTCGTCGCGGACCAGGCCGCACTCGACGCGCTCGCGGCCGAGCTGCGCACGGGGCGGCCCTTCTCGATCGACGTCGAGAGCACGTCGATCGACCCGGTGCGCGCCGACCTCGTCGGCATCGCCATCGCCACCGGGCCCGACCGCAGCTACTACGTCCCGGTCGGGCACCGCGAGGGCGAGCAACTCGACCTGGCGACGGTGCGCGCGGCGCTCGGCCCGCTCGTCGCCGACCCCGCGCTACCGAAGTACGCGCACCACGGCAAGTACGACCTCGTCGTCCTGCGCCGCGCCGGCCTGGAACTCGTCGGCGTGACCTTCGACACGATGATCGCCGCCTACCTCCTCGGCGAGTCGACGGTCGGGCTGAAGGAGCTCGCCTTCACCCGCCTGGGGCTGGAGATGCAGCCGATCGAGGAGCTGATCGGGCGCGGGCGGTCGCAGATCACGATGGACCAGGTGGCGATCCAGCCCGCGGCCGACTACGCCGGGGCCGACGTCCACGTCACCTACCGGCTGGTCGAGCCGTTCGCGCGCGAATTGCGCGAGCGCGGCCTGGAGCAAGTCTTCGCCGAGATCGAGCTGCCGCTGGTGCCGGTGCTGGCGGCGATGGAAATGACCGGCGTCGCGCTCGACGTCGGCTATCTGAGCACGCTCGCGGAGCGGCTGGACGCGGTGCTGCGCGAGCGCGAGCGGGAGATCTACGCGCTGGCCGGCCACGAGTTCAACATCAACTCGACGCAGCAACTGGCGAAGGTGCTCTTCGAGGAGCTGGGGCTGAAGGCGGGGCGGCGCACGCAGAGCGGCAACTACTCGACCAGCCAGGAGGTGCTCGAAGACCTGCGCGACGAGCACCAGATCGTCGCGGCGGTGCTGGAGTACCGCCAGCTCGGCAAGCTGAAGTCGACCTACGTCGACGCGCTGCCGACGATGGTCAATCCGGCGACCGGGCGGGTCCACACCTCGTTCAACCAGACGATCGCCAGCACCGGGCGGCTCAGCTCGGTCTCGCCGAACCTGCAGAACATCCCGATCCGCACCGACATCGGCCGGGAGGTGCGCCGCGCCTTCGTCGCCGACAACACCTCGCCGCACCGCCTCTTCCCCGACGAGGAATCGGTGCTCGTCTCGGCCGATTACTCGCAGGTCGAGCTGCGCATCCTGGCGCACCTCAGCGGCGACGAGGACCTGATCGCCGCCTTCCGGCGCGGCGAGGACATCCACCGGCGCACGGCGGCGGCGGTCTTCAACGTCCCGCTGGAGCAGGTGACGTCGGACCAGCGGCGGGTCGCCAAGAGCGCGAACTTCGGCATCATCTACGGCCTGAGCGCCTACGGGCTGGCGCGCGACACCGGGATGTCGGTGCAGCAGGCCGGCCGCTTCATCGACGCCTACTTCAAGCAGTACCCGAAGGTGCAGGCGTACCTCCACGGCACGCGCGACGAGGCCGAGCGGCAGGGCTACGTCGCCAGCATCAGCGGCCGGCGGCGCTACATCCCGGAGATCACCTCGCCGAACCCGGTGCGGCGGCAGGCGGCCGAGCGGATGGCGATCAACATGCCGGTGCAGGGCACCGCGGCCGACCTGATGAAAGAGGCGATGATCCGCATCCATGACGCGCTGGTCGGCGAGGGGTTACTCGGCAAGCTCGTCCTCCAGGTCCACGACGAACTCCTCTTCGAGGCGCCGGTCTCGGAGCGGGAGGCGATCGCCGCCCTGGCACGCGACGTCATGGTCGGCGTCAGCGCCGACGCGGGCTTAGTCGTGCCGCTGGAGGTCGAGGTCGCCTCCGGCTCGAACTGGGGCGAGATGGCGCCGTTCTAGCGTGGGACAGGGCGAGGGCGACAAGAAGGGCGTGCTCTACCTGGTGGCGACGCCGATCGGGAATCTCGACGACATCACGCTGCGCGCGCTGGCGACGCTGCGCGCGGTCGACGTGGTCGCCAGCGAGGACACGCGCAAGACGGGGCTCTTGCTGCGGCACTTCGACATCCAGAAGCCGCAACTGGCCTTCCACGAGCACAACGAGGCGCGCGCGGGGGAGCGGATCATGGCGCTGCTCGCGGAGGGCAAGTCGGTCGCGCTCGTGACCGACGCCGGGACGCCCGGCATCGCCGACCCCGGCTTCACCCTGGTGCGCCGCGCGATCGCCGCCGGCGTGCCGCTGACGGCGCTGCCGGGGCCGACGGCGTTCGTCCCGGCGCTGGTCCTCTCCGGGCTGGCGGTCCATGGCTTCACCTTCCGCGGCTTCCCGCCGCGCACGGGCGGGGCGCGCCGCCGCTTCCTCGACGTCGACGTCGCCTCGCCGCACACGCTGATTTTCTACGAGAGCCCGCACCGCCTCGCGGCCTTCCTGGCCGACGCCCTCGCCGTCTACGGCGACCGCCCGGCCGCGCTCGCCAACGACCTGACGAAGTTCTACGAGGCGGTCGAGCGCGCCCCGCTCTCCGAGCTGGCGGAGCGCGTCGCGGGCGCGACGCTCAAGGGCGAGTACACCGTCGTCATCGCCGGGGCCGAGCGCGCGAAGGGGGCGCGCGCCGCCGAGCGGGACGAGCCATGAGCGCGAGTGGCGGCACGCTGGGGTTGCCCCACGGCGCGGTGGCGCTCCCTGCCTTCCTGCCCGACGCCACGCTCGGCGTCGTCCGCGCGGTGGACGCGACCGACCTCCTGGCGTGCGGCGTGCAGGCGCTGGTGATGAACGCCTTCCACCTGATGCGCCGCCCCGGCTCTTCGACCGTCCAGGCGCTCGGTGGCCTCCACGCGATGGCCGGCTGGCCCGGCCCGATCGTGACCGACTCGGGCGGCTTCCAGGCGTACTCGCTGATCCACGAGAACCCGCGCAATGGTCGGATCGACGACCGCGGCATCACCTTCCGGCCCGAGGGCGGCGAGCGCAAGTTCGTCCTCACGCCGGAGAAGACGGTCCAGCTCCAGCTCGGCTACGGGACCGACGTCGTCGTCTGCCTCGACGACTGCACCCACGTCGACGCCCCGGCCGACGAGCAGCGCGCGGCGGTGCGGCGCACGGTCGCCTGGGCCAGCCGCTGCAAGGCCGAGTATGAGCGCATCGTCGCCCAGCGGCGCACGCCGCCCGAGCGCCGCCCCCTCCTCTTCGCGGTGATCCAGGGCGGCGGCGACCTCGACCTCCGGCGCGAGTGCGCCGAGGCGCTCTTGGCGATCGGCTTCGACGGCTACGGCTACGGCGGCTGGCCGCTCGATGGTCAGGGGAACCTGCTCACCGAGATCATCGCCTACACGCGCGAACTGGTGCCCGCCGAGTTCCCGCTGCACGCCCTCGGCGTCGGCCACCCGCGCCACGTCGCCACCTGCGCCGGCCTCGGTTATGCGCTCTTCGACAGCGCCCTGCCGACGCGCGACGCCCGCCACGGCCGGCTCTACGCCTGGCGCGAGGGCGAGTGGCCCCGGGGCGACTGGCTGCGCTACGTCTACGTCGGGGACGAGAAGCACATGAAGGCGGCCGGGCCGGTGGACCCGACCTGCGACGGCCTCTGCTGCGCCCGCTACAGCCTCGGCTACCTGCGCCACCTCTTCAAGATCGACGACACCCTCTACCCGCGGCTCGCGACGATCCACAACCTCCGCTTCATGGCGCGGCTGATGGCCCGGCTGCGCGAGTGCGCCGATGCCCGCGCCTGACGACCCGCTCGACCGCCTCGTCGCCGCCGTCCTGGCGAGCCCGAAGTACCGGCGCGTCGCGCCCGACCTCGTCCGCGACGTCGCCGTGCGGGAACTCGCCAAACGCCGCGCCTGGAAGGACGCGCTCAAGGCGACGAAGGCGGCGCTACATCAGGCGACCGGCGCCTACGCGGCGACGCGCGATCGCTACGACCGCTGGCTCGCCGACCTCGCCGCCGCCCGCGCGCGCGGCGACGCGGCCTTTCGCGACGCCTGCCGCGAGATCATGGCGCACCACGCCTCGACGCGCGAGCGGCTGCCGGTGCTGGACGAGTTCTACGCGACGGCGCTGGCCGGGCTGCCGCCGCCGCGCCGCGTCGTGG
>DASSSV010000099.1:0-20604 GCA_035708265.1 Thermomicrobiales bacterium | reverse complement strand
TGGCGCCGTGAGGCGTCCTGAGCGGCGATTTCCCGCGCCGGCGCGTCCCCGACTTCCGCCGTGCCCCGTTGCAACGCGGCAGCCCACTCGAACGTTCCGACTATACCATAGGCCGCCCGCTATAATGGTGGCGGCGGTTGGTCGGGCGGTCGGGCCGCGGCGGCTTCCAGTCAGCGACCGGTCAGTGAGCGTAAGCCGGTACTCCCGACTCCCGACTCGCGACTCGCGAAAGGGGACCCATGCGACAGCGGATCGGCTTCGTGCTCGTGCTGATGGTGGCGGCGCTGCTGGGCGCGTGCGGCGGTGGCGGCGCGACCGCTCCGGCCGGCGGGGGCCAGCCGCCCGCGGGCGGCGCCACGGCGGCGCAGGTCATCGCGACTCAGCCTGGCGCGCCGACGGCGACGGCGGCGACCGCGGCGCCCACCGGGGCGGCGGCGGCCGGCAGCCCGACCGCGCCCACAGGCGTGGCCGGCTCGCCAGCCGTGGCGTCGCCGCGGGCGACCGGGCCGGCCACGCCGGCCGCGCCGCCGGTCGCATTCGGCGCGGCGCCGTGGGTGCCGGGCGAGAAGACGACCTACACGATCCAGGACCGGTCCACGAACAAGGAGGTCGGGCAGGCAACCTACACGGCCGGCCAGGAGTTCGAGGCCGGCACGCTGAGCGCGAGCATCACGATCAACCAGACGCAGGACGAGTTCCAGTTGGGGTTCGACGCCAAGACCTTCGCGCCGACCAGCGAGGTCCGCTCGGTCAAGACGCCGGAGGGTAACCTCGACATCCGCGCGGAGTACCACCAGGGCGGCGCGACGGTCGAGGCGACCGGCCCGAGCGGCACGCAGACCGCCCAGATCAACCTGCCGCCGGTCTACTACGCCAACGACGAGTTCCTGCTGATCGTGCGCGCCCTCCCGCTGAAGGAGGGCTACCGCGGCTCGCTGGTCCTGGTGTCCTCGCAGGGCAACCCGCCGACCATCCCGGTGACCGTCGCCGTCACCGGCCAGGAGACGGTGACGACGCCGCTCGGCCCGCTCCGCGCCTGGAAAGTGGAGGCGACGTTCGAGAACTCGTCGCAGACGCTGTGGATCGGCGTGGACGCACCGCATTATCTCGTCAAGTACGACGACGGCCAGTATGTCTGGCTGCTGAGCAAGGCGCAGAAGCCGTAGCGCGCGCCGGCGCGGCGGGAATGGAGCGCGGGATGACCGGCTACGTGGACCCGACCGAGCAACTGGTGGTCGAACTCTTCGTCCGCGACGCCGCCCGCGCGAAGGCATTCTACGAGCGGCTCGGCTTCGCGGTCCTCGAAGATCGCGGCGACTTCGTCGAGCTGACCTGGGAGGGGCACCGGCTCTTCCTCGACGAGCGCCCCGACCTCCCGCCGCCCCCCGAGCACCCGCGGGCGAACGTGCGCGTGATGGTCCCGGACGTGGATCGCTACTGGGCGCTGGCGCGGGAAATCGGCGCGCGCGTCCTCGCGCCGATCGCCGACCGCGACTACGGTCTGCGCGACTTCACCATCGTCGACCCGGACGGCTTCGGCGTGCGCTTCGGCACGCGGCTGGGGTGAGGCGGGGGCCCGCGCCCGTCGCGCTGCGCCGCGGCGAGCGACGAGGAGGTAGCCATGGCCCTGACCGGGGATCGCTACGTCGGCGCCTACGAGGGCCACACCATCGAGCTCGTGCGCAACAACTGGAGCAAGACGCTCAGGCTGCTGATCGACGGGCGAGAAGTGGCGCGCGCGTCGCGCATCCTGCCCCACGACATCGTGCTCACCGGCGCGCTCACACACGAGGGCGTGGAGCACAGCGTCGTCGCGAAGTCCATCGTGCAGATGCCCACCGCCACGGACACCATCGAGGTCGACGGTCAGGCGCTGCCGCTCACCAGGACGAGGTAGGCGCGCAGGGTCGATCCCACCGCTGGCGCCGATCGCCTCAATCGAGCAGGATGACGTAGAGGTCGGCGACGTTGGTCTGCGTCGGGCCGGTGACGAGGAGGCCGCCGGCGCGCTCGAAGTAGCGGGCGCTGTCGTTGCGCGCGAGGGAGTCCGCGGCGTCGAGGCCCCGAGCGCGGCCCCGCGCTACCGTCTCGCCCGTCGCGACCGCCCCAGCCGACTTCGTCGAGCCGTCGTCGCCGTCGCTGGCGAGGCTGGCGAGCGCGACGCCGTCGACGCCGTCGAGCGCGAGCGCGGCGGCGAGCGCCACTTCGGTGTTGCGCCCGCCGAGGCCGTCGCCGCGCACCGTGACGGTCGTCTCGCCGCCGCCGATCAGGCAGCGCCGCCCCCCGCCCGCTTCATCCCGCGCCTCCCGCGCGCGCGCCGCGAGCCGCTGGCCGACCTCCCGCGCCTCACCCTCGATCGCCAGGTCGAGGAAGGCGACGTCGTAGCCGAGGTCGCGCGCGCGGCGCGCGGCGCCCTCCGCCGCCATGCGCAGGTTCGCGACGACGAGCGTGCGCACGCGGCGGAAGAGCGGGTCGTCGGGGCGGGGCGTCTCCGGCGCCTCGTCGCGCCGGCCGGCCCGGAGGCGCGCGGCGACGCTCGCCGGCACTTTCTCGGCCAGATGGTAGCGCTCGATCACGCCCCAGGCGTCGTCGTAGGTGCTGGTGTCGCCGACGGTCGGGCCGGAGGCGATCACGTCGAGCGGGTCGCCGAGGACGTCGGAGACGGCGAGGGCGACGACGCGCGCGGGCGCCGCGGCCGCCGCCAGCCCGCCGCCCTTGAGCGTCTCCAGGTGCTTGCGCACCGCGTTCAATTCGTTGATCGTCGCGCCGGCGGCCAGGAGCGCGTCGGTGGTCGCGCGCAGGTCGTCGAGGCCGATGCCCTCGGCGGGCGCGGTGAGGAGCGCCGAGCCGCCGCCGGAGATGAGGCAGAGGACGACGTCGTCGGGCGTCGTGCCGGCCAGCAGGTCGCTCACCTCCTGCGCCGCGCGCCGGCCGGCCTCGTCCGGCGTCGGGTGCCCGGCCTCGCGGACTTCGACCGTCCGCGTCGGCTCGGCATTCCCGTACTTGGTGATCGCGACCCCGGCCGCGATCCGGTCGCCCAGGATCGCCTCGGCCTCCGCCGCCATCGCGGCGGCCGCCTTGCCGAACGCGACGACGAAGAGCCGCCCCCCCGGCGCCAGCGGGACGTCCTCACCCCCGACCGTCAGCCCGCCGTCCGCGACCGCGAGCGTGCGCCGCACCGCCGCCCGCACGTCCACGGCCGCCACCGCCGCGTCGAAGAGGTCGCGCACCGTGCGCATCGCGCTGTCGAGGTCCATCGGTCGCCTCCGGCGAGTAGGGAGTTGATAGTTGATAGTTGGTAAGGGGCGGCGAGGCCGGGCGCTTCGTGCCGGGGTGGGGCGCCGGGCGCCTAAAGGCGCGGCTGGGGGCCGCTGCGCGGCACGAAGGCCACGCCCAGAGGGCACCCGGCGGCCTGGGTCTTGACCTCAACCTCCTCGCTGTAGGGGCCGGCCCACGGCCCGTCAAGGTCGCCCCGCCCAAAGTCGGGCGGCGAACCGGATGCCGGCCTGCGCGGAGATCAGGCCCGCACGGGGGCCGGCCCCCACGAATGCAGGGCGGTCACTCTCCTCCGCGTCCCTGGCGGGCTTCGTGCGCCGTCAGGCGCCCCCAGCCGCGGCTTCAGCCGCCCCGTCCCCAGCCCGGACCTCTATCAACTGTCAACTATCAACCCTCCGCCTCTCGCAGCCCCGCCAGCGGCCCGGCCAGGTCCGGAGGCAGGGGGCTGACGAACTCGCGCCAGCCGTCGCCCGGCAGGGTGAAGCCGAGGCGGTTGGCGTGCAGGAACTGGCGCGGCAGGCCCGGGTCGTCGCGCGCGCCGCGGCGGTAGACCGGGTCGCCCGCGACCGGGTGGCCGATGAAGGCGCAATGCACGCGGATCTGGTGTGTGCGGCCCGACTCGATCCGCACCTCGACCAGCGTGTGTCGCGCGAACCGCTCCAGCACGCGGAAATGGCTCACCGCGGCGCGGCCCTCGCGCAGCACCGCCATCCGCTGCCGGTTGCGCGGGTCGCGCCCGATCGGCGCGTCGATCGTCCCCTCGTCGGGCTCGACCACGCCGTCGAGGAGCGCCAGGTAGACCTTCCGCACGCCGCGTTCCTTGAACTGCCGCTGGAGCGCCGCCAGCGCGCGCTCGTGCCGGGCGATGACCAGGAGGCCGGAGGTGTCGCGGTCGAGGCGGTGGACGATACCGGGTCGCGCCGTGCCGTTGACGCGGACGTCCGGCAGGCGGGCGAGGACGGCGTTGACGACGGTGCCGGAGTCGTGCCCCGGCGCGGGGTGGACGACCATGCCGGCCGGCTTGTCGATCACCAGCACGTCGGCGTCCTCGTAGACGACCGCGAGCGGGATCGGCTCGGGGCGGAGGTCGGCCGGCGCGGGCGGCGGGATCGTGACGACGATCTCCTCGCCCGCGTGCAGGCGGTAACTCGCCTTGCGGGCCCGCTCGTCCACGAGTACGTCGCCGCCGTCGATCAGCGCCTGGAGGTAGGCGCGGCTGTGGTCGGACAGGCGCGCGGCGAGCGCGCGGTCGAGGCGCTGCCCCTCCTCGGCCGGCTCGACGCGCAGCGTCTCGCGACGCGCGCCGGTCGCCGTCATCGCCCCTGCCGGGCTTCCAGCGCCTTGCAGTTGATGCATAGCCGGGCCGACGGCAGGGCTTCGAGGCGCTCGGCGGCGATCGGCTGGCCGCAGCGCTCACACTGGCCGTAGGTCCCGCGGTCCATGCGGTCGAGCGCGCGCTCGATGTCGTACAGGCGGCCGCGCAGGCTCTCGATCAGCGTGAGGTTCTTCTCCTGCTCCATAATGTCGGTCGCGTCGTCGGCGAAGTGATTGCCGGGGTTGCCGCCCTCGAGCTGCTGGCTCTGCCCCAGGACGGCGACCTCCTCCCCCAGTTCTTCGAGATCGCCGCGTAGGCGGCCCCGCTCCGCCTCGAGGCGGGCCCGCAACGCGCTCTGTTGCTCGGCGGTCAACACCATCGCTCCATCCTTTCACACACGGCTGGGCGACGTCAGCATCGTCTCGCCGCCGGCACCCGCTATCGCAGGAACGTTGCCGCGCGCGGGGCGCATAGTATAGCATTCCGCCGCGCGGCGGCCGGGGCAAGGGCGTGGCGGTCGGAACGCTTGGCCTGCGGTTGCAACCGCCGCTACGGGCTCGCTCCGCTCGCCGCGAAACCTGCGGAGGCGGACTAGATTATGTCCCAACCCGCCGGGTGCCCTCCGGGCGTGGGTTCGCGGCGCCGCGAATCACGGTGGGATACGCCCGGGAGTGGCAAGGCACAGGATGCGGCTGGTCATCGCGGGAGGGGGCACGGGGGGGCACGTCGGGCCCGGGCTGGCCGTCGTGGCGGCGCTGCGGCGTCGGGGCGCGCTCGACCTCCTCTGGCTCGGCACACGCGACGGCGTGGAGCGCGGCCTGGCCGCGGAGCACGGCATCCCCTTCCGCGCGATCGAGGCCGGGAAACTGCGCCGCTACTTCTCGCTGCGCACCGCGATCGACGCCGGCCGCGTCCCGGTCGGCGTGCTCCAGGCCGCCGTCGCGCTGCGCCGCTTCCACCCCGACGTCGTCTTCGCTACGGGTGGTTTTGTCAGCGTGCCGACGGTCGTCGCGGCGGCGCTGCTGCGCATCCCGAGCCTGACCCACGAGCAGACCGCGCAGGTCGGGCTGGCGAACCGGATCAACCTGCGCTTCGCCGACGTGCTCGCTCTGCCCTACGAGGCGTCGCGGACGAACCTGCCGCGGATCGCGCGTCGCGTCGTCGTCACCGGCAACCCCGTCCGCGCCGAGATCCTTGCCGGCGACGCGGCCGCGGGCGCGCGCCGCCTCGGCCTCGACCCGGCCGTCCCGACGCTCTACGTCACCGGCGGCGCGCGCGGCGCCCACGCCGTCAACACGGCCGTCGCCGCGCTCCTGCCCGACCTCCTCGACCGCTGCCAGGTCGTCCACGCCTGCGGCCCGCGGGCGGCCAACGGCGACTTCGCGCGCCTCACCGCGGCGGCGGAGGGCTGGCCGCCGGCGCGCCGCGCGCGCTACGTCGTGCGCGAGTTCATCGGCGCGGAGTTGCCGGACGTCTACGCGCTGGCGGCGCTGGTCGCCGGGCGGGCCGGCGCCGGCACGGTCGCCGAACTCGCCGCGCTCGGCAAGCCCGCCATCCTGATCCCGCTGCCCGGCACGGGCGGCGACGAGCAGACGCGCAACGCCCGCCTCCTGGCCGACGCGGGCGGCGCGATCCTCCTCCCCGAAGCCGACCTCACGCCCGAACGCCTGCGCGCGACGCTCGACGACCTCCTCGCCGACCCCGCCCGCCTCGCCCGCATGGGCGCCGCCGCCCGCGCCCTGGCCCGCCCCGACGCCGCCGACGCGCTGGCGGACGAACTGCTCCGGCTGGCGGGCGGGGCGAAGAAGTACGAAGTATGAAGTACGAAGTACGAACAGTGAGGCGTCGTCGCGCCACGGAGTAGGGGCACGGCGTCGACGCCGTGGCGCTTTTCCGCAGCCAGTGCCGGGTCGATGGAGGAAGCGCCTACGGGAGATCTCCCCCCTCTCCCGGGATTGGGAGAGCGGGTGCCCTCCGGGCGTGGGGGTGAGGGCCGGCGGCCCTCAACTGAACAGCGGCATCACGTCGCGGACGAAGACTTCGAGCGCGGTGCGGTCCACCGGCGGGCGGAGCGCCAGGTTGAGCGCGGTCACGCCCGCTTCCTGATACTCGCGGATGCGCGCCGCCACCGCCGAGGGGCCGCCCGTCAGTTGCCCCGCGGGATCCTGGTGCGGGATCTTGCGGCGCATCTCGGCGTCGGCGGCCTCCAGCGCGGCCGGTTCGTCCGACACGGCCATGAAGAAGCCGAGTTGCGTGGCCCGCTTCACCGCGGCGGGGTCGCGCCCCTCCACCTCGCACCAGTGCTCCAGCGCGGCGGTCTTCTCCCGATAGCCCTCCGGCGACACGTAGGGGATGTTCCAGCCGTCGGCGTAGCGGGCGGCGATGCGGGCGGTGCGCTTCTCCCCGCGGCCGCCGACCCAGAGCGGGATGCGGCCGAGCGGGCGCGGGTTCATGTAAGCGTCGGTGAAGTCGAAGTAGCGGCCGTGGAAGTCGGTGACCTCGTTGTCGAGGAAACTGCGCATCGCGCGCATCGCCTCGTCGAGCATGTCCAGCCGCTCCTTGACCGGCAGGAAGGGGTAGCCGAAGGCGCGAAACTCCGGCTCGTGCCAGCCGGCGCCGAGGCCGAAGGCGAGGCGCCCGCCCGAGAGGTGGTCCACGGTGATCATGGCCTTGGCTAAGAGGCCGAGGTTGCGGTAGGGCGCGGCGAAGACCATGCAGCCGAGCTCGAGGTGGTGCGTCTCGGCGGCCAGCGCGCCGAGGAGGGCGACCGCCTCGTAGTGCGGGTCGCGCTCGTCGGTGGCGCAGTAGAAGTGGTCCCAGATCGAGAGCCAGCCGAACCCGTGGGCGTCGGCGAAGGTCCAGACGTGGCGCAGCTCGTCGACCGTGATGTTCTGCTGGCCGATGTGGATGCCGAAGGTGATCGTCATCGCGCACTTCCCTTTCTCGTCGTCCCCGACCGGGCGGCGCGATTGTAGCACGGATGGCCCCCTACCCCTGCCACTCCCGGAAGAGTTGCCAGACGGCCTCCTCGGCGCGCGGGGCGACCTCGGCGCGGTATTCGGGCGGGCAGAAGACGTAGACGATCGCCTTCAGGAGCAGGTAGGTCCGCAGGGTCGGGTGGAGCGGCACGCCGCCGTCGGCCGCCGGGGCGTGGCGGTCCCAGCCGGCGAACATCGTCGCGCTCGCGGTCAGCGCGCCGGCGCGGTCGACGACGTAGCGGTCGGTGTTGACCACGTCGGGGATGTCGACCGCGCGGACCCAGAGGTCGCTGGTGCGCAGCGTGGGGAGCCGGCCGAGGATCAGCCAGCGCAGCCGCTCGAGCTGGCCCGGCTCGTGCAGGCGGGCGAGGAAGCGCAGGTAGTCGTCCTCCGTGATGCGCCCCCCGCCCGCGCCGGCGGCCAGCCGGTCGTAGGAGAGGCTGTAGGCGCGCTTGAACATGTCGCGCCGCAGGATGCGGTCCTGCATCGCGGCGACGCGCGGCTGGTCGGTCGGCGCGGCCAGGAAGACGCGGTCCTCCGCGCGCAGGTAGTCGGCGACGAGGCGGAAGGCGACCGGCTGGGGCGCGCCGCCCTTGCCGCGCAGCGTCAGGGTGCCGCGCCCGGCCGAGCCGAGGTGCCCGGCGACGGCGGGGCCGACCAGTTCCTCGATGATGCCGCGGATCATCGACTCGCCGGCCAGGACCTTCTGGTGGCCGTAGAGGTTCGCGTGCATCGTGATCCGGCTGTACAAGAGCGCCTCCAGCGCCGACGCGCCGGCCAGGGTGATCCCGAGGTCGCCCTCCGGCGTGATCGTCATCGTCTGGAGGATGCGGTCGAGGTCCACCAGCGAGGGGAGGCCGGAGAAGTAGGAGTCGCGCGCGAAGTAGTCGAGTTTGTCGGCGTCGAGCGGCCCGCTGATGACGCCGAACAGTTCGCGCGGGAAGCCGCCTGCCAGGAGCGCCACCTTGTCGTCCTCGCGCTGCCGGACGAGTGCGGCGACGGTGGCGGCGTCGGCGCCGGTGCCGGCCAGGAGGCCGCGCAGCGGCTCCCGCGCGATCAGCAGCGCGCCGACCGCCTCGTGCGGGCGCTCGCCGTCCGGCCCGAGCTGGCCGGCGTAGGCCGGGTGCTCGGCGATGATCCCCTCGCTGGCGTGCGAGAAGACGCCGTGGCCGACGTCGTGGACGAGCGCGGCGCCGAGGACGGCCGCGCGGTGCTCGGGGTGGTACTTCCGGCCGCGCTGCGCCTCCAGCCGGTCGAGGATGCAGCCGGCGACGTGGCGCACGCCGAGGGTGTGCTCGAAGCGCGAGTGGCGGGCGGAGGGGTAGGCCAGCCAGGCGAGGCCGACCTGGAAGATGCCGCGCAGCCGCTGGATCGGGCCGCTGTCGATCAGGCGCGCCTCGGCCGCGCTGAGGACGATCGAGTCGTGGACCGGGTCGCGCACGTACTTCTCGCCCGGGCCGGTCGGGGACGCCGGCTCGAACCAGTCGGGGTGCTCGATCAGCCAGTCGGCGACCTGGTCGGCCAGCGGGATCGGCGCGGGCGGCGTGGGGAAGCGCAGCGGCTCGTTGACCGGCTCCCGCCGCGCCCCGTCCTCCATCGCCCCCTCCGCGCCTGACACGTCTTCGGTCGGCGGTGCCGGCCGCGCCACGCAGAAGTATACCGCCCCGGCGCTTGACGGCGACAGCGGAAAGATGGAAAAATGGAGAAGTGTCAAAATCGGGAGGGCTCGCGATGAGCGAAGACGAATCCAGCAAGACGAAGATCGTCCACCCCCTGCGCAGCGGCCAGATCACCATCCCGGCCGAGTTCCGCCGCGAGTTGGGCATCACCGAGCGCAGCGTGTTCCAGGTGACGCTCGCCGGGGGCGAGTTGCGCATCAGGCCGGTGGAGGTCCGCGAGCGGCGCCCTGGCTTCCCCTGGCTGCGCGAAGCCTACGAGCTCTTCGCACCGGTGCGGGAGGAGGCCGTCGAGCGCGGCTACACCGAGGAGGAGATCGACGAGGCCATCGACCGGGCGCTGACGGCCGTGCGCGCGCGGCATGGTTGAGGCGGTCTTCGACACGGTCATCTTCGTCCGCGCACTCATCATCCGTTCAGCCGCTGCGGGCGCCTCGTCTTCGCGCACCGCGGGGCCTACCGACTCATCCTCTCCCCGCCCCTAATCGGCGAGATCCTGCGCGTGCTGGCCCGCCCCGAGGTCAGGGGCAAGTTCCGCCGCCTGACGCCGGACCTGGCGCTGCACTTCGCGGCCATCTTGGACGAAGCCGACGTGGTGGAGACGCCGCACATCGAGCCGATCTCGCGCGACCCCAACGACGACAAAGTGCTCGCCGCCGCCAGAGCCGGGCGGGCCGACTACCTGGTGACCGAGGACAAGGATCTCCTGACCCTCGGGGAATACGCCGGCACGGCGATCGTCACGCCCGAGGCGTTCCTGGGCTTGCTGGGGGAGGGGAGCGGCGACGAGCCGACGAGCGATCCCATGCCGCAGCGCTGACACACCGCTATGTGCCCCGGTAAGGGGCGCCGCCAGCCCTTCCCCGACGAGGCAACCGCGCCCCCTACCACCACGGCGTTGACGAGGGGTTCCCCCCAGCATCGGGGGGACAGGGGGGCCGCCGGCGGGCCGCGCCTATGCCTTACCAGCCACGCGCTCGCGCACCAGGGCGCGCGCCCAGCGGTCGGTCGCCTCGATCGCCTCGACCGTGACGGCGGCCGGACCGGCGTAGGCGGCGAGCGCCGCCTCGATCAGCTCGGGGATGCGGGTGAAGGCGATCGCGCCGGCCATGAAGGCGGCCACCGCCTCGTCGTCGGCCGCGCTGAGGACGGTCGGGTAGAGGCCGCCGGCGCGGCCGGCCTCGTAGGCGAGGCGCAGGCAGGGGAAGCGCTCGGTATCCGGCGCGGCGAACTCCAGCGTGCCGACCCGGGCAAGATCGAGGCGCGGGAAGGGGTTGGTGGGGCGCTCGGGGTAACTCAGGGCGTAGGCGATCGGCAGGCGCATGTCCGGCAGCGCCAGTTGCGCCACCGTCGAGCCGTCGGTGTACTCGATCAGTCCGTGGACGATGCTCTGGGGGTTGAGCAGCACGTCGATCCGGTCGAGCGGCAGCCCGAAGAGCCAGCGGGCCTCCAGCACTTCGAGGCCCTTGTTCATCAGCGTCGCCGAGTCGATCGTGATCTTGCCGCCCATGGCGGGCCAGGTCGGGTGCTTCAGCGCGCGCTCCACCGTCACGCCCGCCAGGTCCGCAGCCGGCAGAGTGCGGAAGGGGCCGCCAGAGCCGGTGACGATCAGGCGGCGGATGTCGCCGAGCCCGCGCGCGCCGTGGAGGCATTGCCAGAGCGCGCTGTGCTCGCTGTCGACCGGGCGGATCAGCACGCCGCGCTCGCGCGCCGCGGCGGTGACCAGTTCGCCCGCGCAGACGATCGTCTCCTTGTTCGCCAGCGC
This sequence comes from Thermomicrobiales bacterium, assembly GCA_035708265.1. Taxonomy (GTDB): domain Bacteria; phylum Chloroflexota; class Chloroflexia; order Thermomicrobiales; family CADCWN01; genus DASSSV01. The sequence continues at coordinate 9,594 of DASSSV010000099.1, read as the reverse complement.
CAGTTCCTTGCCGGCCGCGATCGCCGCGAGGGTCGGGCGGATCGCCGCGTGCCCCGATGTGGCGACGACGACGAGATCCGCCGCGAGCAGCATCGCCAGCGCCAGCAGCCCCCCCGGCCCGCTGTGGACCGCCGCGCCGCCCGCCTCCACCGCCGCGCGGTCGCGCTCGTCGCGCACCACCACCGCCTCGGGCTGGAACTCGCGGATCTGCGCGTTGAGCAGCGCGACGTTGCCGCCCGCCGCCAGCGCCACGACCCGCAGGCGGTCGGGCTGCGCCGCGACGACCTCGAGCGTCTGCCGGCCGATCGAGCCGGTGCTGCCTAAGAGCGCGATCCGCTTCACCACGCCTACGCCCTCCCAACCGCTAGGGACGATCACCGCAGAGGCGCAGAGGACGCAGAGAAACGAGAAGAGAGAAGGACGTTCTTAATTCGTCCTCCGTCCCTCGTCCTTCATACTTCCCCCGCCCTCTCCTTCGTCCTCCGCGCGCTCTGCGCCTCCGCGGTGAACGTCCCTGCCCGCCGGTCTCGCGGGGAATTGTACTCGACCGGGTGGATGGGGCATACTTGACCGTAACGGGGGCGGTCGCGGGGTGAACGGGCGTGGTTGCGGCCCTTGCCCTGACGCGGTAGCATGATACAATCGGTGACAACGGAGACACCGGAGCCGCGACGACGCGGAGCGCAGGACCAGGCGGCTGGTCGGGTGGGGGCAATCCCCGGACGAGTCAGGGAAGCGGGGGCGCGGTCCACGTCGCAAGGGAGGATTGGCGATGGCTAAAGTCGTCTTCGAGAACGTCACCAAGCGCTTCGACGACGTCGTGGCGGTGAACAACCTCAGCCTGGAGATCAACGACCAGGAGTTCCTGATCCTGGTCGGCCCCTCCGGCTGCGGCAAGACCACCGCGCTGCGGATGCTCGCCGGCCTGGAGGAGATCAGCGACGGCAGCATCTACATCGGCGACCGCCGCGTCAACGACGTGCCCCCGCGCGACCGCGACATCGCGATGGTCTTCCAGAACTACGCGCTCTATCCGCACATGTCGGTCTACGACAACATGGCCTTCGCGCTCAAGCTGCGGCACGTCAACAAGGCCGAGATCGACCGCCGCGTCAAGGAGGCCGCCGAGATCCTCGGCATCAGCCCCTACCTCAAGCGGCGGCCGAAGGCGCTCTCCGGCGGCCAGCGCCAGCGCGTCGCCCTCGGCCGCGCGATCGTGCGCGAGCCGGCCGCTTTCCTGATGGATGAGCCGCTCTCCAACCTCGACGCCAAACTGCGCGTGCAGACGCGCGCCGAGTTGAAGAAACTGCACGAGCGCCTGCACGTCACCACGATCTACGTCACGCACGACCAGGTCGAGGCGATGACGATGGGCGACCGCATCGCGGTGATGCGCGACGGTCTCCTCCAGCAGTTCGCCACGCCGCAGGAGCTCTACGACAACCCGACCAACATGTTCGTCGCCGGCTTCATCGGCTCCCCGGCCATGAACTTCCTCCCCGCGAAGGTCGAGGGCGACGGCGACGGCCTCTACATCGCCGACCAGGCGTTCCGGCTGCGCGTGCCGCGCGAGCACGAGCCGCTGGTGGCGAAGAAGAAGGGCGAGTCGGTGATCTTCGGCATCCGCCCGGAGGACATCGAACTGCAGCAGTACGCCGAGGCGGACTGGCGCGACAACGTCCTGCAGTCGCGCGTCGAGGTGCTGGAGCCGTTGGGCAGCGAGATCCTGGTCCACGCCTCGGCCAACGGCCACCGAGAGGAGAGCACGATCAGCGTGGAGGACCGCCCCGACATGTTCGTCGCGCGCGTCGACCCCCGCGCCCAGCTCACCATGGGCCAGACGGTCCCGCTGTCGTTCAACATGTCGCGCATCCACATCTTCGACCCACAGACCGAGACGGCGATCGTCTGACGCGCCGCGCCGACGACAGCGAGCAGCGGGGCCGGGTCGGGCGACCCGGCCCCGCTCGTTCCCCGGGCGTTGTGTATACCGGGCGGGCCGCTATGCCGGCCGCGACATCTCCACGAACTCGTACAGGCCGCCGTTCGTGGCCTGGGTGAAGACGCGGCCCGACACGAAGTCGGCCCGCTCGTACGCGCGGATGGCGCGCCGGTTGAACGTGGCGACGCGCAGCGTGAAGCGCTCCGGGGCGTAGTGCCGCCGGGCGAAGTCGAGCCCGGCCTGGACGAACGCCGCCCCGAGTCCCCGGCCGGTCAAATCGGGGCGCAGGCCGAGCCCGACCTCGATCGTGCCGCCGTCCCGCTCGAACTGGAAGAAGCCGACGAGCGCGCCCCGCTCGTCGTGGACGGCCCAGTAGCGCCCCGGCCAGTTCCGCGGGTTCAGGAACCCCGCAAGGTCATCCGGGTCGCCCTGCCAGTCGTAGAACCTTCGTAGTGCCACCGGCTGATGATGGCCGCCTCGCTCGCCGCAAGCGTGAACGCGAACTGCATGGCGCCCCGCTGGCCCGCGATCAACTCTCAACTACCAACTCTCAACTCATCGAGCGCGGCCAGCAGCCGCTCGACGTCGGCCGCGTCGTTGTAGGCGTGGAAGGAGACGCGGATGCGGCCGTCGCCGCCCCAGACGAGGACGCCGCGCCGCGCCAGCCCGGCCACCAGGGCGTCGGGGTCGGCGCAGGCGAAGCAGATATTCGGGCCGCGCCGCGCGGGCGCTGCCGGCGTCAGCAGGTCGTAGCCGCGGTGGGCGAGTTCGTCCCGCAGGAGGCCGCCGAGCGCCAGGACGTGCCGCTCGATCCGCTCGATCCCGATCGCATCCAGGTAGTCGAGCGCGTTCGACAAGACCGCCAGCGCCAGGAAGGGCGGGTTGCCGGCCTCGAAGCGCGCGGCGTCCGATCGCAGCGCGTACTCGGTCGGCGCGGCGATGCTGCGCTCCCCGGTGATGCTGTGCCAGCCGATCGCCTGCGGGGCGAGGTCGGCCAGCCGCCGCGGATTGCGGTAGAAGATCGCCGCGCCGTGGACGCCGAGCAGGAACTTGTAGCAACTCGACACCAGGATGTCGGCGTGCCGCGCGGCGACCGGCACGACGCCGGCCGCGTGGGTCGCGTCCACGCTGAGGAGCGTCTCGGTCGGCGCGCAGAGCGCGGCGAGGTCCGCCAGGTCGTAGCGCCGACCGGTCAGGTAACTGACCTGGCTGACCGCCAGGACGCGGGTGCGTTCGTCCATCAGCGCCGCCAGCCGCTCCGGCGCCGGCTCGCCGCCCCACTGGCGCGCGACGCGCACCTCGACGCCGACCTGCGCCAGTCGCGCCCAGGGGTAGATGTCGGACGGGTACTCGATGTCCTCGATCACGACGTTGTCGCCCGGCCGCCAGTCGAGCCCGGCCGCGAGCTGGTTGAGCCCCTCGCTGGCCGAACTGAGGAACGCGATGTCGGCCGGGTCCACGCCGAGCAGCGCACCGACCTGCCGCCGGCAGCGGGCCAGCAGCCCCATCAGGCCGTCCTCGCGGCCGGCCATGCCGCCGCTCTTTTGGGCGAAGAAGCGCTCGACCGCGGCGGCGTGGCTGTGTAGCGCGGCGGTCTCGCCGCCCGCGCAGAGGTGCGCGACCTCCGCCGCGCCCCAGAAATCGGCCTTCGGGACCAGCGCCTCGATCCGGCTCGTCGTCGTCACCGCGCACCTCCTTGTCGTAGTCGGGTAGTCGGGTAGTCGGGTAGCAGGATGCAGCGGCTGATCTTCTATCCGACAATCCGACCACCCGACTATCCGACTTCATCCCCGAGGCCGATCGCGCGCCGCAACTCGGCGTAGGTCCGGCGCGGCGGCGGGCTCGCGAGCGCCGCCGCGACCCGGCGCGCACACGCCAGCGGGCTCAGCCGCGCCGTGTCGACCTCCAGGTCGTAGACGGTGCCGGCGTGGATCCGCCCGAGCTGCCAGGTGACCAGGTCGTCGAACCGGTCGCCGCGCTCGCGCTGCCGCCGCCGCGCGACGTCGGGCGGGCAGTACACCCCGACGAGGAGGGCCGGCAGCCCGGCCAGCGCCCGCGCGCACTCGTCGCGCGCCGCGTCGCGCAAGAGCAGGTGGTCCACGATCGCGTTGTTCCCGGTCGTCGCGAATGCCCGGATGGCCTCGTGGACGCCCGCCATGAAGCGGCGGGAGACGGGGCCCTGGCGCGTCTCGAAGCGGAACGCGCCGTCGCGCTCGCCCGCGACGATCAGCATCCCCGCGCGGGCCTCGGGCGACGCCAGCTCCACCTCGTCCGGGGCCACGACGGCGTGGTAGCGCGGCGGGAACATCGGGTCGAAGTAGTCCAGGCTGAGGTGCAGGTAGGGCTCCGGCAGGATTTCCTGCAGCGTGCGCGCGAGCGTCGATTTCCCCGCCCCGGAGGTGCCGTTCAGGAAGACGACCGTCCCATCCGCCACCGCCGCGCCCCTTTCAGCGCCTGATCGCCGGACTCGCCGCGCCGCGATGATAGCACGCCGGCGCGGCCGGTCAGGACTGCCGGGCGCGCTCGGTGAGGTGGCGGGGGAAATCAGGCGCGGCGAGGAGTTCGTCCTCGATGAACGCGGCCAGGCCCTCGTCGACGTGGGGGCCGATGACGTGGCCGGCGTGCGCGCGCACCTCCGGCGGCGCCTGGCCCATCGCCACGCCGAGTCCCGCCTCGGCCAGCATCTCCACGTCGTTGTGGCCGTCGCCGACCGCGACGACGTCGGCCATCGTCAGGCCGTAGCGGGTCGCGAGCGCGCGCAGCGCGGCCGCCTTGGTGCCGCTCGGGTGGAGCAGTTCGGCGACCTGCATCCCGTCCGGCTCGACCGGATAGAGCAGCGTGCGGTAGTCCAGCCCGAGTTCGGCGGCCAGGCGATCGATCGTCCGCATCCGCTCGGCGGCGTCGGCGATCAGCAGCCGCGTGGCCGTGCCGACGTGGCGCAACTCCGCGACACTCAGCCGGTGCAGCACCGGCCCGTACTCGGTCGTGATCCGCGCCAGCCAGGCGGCGATCGCGCCGTTGTCGATCTCCGCCGGCCCGGCCAGCATCCGCTCGCCAGCCTGCACGTCCTCGTAGATCACCGGCGGCAGCCCGCGCGCCAGGAGCGCGTCGACCAGCGGGGCGACGACCTCGCGGGGCAGCGGGTTGTAGACGAGGATCTCGCCGCTGACCGAGTCGCGCACCAGCGCGCCGTTGAAGACGATCAGCGGCACGCGCAGGCCCAACTCGTCGGCGACCGGCTTGGTCGAGGTCCAGCGCCGGCCGGTCGCCAGCGTGACCAACCAGCCGGCCGCGCCGGCCGCGTGGACGGCGCGGCGGGTGCGCTCGCCGAGCCGCCCGCCCGGCCCGAGGAGCGTGCCGTCGATGTCGAGCGCGAGGATGCCGCGCGGCCGCGCCGCCCCCCGCTCGCCCGCCGCCCGCCCCGCCGCTTGCGTCACCCCGCCCCTCCTCGCTCGTCGCCCGCGCGCCCGCGCCGTCGCGCGGCGGCACGCGCAGTATGCCAGCCGGGCCGGGGTGGGGGCAAACCGGGGTGGCCCTCACTCCCCCGGCCCCCCTCTCACAATCCCGGGCGAGGGGGGGCTCCACTCCATCAGCGTGATGCCTTTCCAGAACGTGAGCCAGGAGGGTGGAGTGGGCGCCCGCCTGGCGCTCTCCCCCTCTCCCAGGATTGGGAGAGGGGGCCGGGGGGTGAGGGCCAACCCGCCTACTGCCCCGTCACCTGCAGCACGCCGGCGGTGAAGGTGATCAGCCGGCCGTCCTTCGTCGTCAGGCTGATATCGACGCGCCAGGGTTCGGGCGACCAGAGGTTGGCGTCGCCCCGGTAGACGCCGTGGCCGACGGCGTCGAGGTGGCTGGCGCTCGCGCCCGACTGGCTGTTGTTGCGCTCGACGAAGTAGGCGACGTCGAGCGAGGCGGGCAGGCCGTCCGTCAGCGTCACGTCGGCTGGCAGTGGCGCGCCGGCGGCTGCCGTATACTGCGCGGAACGTCACGGGAGGGGGAAGTCGTGGATGAACCGCGCGCGCGACTGACGCCCGAGAGCGGGTTGCTGGTGCCGGTGCCGGCGGCCGAGGCGGCGGTCGGGCGCTAGCGCGCGGCACGACCCCTCGGCGTCCGCGGGCATCCCGGCGCACATCACCCTGCTCTACCCTTTCGTGCCGCCCGGCGAGATCGACGACGCCCTGCTCGCCGACCTGCGCGCGTTCTTCGTCGGCGTCGCGCCGTTCGCGTTCGCCCTGCCGCGCTTCGACCGCTTCCCCGGCGTCCTCTACCTCGCGCCCGAACCGGCCGTGCCCTTCCGCGACCTGATCGCCGCGCTGGCCGGCCGCTACCCGCAGTACCCGCCCTACGGCGGCAAGCACGACACGATCGTGCCGCACCTGACCGTCGCGCACGCCGCCGACCCGGCCGTCCTCGACGCCGTCGCGGCGGCCGTGGCGGGCGCGCTGCCGCTGGTCGCGGTCGCCGACGAGGCGACGCTGATGGAGATGGACCCGGCCGGCCGCTGGCACACGCGCGAGCGCTTCCCGTTCGGGGGCGACGGCCGTCAGTCCCGGCGCTCGGCCCGCCGCGGCAGGACGTCGGCCGGGACCGCGCCGGGCGCGACCTCGCGCCACTCGACGGTGAACGACCCGCGGTAGCCGAAGAGCGGCCCCCAGGCGCGGTTGCGCACGGCGACCTCGATGCGGAAGCGTGCCGTCGCCTCGTCGTACCACTCGCAGACCTCGGCGACGCCCGAGAAGAAGAGCGGGAAGGAGAAGGCGAGCCGCCCCTCGTAGAAGCGCTGCGCGCCCGAGGTCAGCCGCAGGCCGCCGCGCTCGTCCACCGCGAGCGCGATGTCGACGGCGAGGTGCTGGTGGCTCCCGAGGTAGTCGATGATGCGGCCCCGCCCCTCGCTGTAGATCATGTAGGCGTCGAAGCGCCGCGGCCGCCGGATCGCGAAGCGCCGGATCCAGGTCACGGTCTCGCGCCCCAGCGGGTCGACGTAGGCGTAGTTGTCGATGCGGAAGGGCACCTGGCGGCCGCGCTCGGGGAACATGATCCGCCGCCAGGCGCCGACATAGAGGAACGGCAGCGTGTACGGCGCGCCGTGCCAGACCTCCTCCATCACGCCGCTGCCGAGCGCCGCGACGCCGTCGGCGCTGCTGAGGCCGAAGCGCCGCTGGATCTGCGGGTGGAGGCGGTGGAAGTCCGGGCCGAGGGCGCGCTGGTAGATCGAGGTCATCCGGCCTTCTCCGGCCGCCGGCGCAGGCAGCGGCGCGCGGAGGGCAGGTCCGCGCCGGCGAGGTAGCCGATCAGCGACAGCGCGCCGACCGCGGCGTTGAGCGTGACCGGGTTGAAGGCCGCGCCGAGGTAGCGGGGCGACCGTCGCGCGACGGCCGCCGTCGCCAGCGGCATCAGCCCGGCGCTGACGAGGAAGGGCCAGCGTCGGTGCCACAGGAGCAGGAACGACAGGCCGAAGGCGACCTCGCCGGCGCCGAAGAGCCTCAGCAGCGCCGGGACGGCGGCGCGGGGGAACCCGGCGTCGAGCAGCAGCGCCCGCTCGTCGGCGTCCCGGCGCAGCAGCTTGGGGACGGCGCCATGGTAGAGCCAGATCGCGGCGATTGTCGCGCGGGCCAGCGCGTGGATCGCGCTGCGCCGGAGTGCCGAGGCCGGGTCGAGTCCGCGCTCGATCCACAGCCGCAGGCGGTCGAAACTCCAGGCCGTGGCCCAACCCATCAGCGGCCGGAAAACGAGCGCGTCGAAGCGCCGCCCCGCGGCGCCGAAGCGGGTGCGATAGTCGTACCAGGTCAGGAAGCGGACGCCGTCGGCCTGGGGGATGTACTGCCAATAGCCCGAGCCCTCGGCGATGAGCGACTTCGGGTCGTCGGACCAGAACTTCAGCGCGGAGGTGCGACGGCCGCTGGCGTCGTCGCGGCTCCCGGCCGTCTCGCCCTCGCCCCACACCTCCAGCCCGAAGCCGAGGCGGGTCGCGTAGCGGAAGCGCTGCGGGCGGGCCTCGTCGGGACGGGGCAGGTACGAGATCTCCGTGAAGCGGAGATCCCAGCGCTCGTGCTCGGCGGGCGTCTGTGTCTTCGCCCAGAGGTCGTCCATCGCCCCGCGGATCAGGATCTCGACGTAGATGCCCATTTCGCTCCATCGTCGCACCTCGGGCCGGCGCCCGTCGCCACCTACCGACGAATACGCCCCCTCCCCATCGCCTGTTTCACGCGCCCGCGCCGTGCGATAATCCCCACACCATCGCCGCCGACGTACGCCCATTACTGACTTCTCACTTCTGACCTCACCGGGGGTGCCCATGCTCCATCGCGCGGACGCGGACGGGCTGATCGTCATCGGGCAGCCGGCGCACGCCTGGGTCTCCGGGCAACTGGCGCGGGCGTGGGGGAACGAGCGCTTCGGCGCGGTCGCGCCGCGCGAGGAGGTCTGCCTCGGCGCGGAGCAGCACGACGTCGGCTGGGTCGCCTGGGAGGCGGCGCCGACGCGCAACCCGCGCACCGGCCGCCCCTACACCTTCATGGAGTTGCCGACCGGCGTCCACCTCGGCCTCTGGTCGGCCGCCGCGCCGGCAGTGCTGCCGCAATCGCGCTACGCCGCGCTCCTCGTCTCCCTGCACGGAACCGGGCTCTACGAGCGGCACAACTACGCGCGCGACACGCCCGAGGAGGCGCAGGGCGTGCGCGACTTCCTGGCGCGGAGCTACGCGCTGCAAGGGGCAATCCTGGCGAGCCTGCGCGCCGACCCCCGCTACGCGCCCCACGCCACGCCGGAGGCGGTCGCGCGCAACCGGCGGCTGGTAGCAGTCTGGGACGCCCTCTCGCTGGCGCTCTGCATGGGCCTCGGTGGCGAGCGGACCTACCCCGACGTGCCCGCCGCGGCCGGCGCCGAGACGCTCACGCTGGCCCCCGTCGCCGGCGACCCCACCCGCGTGGCGGTGCGCCCCTGGCCCTTCTCGGCGGACGCCGTGCGCCTCGTCTGCGAGGGCCGGCGCCTGCCGGAGACCTGTGAGGACGACGAGGCGCTGCGCGCGGCGCTCACCCGCGCGCCGTGGGTCACGATCGAGACGCACCTGGCGCCGGCGTAGGACGATCACTATGTCGCGCGAGATCTACGCTCGCTGAAACGTAGGCCAAGTCCGTCCGTACTCTTCTAATTCTGGAGCGGAGCAAACTACCGCCATATAACTCCCGCTTGTGCTTCGCTTGAGTCGCGACAGTGCGACGTAAGCGGTGGCAAGAGCATTGATGTTGTCAGCACGCCCGACGTGGACTACGAGCGCTCGTGTCTCCCACCCCTTGAAGCTATGGATCGTTGATGCTTTCACCCGCGCGTCGCCCATGTAGAACGCCAGTTTGTTATTCTTCTGTTCTCGCCAAGTCTTGCCGAAGACATGGGCACACTTCACTCCCTTCTCCTGCAGAAGCTCAACGCACCGGCCCCCGAACTCGTGAGACTCTACCAAAGGGTCACGTCCGAGAAGGACAGGCCATCGGGCTCTGCCATACTCGGCATGCCGAGAACCGCTTTCACGCAATCTCGCGCTGCCCGCTCCGGTGTGGTTTGCAGCCAGCGCAACTTTACGCGGTAGAAGTCGAGCTCTAATTGTTCGGCCTCGGGTACATTCGCTGCTTCGACCGGTAAGTACCGTGTGATGA
>DASSSV010000098.1:0-8482 GCA_035708265.1 Thermomicrobiales bacterium | reverse complement strand
GCCACGACCTCGACCGGGTGCGCGGCGAGCGCGGCCAGCGTCTCGCGCACCGAGCCGCCCGTCGTCAGGATGTCGTCGATCACCAGAACGCGCTCGCCGGGGTGGAAGGTCGTCGCGCCGCGGCGGAAGGCGCGGCCGGCGCCGCCGTCGGCGCGCTCGGCGTAGGCGGCGCGCACGCCGAGCTGCCGGGCGACCTCGAAGGCGAGGAGGATGCCGCCGGTCGTCGGGCCGGCGACCGTCTCGACGCCGGCGTCGGCGAAGCGCGCGGCGAAGGCGCGGCTGACCTGCTCGGTCGCGCGCGGGCGCGCCAGCAGGTCGAACTTCTCGATGTAGCGGTCGCCGTGTCGCCCCGACGAGAGGAGGAAATGCCCCTCCTTCAGCGCGCCCACCTCGCGCAGCACCGCCTCGATCTCGCCGCTCACCGCTCGCCCCTCCCGTCTCTCCACCGCCCGCGGGCCACCACGCGCCCCGCGGATAGTACCCGATTCCGCGCCGGCCGCGCACGTCCCGGCCCCGTGCGGACGGCGCGCATCATGCGCTACCATGCGCGGCGACGGCGGGGCGGGTGGGGACGGCGGGGGAAGGGCGACGGATGGGGAGGCTCGGGCGCAAGGAGTGGGCGACGCTCGGCGTGGCCCTGGCCGCGAGCGCGCTCGCCTACGCGCTGACGGCGCTCGGCGCGAACGCGGTGCTGACCTTCGTGGTCGCGGCCGTGGCGCTGGCGACGCTGGCGGCGCTGGTCGGGCAGGCGACCGAGCAATTGGGCAACCGCCTGGGGCCGGGCGCAACCGGCGTGCTCCAGTCGGGCCTCGGCAACCTGCCCGAACTCTTCGTCTCGATCTTCGCGCTGCGCGCCGGGCTGGTCGAGGTCGTGCAGTCGGCGCTGATCGGTTCGATCCTCGGCAACAGCCTCCTCGTCCTCGGCCTGGCCTTCCTCCTCGGCGGCCTGCGCCACGGGACGCAGCGCTTCGACTCGCGGGCGCCGCGCGCCATCGCCAACCTGACGCTGCTGGCCGTGGCCGCGCTGGCGATGCCGACGCTGGCGCGCGGCCTGCACACCCCCGCCGCCGAGCACGCCGAGGCGCTGAGCATCGCCTGCGCCGTCGTCCTGCTGGTGATCTTCCTCGCCAGCATCCCGGTGTCGCTCCAGGGCGGGCCGGAGGCGGTCTCGACCTCCAGCGGCGAGGCGGGCGAGGCGCTCTGGCCGCTCTGGCTGGCCGCGGTGATCCTCGCCATCGCCGGCGTCGGCGCGGCGTTCGTCTCCGACTGGTTCGTCGAGGCGATCCAGCCGGCCATCGCGGCGCTGCATCTCTCGCAGGCGTTCACCGGGCTGGTCGTCGTGGCGATCGCGGGCAACGCGGTGGAGAACGTCGTCGGCGTACAGCTCGCGGCCCGCAACAAGCCGGACTACGCGGTCAGCGTGATCCTCAACAGCTCTCTGCAGGTGGCGCTCGGCCTGACGCCGGTGCTGGTGCTCCTCAGCCTGGTCATTGGCGGCGCGCACCTGACGCTGGTGCTGCCGGGCCTGCTCGTCGCCGCGCTTGGCCTGACCGCGATCCTCAGCGCGATCGTCGTCTACGACAGCGAATCGACCTGGCTCGAAGGCGCCACGCTGATCGGCCTCTACGGGATCATCGCGGCGTCGTTCTGGTGGGGGTAGGCGTTAGGCGTTAGACGGTAGGCGTTAGGCGGTAGGAGTCGCGGGGAGGTGCCGCTTGCGCATACGGTCGGCCCCTCCCCTTGCATGGTCCCCTAACGCCTAACGCCTAACGCCTACCCCCTCGTTCGCCAGGCCCACGATCTCGCGCACGGCGCCGTAGCCCTCGCGCACCAGCCAGGCCGCCAGGCCGTCCACGATGCCGAGCATCGCGCCGGGGTCGGCGAAGGTGGCCGTGCCGACCTGGATCGCGGTCGCGCCGGCCAGGAAGAACTCGAGCGCGTCGTCGAGGCCGGCGATGCCGCCGAGGCCGATCACCGGCACGTCCACCGCCGCGGCGACCTGATAGACCATCCTGAGCGCGACCGGCTTGACCGCCGGGCCGGAGAGCCCGCCGGTGACGTTGCCGAGGACGGGGCGGCGGCGCCGCACGTCGATCGCCATGCCGAGCAACGTGTTGATCAGCGAGAGCGCGTCGGCGCCGGCCGCGACGACCTCGCGCGCGATGGCGACGATGTCGGTCACGTTCGGCGTGAGCTTCACGATCACCGGCAGGGTCGTCGCGGCGCGCACGGCGGCGGTGACCTCGCCCGCGAGGTAGGGGTCGCAGCCGAAGAACATGCCGCCGGCCGCGACGTTGGGGCAGGAGACGTTCAGCTCGACGCCCGCGACGCCCGGCGTCTCCTCCAGCATCGCGGCCATCTCGGCGAACTCCTCGACGGTGTCGCCGGCGAGATTGACCAGGACCGGGACATCCCAGCGCGCCCAGGTCGGCGGATACTTCGCCAGCACGGCCTTGATGCCGGGGTTCTGCAACCCGATCGCGTTGAGCAGCCCGGCCGGCGTTTCGGCGAGGCGCGGCATCTTCGTCCCGCGCCGCGGGCGGTAGGTCACGCCCTTGGAGACGAGCGCGCCGAGGCGCTGCACGTCGAAGAGCCCGGCGTACTCGACGCCGTAGCCGAAGCACCCGGACGCCGCGATGATCGGGTTGCGCAGCCGCAGCTCGCGCGGGTTCTGTGGCGCGAGGTCCACGGAAAGGTCCACCGCCGGCGCCGCCGGCGCCGCCGCGGCGGCGACATCGCCCGCCGCCTCCCGTCGCTCCCCCTGCTTCGTCGCGCCCATCGCCGCCTCCTGACCGCGTTCTCCCATGATTCACGACTCCAGCACGAGCTGTTCCAGCGGGAAGACCGGGCCGTCGCGGCAGACAGTCTTCAGGCCGGCGGTCGTCTCGACGACGCAGCCGAGGCAGACGCCGACGCCGCAGGCCATCCCGCGCTCCACCGCGACCTGCGCGGGCGGCGGCCGGCGCGCGCCGCGCGCGCGCCGCAGCGTCTCGCGCAGCGCGGGGTAGAGGGCTTCGGGCAGGTAGGCGTAGAGCGCATCGGCCCATTCCAGGTAGCCGCCGACCAGATCGGTGACGACGCCATGGTGGCCGCGCGAGCCGTCGTCGGTCGCCACGACGACCTCGGCCTCGTCCGGCAGGTAGGCCAGCGGCAGGAGTTGGGCCGCGGTCGGCGCGCCGAGCAGCAGCGTCACCGCGACGCCGCGCGCCAGAGCCTGCTCCGCCAGCCCCACCAGCGGCGCCACGCCATGCCCCGCCGCCACCAGCAGCGCCCGGCTGACCCGCCCACCGAGCTGGTAGCCGCTGCCGAGCGGCCCCAGGGCGGCGAACTCGTCGCCGGGCCGCGCCGCCGCCAACCGGCCCGCGCCGCGCCCGCCGGTGAAGACGAGCAGGTCGAGCGTGCCCGGCGCGCCCTCGCCCCCGCCCTTCGCCGCCCGCATGATGCTGAACGGCCGGGCCAGGAGCGGGTCGCGCGACCCCGCCGCGCCCGTCTGGAGCATGACGAACTGCCCCGGCGCCGCGGCCTCCGCGACGCCGGGCGGCGCCGCCAGCCGCAGCAGCGCGTTCCGCGGCAGCGCCTCCTCGCGCTCGATCAGCGTGGCGACGAATTGCTGCGGCATCCTCTCCCCTCGCCCTGCCTGCCTCGGCCGAGTCGCCGGGCCGCCTCCCGATGCTACTTGAGTACAATTCGGCGCGCCGGCGTTATGCTTTTCGGTCGAAGAGTATAACGTCGTCTGTCCCAGAGCCCCACGCTCGTTCATCACTCAGCTAAGCGTTGTCACGCGTTGCGCCGGTGCTCGTTGGTGCCCTGCAAGGCGACGCGCTGGCGACTGAAGTCGCGCCTGTCGGCTCGCTATCGCTCGCCACGAAGCCCGCCTGCGCGGGCTGGAACGTCGGGCCGGGACTCAGCCCGGCTTGGCCGGGCTTCGTGGCCGTGAGGCTGAGAGGCGGGGCTTCAGCCGCCAAGCTCCTCCGCAAAACAGTGATGCGCCCCCCACCGCCCCCGGCCGGATGCAGCCCCCCCGCGCTACTCAAGGATCCTTTATAGCGCTGGGTACTGTGAAAGGATACGGCTCGAAACGCTAATAGCGCCCCCTCTCGCGCAATCGCCGCGCCCCGCGCGCGTCCTGCACCTATGGTAGCCTGAATCGGGCGGCGCGCGCACCTGGCGGGCGCCCGCGGAGGGGTGGTGGCGATGACGAGGCTCGCGGTCCTGGCCGACGTACACGGGAATCTCCCGGCGCTCGACGCGATCCTCGACGATCTGGCGGGGCGCCGGGTGGACCAGGTGATCGTCGCGGGCGACGTCATCAACTGGGGGCCGTTCTCGGCGCGGGTGCTGGAGCGGATCGCGCGCGAGGGCTGGGCGGTCCTCCGCGGCAACCACGAGTTCTACCTGCTCGACTACGACACGCCGCGCGCCCCGGCGCTCTGGAGCGACCCGGTGCGCTTCCCGCTCCTGCCGCGCCTGCGCCGCGAACTGGGCGGCCACTGGCAGACCCGCATCGCCGCCTGGCCCGACACGCTGCGCCTCTGCTTCCCCGACGCGCCGCCCCTGGGCGTCGTCCACGGCTCGCCGCGCAGTCCGTGGGAAGGGCTCTCGCACACGAGCGACGACCGCGCCGCCGAGAAGCTGGCCGGCGTCGAGGAGGAGACGGTCGTCGCCGGGCACACGCACCGCGCGGTGGACCGCGCCGTCGGCCGCTGGCGCATCCTCAACCCCGGCTCGGCCGGCGTGCCGCTCGACGGCTGCTTCTCCGCGAGTTACCTCCTCCTCGACGGCGACGCCGACGGCTGGCGGCCGACCTTCCGGCGCGTGCCGTTCGACTACGCGCCGCTCTTCGCGGAATTCGAGCGCGGGCGCTTCGTGGAGGAGTGCGGCGTGATCGGCTGGCTCGTCCGCGAGGAGTTCCGCACCGCCCGCCTACAGATCGTCCCCTTCCTCCGCTGGCACGCCGCCCGCTGCCCCGACGCGCCGCTCACCCTCGACCTCCTCGACGCCTACGCGCGGATCGACCCGTGGGACTACACGCCGGCCGGGTTCCAGATCAACAGGGGGTGAAGGGGGCGGAGGGGGATAGGGGGCGAAGGGCGCGGCTGGTGGCCGCCGCGCGGCCCGGCGCCCGGCCAGCGGTCCTGGCAGGGCGCCGTGGCGACCTGCTCAGCGGTAAGCAGCGGGGGCAGCATGTTCACAGCCGAGTTTCGCGACCGGGTGCGCGACCGTGTCCTCGAACTGGTCAGGGGCGATCCGCGAGTCACGGGGGGAGCCCTGACCGGTTCTACCGCCATCGGTTCGGGCGACCGGTGGTCCGATGTCGATTTTGCCTTCGGGGTCGCGGCCGGGAACAGGCTTGCGGACGTTCTTGCCGACTGGACATCGACGCTCGAGCGGGAATTCGGTGTGATCGACCATTTCGATATGCATGCGAGCCAGAGGAGGATCTCGCGGGTGTTGCTCCTGCCCGGCGGCCTGGAGGTCGACGTGTCGGTGATGGCGGCCGAGGACTTGGGCGCGCGGTCCGAAGTTTCGCGCGCTCTTCGGTACGACTCGCGAGGTGGCGGCGCAGCCGCAACCCGAGGCGTCGTATCTGATCGGCATGGGCTGGCTCCACGTCTTCCATGCCAGGGCGTGCATCGAGCGCACCAAGTTCTGGCAGGCCGAATACTTCATCAGGGGGATCCGCGACCACGTCCTCGCGCTGGCGTGCCTCCGGCTGGGCGAGGATGCTCGCTATGCCGTTGTGGGCGCCGATCGGCTCCCCGCCCCGGTGATCGATCCACTGACCGATGCCCTGGTCCGCTCGCTCGACGGGCCGGAGCTGCGCCGTGCTCTCACTGCGGCGACGCGGTGCCTGCTCGGGGAACTGGAGGAGCGCGACGGACAACTCAGCGCCCGCCTGGCGCCACTCCTCTTGGAATACGGAGCGCCCGAAGCGAGGCTGCCGTCATAATTATCACCGGTGGTCGCCGGGTGCCCCCCGCTGCCCTGGCCGGCCGTGCAGGCGGCCTTCGTGGCGCCGGCCCCCGCGCCGCCATCCTCCACCTCCTTCACCCCCTATCCCCCTCCACCCCTACGCCCCGGGCGGGCGCAGGACGTGGAGCCCGACGCGGACGCGGCTGTCGGGCCAGGGGCCGTCGGCGTGGGCGGAGATGCACTCCCAGCCGCGCTCGGCCGCCTCCTCCAGAAAGCGCCGCGAAGTCAGGCGGCCGGGCTCGGCCAGCCAGAGCGCGCCGCCCGGCCGCAGCAGGCGCGGGACGAGGGCCAGCAGCGGGGCGATGTCGCGCTGCTCGTAGAGGACGTCCGCAGCGAGCACGACGGGGAAGCCGCGCGCCGCGGCGACGCGCCGGAAGAGGTCGTCGGCGGGCTGACGCCAGTTGAGTTGGAGCGCGGCCGGGGCGCGGCCGGCGTTGCGCAGCGCGTTGTAGCGGCAGAGGGCCAGCGCGACCGGAGAGTAGTCGGTGACGAGGAGGCGCGCGCCGGCCTGGAGCGCGGCGGTCGCGGTGATGCCGAGGCCGCAGCCGAGCTCCAGCACCGGCTGGCCGGCGAGGTCGGCCGCGCGCTCCAGCGCCAGGTCCGCCAGGGCGATGCCGCTCGGCCAGATCTCGGCCCAGTAGGGCAGGTGCTCCTCGGGGTCCGCCTCCGCCTCATCCAGCAGGCGGTCGTGGTCGGCGGGGACGAGCAGGCGATAGCGCCGCCCGGCGCGCGAGAGCGTCACCGCGCCGTCGCCGAGCGCCAGTTGCCCAGCCAGGCGGGCGCGCAGGCGGGCCAGCCGCCGCTCGATGGTTGGGGCCGCCACGTTCGTCTCCATCCGCGCCCGCTATGACGCGCGGGCACCGGTCGAGAGGAGGCGGAAGGTCGGGGCGGTCACCCAGCCGTAGACCAGGCGCCACCCCAACTGCAGCGCGCTCATCGCGGGTGGCTGCGCTGTCGGCGGTGGGGTCATCGGTTGTTCGTGCGGCTGGGCCTCCTCGGGGAGCAGGCCGAGGTCCGTCAACGCCCGCGGGCCGAACCGCATCACCGCCGTGACCGCGGCGGTGCTGGCCAGGCCGGCGACCGTGCCCTTCGCCGTCACGACCAGCGGGCTCTCGTCGTGCGTCATGGGGTATCCTCCGGCGCTCGGAGCCGCTCAGCGCACGCTGACGACTTCGTAGGGCGACGTGGTATTCCGGTAGGTCACCTCGACTTCGCGGTTCGTCCCCAGCGAACTGGCGAGCGCGTTGATGTCGGCCCGGCTGCTGTCGGTCACCTTGAAGTCGTAGGTCTTCCCGTCGTCCCCCTGGATGGTGAAGGTGCGCGCCCGGATATCGACCTTCGTCACCTTGCCCTTGACGGTCGCCTCGGGACCGCTCTGGCTGCCGGCAGCGTTCGTCGCGGCCGCCTGCGCCGTCGACACCCCCTGCGTCGTCACGGCGTTGACCGTCGGCGCGGCGTTCGTCGTCGCCGCCTGGGCGGTGGACCTGAGGCCCGGCGCGTTGGTGGCCGCCGTCGTCGCGGCGGCCTGCGCGGTCGCGGCGATGCCGGCCGTGTTCGTCGCGACGGTCGTGGCCGCGGCCTGCGCCGTCGGCACGGCGTTCGTCACCGCCTGGGTCGTGCCGCAGGCCGCGAGCGCCGCGGCGAGCGCCGCCGCGAGGAGCCCGAGCAGCGCCGCCCGCCAGACCAGCGCCCGGCGCGACAGCCGCCCTGCGCCGGCCGCGCGCGTCAATCTCTGTCCCGTTTCCTGGTGTGCCATGCCGCCTCCTCGTGCGCTGCGCCGGCCGGGTCGCTCCCGGCCGGCACCACACTCTTCGCAGACGGCATACCGCGGCGGTTGTCGGGCTATGCACGCGCGATCCCGGCCGGGCCGGGATCGCAAGGCGGTATTGGAGTCACCAGTGCGATGGCCCGCGCGGGCCTAGCGCACGCGGCCCACCCGGCTGTAGTGCGCGCGCCGGCGGCGCTCGCGGAACGCCTCGGCGGCGACCTGCGCCTCGATCTTCTCGCGGATGGTCATCTCGGCGGCGGGGTCCACGCGGAGGCGCGGCGCGTGCGCGTCCCAGTTGGCGAACGCCTCCGCCCCGTCGAGCGCGGCGGGCTGGGCCACCTCCGCCGGCGCAATCGTCAGCGCGGGCGCGGGCGCGGCGGGCTCGTCCGCGGCGGCCACCGGCGTGGTATCCGGCGTGACGGCGGTGGACACGACGGTGTCGGTCGCGACGATGTCCGGTACCGGCGACGGCTCCGCGGTCGGGTCAGGCTCGCCTACCGGCTCGGGCGCGAGCGCGCTGTCCGCCGCCGCGAGTGACGCCGGTGCTTCCTCGGCCGCGACGAGCGCCGGCTCCTGCTCGGCGACGGCCCCCGTCGCGGCCGGCGTCTCGGCGACTGTCGCCTCACCTGCCGGCGCCTCGCCGTTCGATGCGGGCGGCGCGGCGGCGTCCGGCACCACCGGCAGCATGCGCACCGGCTCTTCGAGCAGGGACACCGCCGCCAGCGGGTCGGCCTTCGTCGC
>DASSSV010000097.1:0-3721 GCA_035708265.1 Thermomicrobiales bacterium | reverse complement strand
GGCGGGGCTTGACGGCGGGCGCGGGCGTGGCACAATGGGCGGCGGAGCGGGGAGGGGGCATGGGGGCGCCGCCGGCCGACGAGATCCTGCTGGAGGGCCTGGAGTTCTACGCCTACCACGGCGTCAACCCCGAGGAGCGCGCGCTCGGCCAGCGCTTCGTGGTCGACGTCGCGCTGGCGGCCGACCTGCGCCCGGCCGGCCGCGCCGACGACCTGGCCCGGACGATCGACTACGGCGCGGTCTACCGGCGCGTCCGCGCGGTCGTCGAGGGGCCGCCCCGCCAGCTCCTCGAGGCGGTCGCCGAGGCGATCGCGGCGGCGCTGCTGGCCGAGTTCCCGGCCGCCGCGGTGACCGTCGCGGTGCGCAAGCCGGCGCCGCCGCTGCGGGGCGCGACGCTGCGCGCGGCGGGCGTGCGCGTGCGCCGGGCGCGCGACGCGGGCTGACGGGCGCGGGGGAGCGGGGGGGCCGGTGGACCAGGGGCGGATCGCGGCGGCGGTGCGCGAGCTCCTCGCCGCCGTGGGGGAGGACCCCGACCGGGAGGGGCTGCGCGAGACGCCCGCCCGCGTGGCCCGGATGTACGCCGAGGTCTTCGCCGGGCTGGGCGACGACCCCGCGCGCCACCTGGACGTGACCTTCGCCGAGGGGCACCGGGGGCTGGTCGTCCTGCGGGACATCCCCTTCGCCTCCCTCTGCGAGCACCACCTGCTCCCCTTCGCCGGCTACGCCCACGTCGGCTACCTCCCGGCCGGCCGGGTCGTCGGGCTGTCCAAGCTCGCGCGCCTCGTCGACGGGTACGCGCGCCGGCCGCAGGTGCAGGAGCGGCTGACCGCCGCGATCGCCGACGCGCTGATGGCGACGCTGCGGCCGGGCGGGGCGGCCGTGCTGCTCGAGGCGACGCACACCTGCCTGACGGTCCGCGGGGCGCAGAAGCCGGGCGCGACGATGGTCACCGCGGCGCTGCGCGGCGGCCTGCGCCGCCCCGCCGCGCGCGCCGAGTTCTTCGCGCTGGTCGGCCGCCCCGACCGCGCGCCGGGCGGCGGGCGGTGACCGCGCTGCCGCCGACCCGCTGCGGCGACGCCGCGCTCGCCTGGGGGCGCCAGACCTACGTCATGGCCGTGCTCAACGTCACCCCCGACTCGTTCAGCGGCGACGGCCTCGCCGGCGACCCCGCGGCGGCGGTCGCGCGCGGCGTCGCCGCCGTCGCCGACGGCGCGGACCTGCTCGACGTCGGCGGCGCGTCGACCCGGCCGGGCGCGCCGCCGGTGCCCGCCGCCGAGGAGCTGGCCCGCGTCCTGCCGGTCGTCCGCGCGCTCGCCGGGCGGGTCGCCGCCCCGATCGCGGTCGACACGAGCAAGGCCGCGGTGGCCGAGGCCGCCTTCGCGGCCGGCGCGGCGCTGCTCAACGACGTGCGCGGCCTGACCGCCGACCCCGACCTGGCCGCCGTCGCCGCCCGCGCCGGGGTGCCGGTGGTGGTGATGCACGACCGGCCGCCGGACGGCCGCGGCGACCTGCTCGCGAGCGTCGTGGGGGAGCTGGCGCGCCGGCTCGACCGCGCGCTGGCGGCGGGGATCGCCTGGGAGCAGCTCATCGTCGACCCCGGCTTCGGCTTCGGCAAGGGGGCGGCGCTCAACCTGGAGCTGCTGCGCCGGCTGGGGGAGCTGCGCGTGCTCGGCCGCCCGCTCCTGGCCGGGACCTCGCGCAAGGGGACGATCGGCCGCGTGCTCGGGCTGCCGCCGGGCGAGCGCGTCGAGGGCACCGCGGCGACGGTGGCGCTGGCGATCGCGGGCGGGGCCGACGTCGTCCGGGTCCACGACGTGCGGGCGATGGTCCGCGTGGCGCGGATGGCCGACGCGGTGGTGCGCGGCTTCGACGTCGGGGCGGCGGGCCGATGAGCGAGACGCCAATCTACCTCGCGCTGGGCAGCAACCTCGGGGACCGGGCGGCGCACCTGCGGGCGGCGGTGGCCCGGCTGCGCGAGGTGGTCGACGTCCGCGGCCTCTCGCCGGTCTACGAGACCGACCCCGTCGGCTACGCCGACCAGGGCCCGTTCCTCAACGCCGTCGTCGGCGGGGCGACGGCGCTGGCGCCCGCGGCGCTGCTGGCGGCGCTGCAGGGGATCGAGCGGGACCTGGGGCGCGCGCGGCCCTTCCCCGACGCCCCGCGCACGATCGACCTGGACCTGCTGTTCCACGGCGCGGCGGTGCTCGCCACGCCCGCCCTCGCCGTGCCCCACCCCCGGCTGCACGAGCGCTTCTTCGTGCTCGTCCCGCTGGCCGACCTCGCCCCGGGCCTGCGCCACCCGCGCCTCGGCCGGACGGTCGCGGAGCTGCTCGCCGCCCTCGGGCCGCCGCGCGGCGTCCGCCCGACCCCTTGGACGCTGGCCTGACCGGGCCGGCGGGGGCCGCCGCCAGCGCGGTTCTCGGATGGGTGGATCCGCTGGCTGGTAGCACCGGTGGCGGCGCCAGCCTCGAGCATCACGGGCGGTTGCGTGGCGTCGTTTGCGCCTTCGCGAAGGCGGCTGCGATCGGGGCCAACTCGGGCGAGGTGGGCGGCAGGAACAGCGCCCGGCGCCCACGGCCCTCGATCACGGCCCGCACGCACCGGCCCTTGCCGGTCGACAAGGCGCGCGGCCCGCCGAAGTAAGGCCGGCGCGCGGGCCATCCTCGATCCCCGCCGGCAGCCGGCCGGTGGCCCGAACGTACCGCGCGCATCGGGACCTCTGTGCGGTGGGCGCGCGCCCGGCCGGCGCCCATACTGGACCTCGCGGGCGTCGGTGCCGGCATCTCGTCAGCCGACCGACGTACCCGTCGGGCGCCGCGCTGGTGCCCCGGGTCGCCGCGTGCCGATCGTGAATGGGCGGCATGGTGCCGCGGTGAGGAGGAGAGGCGGGTGGCAGCCGACGCTGGCCGGCGTCCCGCGTTCGCGGGTGAGCTCGCCGGCACGACGCGCTTGCTGCTCGCCTCGCTCGGCGGGGTGCTCCTGACGGCCCTGACGAACGTCCTGGTGGCGCGGGTCCTGCCGACGACGGACTACGGGCGCTGGGGCCTCTTCCTCCTGTACGCGGGCTACGCCGGCGCGCTGCACCTGGGGCTCCCCGACGGGGCGCTGGTCGCCTGGGCGGGCGGCTCGTGGGAGGAGCGCCGGGCCGAGGTCGGCCCCGCGTTCGCCTTCTACCTCGTCCAGCAATTGGTAGTGGCGGCCGGCCTGGCCGCACTCGTCGCCGCGCTGCCGTCGGCGCGGGTAGGTGGCCGCGGCCTGTGGGCGGCGCTGATCGCCTACGCGCTCCTGTTCAACGCGCTGACCCTCAGCCAGCTCACCCTGCAGGCGTTCGGGCGGTTCACCTCGCTGGCCATCTCGCTCTGCCTGCCGCAGGCGGCGCTCTGCGCGGTGGCACTCACGCTCGCCGCGCGCGGCCGGCTGACGTTCGGCAGCCTGGTGGTGGCGTCGCTCGCGGCCACCGGCCTTGCGGCGGTCGTCGCGGCGCGGCCCATCGTCACTCGGTGCGACTGGGCGAGCTGCTCCCCCGCGCGCGCCTGGGCGGTCGGCCGGCGCCTGGCGCGCACCGGCTCGCTCTACCTGGCGGGCAACTTCCTGCTGCTCCTCGTCTTCGGCCTCGACCGCCTCGGCGCCGCGCGCGCCGCCAGCCCCGCCGCCTTCGCCCCCTACGCGCTCGCGTCGCTGGTGACGGGAGTCCTCTACGTCGGGCTCGGGGCGGCCTCCT
>DASSSV010000096.1:0-4411 GCA_035708265.1 Thermomicrobiales bacterium | reverse complement strand
CCGCCGCCGGGTCTCGTCTGCAGCGTCGGGCGGCGTGCGCGCGATGGCGAGCCATTCGCCGAGGCCGCGGCGGGCCGTCGTCGTCGCGACGCTCCGCACGGTCAGGCCGAGGCCGCAGAGGAGCGCGACGAGTTCGCCCGGCGCGTAGGCCCGGACGTGCGAGGGGTCGCGCAGCCGCTCGATCTCATTGTGGACCGCCGCCTTCGCCGGGTCCTCGTCGCTGGCGAGGTCGCCGACGGCGAGGACGCCGCCCGGCCGGCAGGCGCGGACCATCTCGCGCAGCACCGGCTCCACGGCCGGGAAGTGGTGGAGCGCGTTGCCGCAAGCGACGACATCGAACGCGCCGGCCAGGACCGGCAGCCGCGCGGCGTCGCCCAGGACGTAGCGGACCGGCGCGGCGCCGGGGGGCGCTTCCTCCGCGCGGGCGCGCGCCAGCATCGCGGCGGTCAGGTCCACGCCGACGACGAGGCCGGCGCGCGCGGCGAAGGCGCGCGCGGTGAAGCCCGGCCCGGTGGCAACGTCGAGGACACGGGCGTCCGACGCGGGCGCGACGGCGGCGACGAACCGGGCACGGCCCTCGCGGTCGGCGACGACGGCGCTCGCCGCGTAGGTCGCGGCCTGGCGCGTGAACGCGGCGCGCGGGTCCGCCAGATCCTCCCCCAACCCCGCGCCCATGCGCCACCTCCCCGCCTGTCGCGCCGGTTGCCCGACTACCAAGCCCCTGCTACAGTGGCGGCGATTGTAGCGGGCGGGGACAGGCCGGGGCAAGGCAGTCGGGACGATTCGTGGCGGAGCCTGCAGAGAACGCAGAGCAGGCGATACCTCTCCCTCGTCCTCTGCGCGCTCTGCGGGCTCCGCGGCGAATGAGATCGAGAAAGGGCAGGGCGATGACGGCGACCGGGCCGCACGACGACATCACCGACGTGCCGGGCATCCGCGCGGGGCATTGGACCGACGCGACCGCGCAGACCGGCTGCACCGTGGTCCTGGCCGAGGGGGGCGCGGCGGCCGGCGTCGACGTGCGCGGCGCGGCGCCCGGCACGCGCGAGACCGAACTCCTCGGCCCCGGCCGGCTGGTCGACCGCGTCCACGCGATCCTGCTGACCGGCGGCAGCGCTTTCGGCCTCGCCGCCGCGGACGGCGTGATGGCCTACCTGCGCGACCGCGGCGTCGGCTTCGCCACCGCCGCCGGCCCCGTGCCGATCGTCCCGGCCGCCGTCCTCTACGACCTGGCGGTCGGCGCGCCGCTCTACCCCGACGCACGAGCCGGCCGTGCCGCCTGTGAGGCCGCGACGGACGGCCCGCTGGCGCAGGGGCGCGTCGGCGCGGGGACCGGCGCGACGGTGGGGAAGATCGCCGGGGCCGCGAGCGCGATGCCGGGCGGGCTCGGCTCCGCCAGCGTCCGCCTGCCCGACGGCACCACCGTCGGCGCGGTCGTCGCCGTCAACGCGCTCGGCGACGTCTGCGACCCGCGAACCGGCGCCATCGTCGCGGGCGCGCGGCGAGGCGGCGCCTGGCTCGACACCTTCGCCCTCCTCAGCGCCGGCGCGGCCCCGCCGTCCGAGGCGCGCGGCGCGAACACGACCATCGCCGCCGTCGCGGCCGACGCGCCGCTCGACGGCTCCGCCGCCCATCGCGTCGCGCAGAACGCGCACGACGCCCTGGCGCGCGCCATCCGCCCCTGCCACACGCCGTTCGACGGCGACACCGTCTTCGCCCTCTCGACCGTCCCCGGCCCGACCGACCCGCGTGCCCTGGCGATCGTCTGCGCCGCCGCCGAGGCCGTCCTGGCGCGCGCGATCCTCAAGGCCGTGGGGGCGTGAGGGCGTGGAGCGTGGAGCGTAGAACGTAGAGCGTGAGGACGCGCCCGGGTCGCCCGACGCTCAGCCCTCCAGGAACGCCACCACGGCCGCCGCGTCCGCGCCGCCGACTCGGGCGTGGGCGAGGAGCGGGATGCCGTGCGGGCCGCGGGCCTCGCGCGCGGCGGGGTACGCCGCGACGATCGCCTTGACGACCTCCAGGTCGCCGAGCATCGCCGCGGCGAAGAGGTCGAGGCGCGCGCCGCGGTCGAGCAGGTAGCGCGCGATCTCGCGCTGCCCGGTGTGCGCCGCCGCGCCGAGCGCCGTCTCCCAGTCGCCGCCGCCCCAGTCCCAGGCGGCGTTGACCAGCGCCGGCTCCTGCGCCAGCAGTTCCTGCACCCGCGCCAGGTCGCCGTGCGCGTTGCCGACGAACGCCTGCACCAGTCCGGGCGCGATGGCCGCTTTCGCCTCCGTGACCATGCCGATCCCTCCTGAACCACGGCGGCCGGTCGCGCCGCCCCTCGTGTCTCCGCCCAGTCTGCCGCAACCGCGGGCAGGGCGCTTCTCCGAAATCACCGAATCGGGCGCGGGCGGTGCTGGCGGCGGTAGGCGGCGGGCGAGAGGCCGCAATGGCGGCGGAAGAGCCGGCTGAACGACCCGTGGCTCTGGAACCCCACGGCCAGGCAGACCTCGGTGACCGGCTCGTCGGTCGCGGCGAGCAGGTGCCGCGCGCGCTCCAGGCGTCGCGCGGTGAGGTACTGGTGCGGCGTCTGGTGGAAGACCTCGCGGAAGACGCGCAGCAGGTGGTTGGGCGAGAGGCAGGCGACGCGCGCCAGGTCGTCGAGCGTGACCGGCTGGTCGCAGAGCGCCGCGGCGTACTCGCGGGCGCGGTGCGCGCGGCGATAGAGTTCCTCGCGCGTCGCCGCCCGCGCCGCCGCCAGCCCGGCGACCTCGCGGCAGACGCCACGCCGGGCGCGCAGCAGCCCCGCCATCAACTCGTGCCACAGTTCGTCGAGCCGGCCGGGCTCCTCGCCCCGACAATGGGCGGCGCGCAGCCGGCGCAGCGCCGGGGAGACGATCTCGTCGTGCGGGTAGGTGCGCTCGAAGAAGGACACCGGCGTCGCCCCTCCGTCCGGCTCGTCCAGCAGGCGCCCGGCCGGCAGGGTCAGGCTGCGCGCGACCTCCCCGGCGAACCCCGGCGCGAAGAAGACGCAGAACGACTCGACCGGCGTCGGCGACTCGATGGCGATGGCGTAGGGCTGGCCCTCGTTCAGGACCAGGTAGGCCGCCTCGTCTACGGCGTAGTAGCCGCCGCCGGCGCGGTAGAGCGCCCGCCCACCAGCGAACGTCTTGATCGACAGCCGCCCCTCGCCCTCCCAGTAATGCCGCCGCGCTCTGGCATGCAGGATCACGCCGCGCGCGCCACTGTCGGGAGGAGGAGTCGACGGGCTCGTCATGGCCCACGCCTCGCGCGATGTTGATCGTCCGTACACGGCGCGAGCTGTACACCAGCGGGTGCCCGGCGTCGAGAGGATGGCTGCCACGAGGTGAGCATCACGGTTAGCGTGGGGGCGCTGGCGGCCGAACCCGCGCCTCTCGGCCTCACGGCCACGGAGCCCGCCTCCCCGCGGGCTGGGACGTAAGCCGGGACCCAGGCCGCGCCGGCGGCCTTCGTGCGCCCGTGGGCGCCCCCAGCCGCGGCTTCAGCCGCCAGGCACCCCACACAACGAGGACGCCCACCCGCCACGGTCCCCCTCCGAAAAGTGCGTTATGCTTCCCCCCACGCGCGCGATAGGAGAGTGTGTGGACCTGCCGCGCGGCGTCCGGGAGCGAAGGGACGGCACTCAGGTGGCGCTGGTACAGGCGCGCGAGGAGGAGTTCGCCGCGGCGCTGGCGCGGGAGCGGCCCCGCCTGGTGCGCCTCTGCGCCCGGCTGACCGGCGACTTCGCCCACGCCGAAGATCTCGCCCAGGAGACGCTCTACGAAGCCTGGCGGCACGCCGACCGGCTGCGCGAGCCGGCCGGGCTGGCGCCCTGGCTCGCGGCGATCGCCCGCAACGTCTGCCTGCGCTGGGCGCGCGGCCGGGGGCGGGAACTCGCCCGCGTCGCGCCGCCGGGCGACGACGGGGCGCCTGACCTCGCCGCGACGGTCGCCGACGACCGGGTGCTCGAAGTCGAGCTGGAGCGCGAGGAGCTGGCGCGCCTGCTCGACCGCGCGCTGGACCTCCTGCCGCCGGCGACGCGCGCGGTCCTCGTCGAGCGCTACATCGCGGAGTCGCCGCAGGCCGAGGTCGCCGCGCGGCTGGGGCTGAGCGAGGGCGCGGTCGCGATGCGCCTCAGCCGCGGCCGCCTCGCCCTCCGCCGCCTGCTGGCGACCGAGCTGCGCCACGAGGCGGCCGCGTTCGGCCTGTTCGACGCCGACGCCGACGGCTGGCAGGAGACGCGGATCTGGTGCCCCGAGTGCGGGCGCCGCCGGTTGGTCGGGCGCTTCGCGGCCGGGCCGGAGGGCGGGGAGTTCCTGCTGCGCTGCCCCGACTGCTGCACCGAGCCCGGCGTCTACGTCTCCAACGTCGACGCCGACCTGGTGCCGACGTTCCTGAGTGGCCTGAAGGG
>DASSSV010000095.1:0-2143 GCA_035708265.1 Thermomicrobiales bacterium | reverse complement strand
TCCGGCAGCCCCGCGCCGCGCACGGGCAGCTCGGCGGGCAGGTTGCTGAACTCGTCGTACCAGGCGCCCGCCGCCTCGGCCAGCCGGCCCGGCTGCACGTCGCCGCGCGCCCGCGCCTCCACGTCGGCGTAGCCCGTGCGCGGGCCGAGCACCAGGTGCCCCCCGGCCGCCGCGTACGCCGCCAGCCAGTCCAGCGTGGCGTCGTCGGCGACGTAGAGCCCGGCGGCCACCAGCACCGGATGCCGCGCCGCCACGACGCCCGGCTCCTCGCCGGTCGCCTGCCCGGCGTGCAGCACCCGCACCTGGCAGCCCGCGTCGAACGCGCCCCGGTAGAACGGCTCGAAGATGCCCTGGTAGGACCGCTCGTCCGGCCCGCCGTCGGCGCGCGCGAGCGCGGGCTGCGCCGCCAGCGCCCACTTGCTCGGCGTCGAGTAGAGCATCGCCACGTCCGCGTCGGGAGTCAGCCCGGCGACCAGGTCGCCCGCCGCCTCCAGCTCGGCGCCGATCCCGGCGATCTCCCGGTACGCGCGCCCCGGCCGACCGCTGTGCGGAAGCACGCCGCCCCAGTACGTCTCGGTGCCGAACCGCAGGGTGCGCCACTGCCAGTACTCGATCATGGAGGCGCCGCGCGAGACCAGCGCCCACGCGGCCTGGCGCCACTGCCCGTCATAGGCCGGCTGGTTGACCCACGACGGGCCGATGGCCTGCGCGTTCGTCTCGGTGACCAGGAACGGCTCCTGCCGCGAGGAGAACATCCGGTCCGCGCTGAGGTAGAGCGCCCACGTGTTCGTCGTCATCCAGGTCTGCGGCGAGGCCGGCGGCGCGGGCAGCGCGAACGCGTCCTGCATCGAGTAGTACGGGTTGCCGGCGGTGACGTCGAGCCGCCTGGTCAGCTCGTCGTCGGCCACCCCGGGCCGGTCGTAGGCGATGCACGTGGTCACGAACTGCCCCGGCGCGGCGTACTCGCGGACGATGCCGGCCTGCCAGGCGATGAACTCGCTCACCTGCTCGGCCTGGAAGCGCCGCCACGCCTGGGTGTACTGCGGCTGGGCGTTGCCGTCGGGCCGCCACAGATCGGACCAGTCCGACAGGCGGTGCGACCAGTAGACCAGCCCCCACTCGCGGTTCAGCGTCTCCACGTCGCCGTAGCGCCCGCGCAGGTGGTCGACGAAGCGCTGGAAGACGGCGTGGTTGTGCAGCAGGTGCAGGCCCGGTTCGTTGTCCACCTGGAAGCCGATGACCGCCGGGTGGCCGGCGTACCGCTCGACCACCTTGCGGATGATCCGCTCGGCGTGGAAGCGGAAGGCGGGATGCGTGAAGTCCATCTCCTGGCGCGCGCCCCACGGGATGGGCTGCCCGGTGGCCCGCTCGCCGGCGATCTCCGGGTAGAGCCGGGCCAGCCACGGCGGCACCGCGTACGTCGGCGTGCCCAGGATGACGGAGATGCCGCGCTCGTGCGCGCCGTCCAGGGCCGGCTGGAGCCAGTCGAGGTCGAAGCGGCCGTTCTCCGGCTCCCACGTCGACCAGACCGACTCGCCCACCCTGATCACCGAGAACCGCGCCTCGGCCATCAGGTCGAGGTCGGTCTTCAGCAGCTCGGCGGGGTGGTACTCGGGGTAGTAGGCGGCGCCGAAGAGCACTCGCGGCACGTGCGTGTCCTTTCGCATCGGTTCAATGGCCCCCTGGCTCGCGCGGGGGCGCGGTCGACTCGCGCACCACCAGGCGCGCGGGCAGCGGATCGGGGTGGGCGCGCGAGCGCGGGAGCCGCTCGGAGCCGGAGCCGGCGTCGGGGGAGGGGCGGGCGTCCGGGCCGGGGGAGCGCCCGAGGCGGGCGTCCGGGCTCGTGGCGCGCTCGATCTCGTCCAGGAGCAGCGCGAGGCCGTGGCGGGCGACCGCCGCGAAGTCCTGGCGGATCGTGGTCAGCGGCGGCGACAGGTACGCGGCGGGCGGGATGTCGTCCATGCCGACCACGCTCACGTCCCCCGGCACCGCCCGCCCGGCCTCGGCGAGGGCGCGCAGCACGCCGACCGCCATGTCGTCGTTGGCCACGAACACCGCCGTGACCTCGGGGTCCGCCGCCAGGACCCGCCCTGCGGCGTACCCGGACGCGGGGGACCAGTCGCCCTCCAGCGCCGGCGGCTCG
>DASSSV010000094.1:0-3478 GCA_035708265.1 Thermomicrobiales bacterium | reverse complement strand
GGTCTGCGGCGGCGTCCGCATCGTGCCACACAGCATAGCCGATTGGCCATCGGTGTGACAGGGTAGAAGGGGACTCCCGGGCGGGTGGCGAGGCGCCGATGACTCAACCCGCGCCTGAACGACGCCGCGGCGCCACGAAGCCCGCCGGCGCGGGTTGGGGACGGCTCCCCGCCCGCGCCGGCGGGCTTCGCGCGCCGGCAGACGCCCGAGGCGCGACTTCAGACGTCGGGGCCCCGGTCGGCGGGGACGAGCCGCCCGGGTCGACGTGATCCCCCTACGCCAACCCCAGCGTCTTCACCCCGGCCCGCGCGCCGGCGAGCATCAGGCCGAGGTCGCCGCCGCAGGTGAGGTACTGGAAGCCCTGGGCGGCGCGCTCTTTGGCCTCCTCCGGCGAGGCGGCGAACATGCCGGGGATCTTGCCGGTGTTGCGGCACGCCTGCACGACGCGATCGAGCGCGTTGCGGTGGCGCTCGTCGTTGGCGCGGTCGCGCGGGTGGATGCCGAGCGAGAGCGCCAGGTCGGACGGACCGACCCAGCAGCCGTCGATCCCCGGCGTCGCCATGATTGCCTCGGCGTTGTCGACCGCCTTGATGCTCTCCAGTTGCACCGCGACGAAGAGTTCGTCGTTGATCCGCTCGCCGTAGTCGTCGCCGTAGCGCGCGGCGCGGCCCCAGCCCCACGAGCGCGTGCCGAGCGGCGGGTAGTGGCAGGCTTCCGCGGCGGCCTTGGCGTCCTCCGGCGTCTCGACCATCGGCACGACGATCCCCAGCGCGCCCTCGTCGAGCAGGCGGCCGATCAGCGTGTAGTCGTTGCGGGCGACGCGCGCCATCGGCGTCGCCGTCCCGCCCGCCATCGCCATCAGCGCCACGATCGTCGAGTCGGGGCCCCAGGAGCCGTGCTGCGTGTCGAGCAGGATGAAGTCGATCCCGCAGCTCGCCAGCGCCTCGGCGGCGAGCGGCGACCCCGCGCCGAGCGAGTAGCCGAACGCGGGCTGGCCCTGCAGCATCTTCTGTTTCGCCGTGTTGGCCTTCATCGTCACGCTCCCCCTCTACGACCGTCGCCGGGCGCCCGTGCGGGGCGCCGTCCTCGCGGCAGGCGGCGCGCCGCCCGGCCGCCGCTGCCTGGTTCGTCCGCGTGCGGATCATAGAGTACGGGCCGGGGGGCGGCAAGCGCGCCGGTGGTTTCAACCGCCGGCCCCCCGGCCTGTCGACAGCGGCCGGTCGGAGTGCTATACGGTGGGGCAGGGCGGGACGACGCCCGCACGGCGGCCGGCGCGGGAGGGTGGGCATGGCGATACGCACGGTGGGGCTGTTGAGCCCGGGCGACATGGGGCATTCGGTCGGCGCGGTGCTGCGGCGGCACGGCCTGCGCGTGCTGACCTGCCTGGCGGGGCGGAGCGACCGGACGCGCCTGCTGGCCGCGGCCGCCGACATCGCGGACGTGCCGAGCCTGGAGGACCTGGTCCGCGAGGCCGACGCGCTCATCTGCATCCTCGTCCCGTCGGAGGCGCTCGGCGTCGCCTGGCGCGTGGCCGACGCGATCAAGGCGACCGGCGCAGATCTGCTCTACGCCGACTGCAACGCCATCGCCCCGCGCACCGTCCGCGCGGCCGGCGAGGTTATCGCGGCGGCCGGCGGGCGCTTCGCCGACGTCGGGATCATCGGCCCGCCGCCGCGCCGGCCGGGCACGCGCTTCTACGCCTCCGGCCCAGGCGCGACCGAGTTCGCCGAGCTGGCCGGCTACGGGCTGGACCTCCGCGTGCTCCCCGGCGACATCGGGCAGGCGTCCGCGCTGAAGATGTGCTACGGCGCGCTGACCAAGGGGCTGCAGGCGCTCGGGACCGAGCTGCTGCTGGCCGCGCGCCTGCTCGGCGTCGAGGACGCGCTGCGCGCCGAGCAGCGAGCCAGCCTGCCCGACCTCCGCGCCCACCTGGAGCGTTCGCTGCCCGGCATGCCGCCGAAAGCCTACCGCTGGGTCGGGGAGATGGAGGAGATCGCGCGCTGCTTCGCCGACGTCGGCCTCACGCCCGAGATCTTCCAGGGCGCGGCCGACCTCTACCGCTTCGTCGCTGAGACCTCCGTCAGCAAGGAGACGCCCGAGGGCCGCGACCAGGGCCGCGACCTCGACGCCCTCATCGCCGCACTGGCCGGCGAGGGCGTAAGAGCGTGAGAGCGTGGGAGTGTGGGTGTGGAGGGCCATGGGCCGGGCGGCTGAAGCCGGGGCTTGGGGCGCCTGCAGCCGCCACGAAGGCCGCCTCCGCGGCCTGGGCTACACTGGACGCGAGGTCGGGTGGGGCGGGGTAGGGGCGACGCGCGGCGTCGCCCGCGCGGGGACGCCGACCGCTTGATGGGTGGTGACCGCGTGGCGGGCGTCTCACCCTCGTAGCGGGCGCCGGCGTCAACCGGGCGACGCCGTGCGTCGCCCTACCAGTCCGCCAGCCGGGCCATGCTGGATAGCGGCAGGCCGCGGAGGCGGCCTTCGTGGCGGCCGCAGGCCGTCTTCAGGCGCGGCTTCAGCCGCCGGCCCCCGTCCAACGTGCTACCGGCTGACGACTGTCAACCATCAACTATCAACTACCAACTCGTATGCACGACCTCATCAGCAGCACCGCCAACCCGCTCGTCAAGCGCGTCCGCCGGCTCGGGGAGCGGAAGCACCGACGGCGGGAGGGCGCGTTCTTCGTCGAGGGTATCCAGCCGGTCTGGCAGGCGGTCGAGGCCGGCGCGGACATCGAGACGCTGGTCGTCGCGCCGGATCTGCTCACGAGCGAGGGGGCGCGGCGGATGGTCGCGGAGCAGGAGGCCGGCGGCGTGCCGTGCGCGCGGGTCACGCCCGGCGTCTTCGCCGTGCTGGCGGAGCGCGACCACCCGGCCGGCCTCGGCGCGATCGTCCGCGCCCACTACCGCGACCTGGCCGGCCTCGCGGTGACGCCGGAGGCCGTCTTCGTCGCGCTGCACGACGTCGGCAACCCCGGCAACCTCGGCACGATCCTCCGCACCGCCGACGCGGCCGGCGCGGGCGGCGTCATCCTCCTGGGCGAGACGACTGACCCGTTCCACCCAGCGGCGGTCAAGGCGAGCATGGGCGCCCTCTTCGCCGTGCCGGTCGTCCACGCCGCCGACCCCGACGCCTTCTTCGCCTGGGCGCGGGAGCGCGGCGTCGCGGTCGTCACGACCTCGGGGCACGCGCGCGACGAGCACTGGACGGCGCGCTATCCCCTGCCGGTCGCGCTCCTCTTCGGCAGCGAGGCCGAGGGGCTGCCGCCCGACCTCCTGGCGCGCGGCGACCTCGCCGTGCGCATCCCGATGACCGGCACGGCGGAGTCGCTGAACCTCGCGGTCGCGGCCGGCATCATGCTCTACGAAGTGCGGCGGCAGATCGCAGGCGTCGGCTGAGGGGTGGGCGATGATCGACCCAGGGTTGAGCGGGAAGGTGGCGCTGGTGACGGGCGCCAACCACGGAATCGGCGCGGCCGTGG
>DASSSV010000093.1:0-4626 GCA_035708265.1 Thermomicrobiales bacterium | reverse complement strand
ACCAGGCCGTCCCAGTCCCGGCAGGCCCGCTTGAACATGGCTCCCCCACTCGATCGCGCCGCCCATCGCCCGTGACACGCCCGCGATAGTAGTAAGACGGATCGAGCAGAGAAAGATCACGGCGCGCCGGCCGGTCGCCTTAATGCCGGCTGCCTGCCGTGCCCCGGGGCGCGCGGCGATCATCCCGCGCCGGAGGGGAGGACGGATGCGCGACGACCTCGACCGCGTGCGCGCGAGTTACGACCGCGACCCCGAGCGCGAGTGGCGGCGCCTGGAGGGCGGCGCGCAGGCCCGGCTGGAGTACGTCGTCACGCTCCACGTGCTCGCGCGGCACCTGCCGCCGCCTGACTCGGCCCGCCACCTGCTCGACGCCGGCGGCGGGCCGGGGCGCTACACGCTCGCCCTGGCCGAGCGGGGCTACCGCGTGACCCTCCTCGACCTCAGCCCGGCGCTCCTCGACACGGCCCGCGCGCGGCTCGCGGCAGCGGCCCCCGCTGTCCGCGAGCGGGTCGCCGCCGTCGTGGAGGGCTCAGTCACGGACCTCGCCGGCTTCGCCGACGGGCGCTTCGACGCGGTCCTCTGCCTGGGCGGCGTGCTCTCCCACCTGCCCGACCCTGCCGCGCGCCAGCGCGCGCTGGGCGAATTGCGGCGGGTGCTCCGCCCGGGCGGGCCGCTCTTCGCCACCGCCTTCAACCGCTTCGCCGGGTTCCGCTCGGCCGTCCAGTGGCCCCACGCCTGGGAGCAGTTCTTCCCCGCGCTGCTGGAGGGCGGGCAGGTCACGATGGGGCCCGACGCCCTCCCCGTCTACGCCTTCCGGCCCGAGGAGTTCGTCGACGAACTGGCGCGTGCCGGCCTGGCCGTCCGCGCGCTCTACGGCTGCCAGGGCCTCGGCGCCCACCTGCAGGAGGAACACCTGCTCGCGCGGCTGGACGACCCCGCGCGCTGGCCGCTCTGGCGGCGGGCGCTGCTCGACACCTGCGGCCACCCGAACGTCGTCGGCGTGTCCAGCCACCTGCTCGCGGTCGTCGGCCGCGACGACGCGCCCTGAGCGCGACTCTCAGGGCAGCAACTCGTCCAGCGCGCGGCCGACGACGATCGTGTGGCCGGACGGGAGCGCGGGGTCGAGCGCGGCGGCCGCGATCGCCGCGCCCATCTCCGCGGCCGTCGGGAGGCGCGTCGGTGGGGCCGCCGGCCCGGCCGCGATCCCGCGCGCCGCGCGTTGCAGCAGTTTCGGCGTGATCGTGCCCTCGACGAGGTCGCCGGTGACGACGAGGAGGCGCACGCCGCCCGCCGCGAGGTCGGCCTGCCGCGCCCGCAGCGCCACCTCGCCGGCCTGCTTGCTCGCGGCGACCGGCTCGTAGGCCGGCAACTGCGCCACGCGGCCGTGGAGGTGCGCCCAGTGGCTCGTGACGAAGACGACGGCGCCGCCGCGGGCCAGCAGCGACAGCGCGCCGTCGAGCACCGCCAGTTGGGCGTCGCGGTTGATGCGCAGGGGATAGTCGCGGTCGGCGGCGACCAGGTCGCGCTCCAGGCCGCCGGAGGCGTTCAGCACCAGGACATCGAGGCGCGCACACCAGGCGCGCAGGTCCGCGAAGAGGCGCGCCACGTCGGCCGGCCGCGTCAGGTCGCCGCCGAGCGCGAGGGCGCGAACGCCGCGCCGTTCCGCCTCCCGCGCGACCTCCCCGGCGCGCTGCGCCTTGTTGCGGTAGGTGAGCGCCACGTCGAGGCCGCGGGCGGCGAGCGCCAGCGCCGTCGCCGCCCCGATCCCCCGCGAGCCGCCCGTCACCAGCGCCGCGCCGCCGTCCATCATGATGCTCTTTCGCGGGCGGCCCCCGATCCCCCCATCATTGGGGGGAACCAAGCGTGGACGCCGTAGCGGGGGGAACGGCCGTAGGGGCCAGGTCCGACCGATCGCGCCCCCGCGGGGATCAGGGGGCGCAGTCGCCGCGCGCGTCGCCGGGCTGCCGCACGCTCGCCTCTGCTTGCCGCTCCCAGTCGGCTCGCTCCAATGCGTACTCTACATCGTCGCCGGGGAAGAGGTCGAGGAGCGCGGCGGCGGTGTCGTAGGTGCCGTGGGCGGCGAGTTCCTCCAGCGTGGGGCGATAGGAGCGCACCAGCGTCAGCCCCGCCTTCTCCATGACCCGACGGGAGCCGATATTGTCCTCGTAGGTCGAGGCGATCACGCGTCGCACGCCCAACTCGGTGAAGCCCCTGCGGATCAGCGCGCGCGAGCCCTCGGTGGCGTAGCCCTTGCCCCAGGCGACCTTGCGCAGCCGGTAGCCCAGTTCCACCTCGGCGGGGTCGTCGCCCACCGTCGGGTGGAAGCCGAACCAGCCGAGGAACTCCCAGCCGGCCCGCGCGACGGCGGCCCAGTGGCCGAACCCGGGGGCCCGGTCGTAGTAGGCCAGCCAGCGGGGCAGGACGTCGCGCTCGATCATCTCGCGCGGCGTCGGCGCGCCGCCGCTGAGGTAGCGCATCACCGCGGGGTCGGCGTCGAGCGCGACCAGGTTGTCGACATCGTCCGGGGTGAACCGGCGCAGCAGCAGGCGCTCGGTTTCCAGGTATACCCGCATCCGTCATTCCTCCCCGCCGTATGGCGGACGCGCGCAGGATAGCCGCCATCGGGGGCGCAGGCAAGGCGCGTGGGGACAGGATCGTGCCGGCGGCTGAAGTCGCGCCTTTCGGCGGCAGGCCCGCAGGCGAGCCCCCCGCCGCCACGAAGCCCGCACCCAGAGGGCACCTGGCCGGGCTGGGACGGACCCAGGTCGCGCCGGCGGTTTTCGTGCGCGAGGTGCTCGCTTGCGGGTCTCGTCTCCGGCCGCGGCTGCAGCCGCCCGGCCCCGCGCCCGCCGCACGCAGACCCGCCACCGGCCCGCGCCGTTTCATGGATAATAGCGGCCATCGCCGGCGGCGGTATCGGGTAAGGGTGTGGAGGGTGGGGCGATGCGGCGGCTGGGTGGGGGCTGGCGGGTCGTCGCCGGCGTGGCGCTGTGGTGGCTGGCGCTGGCGCCGGTATGCGCCGTGGGCGGGGCGGGCGGTGCGCGGGCGGCGGACGAGGTCTTCTTCCCGCAGACGGGGCTGACCCTCTCCAACGCGCACGGCTTCCTCGACTACTGGAACGCCCATGGTGGGCTGGCGCAGTTCGGCTACCCGCGCACGCCCGAGATCCTCGAGGCCAACCCGGCCGACGGCAAGCTCTACACGGTGCAGTGGTTCGAGCGCAACCGCTTCGAGTGGCACCCGGAGTTCGCCGGCACGCCCTACGAAGTCGAACTCGGCCTCCTCGGCGTGCAACTGACGCTCGACCGCCGTAAGGAGGGGCCCTTTCAGCGCGTCCCGGAACCGCAGATCCCCGGCCAGGTCTACTTCCCGGAGACCGGCCACACGCTGCGCAACAGTTTCAAGACGTACTGGGAGCAGCACGGCGGGCTGGCGATCTACGGCTACCCGATCTCGGAGGAGTTCACCGAGACCTCGCCGACCGACGGCAAGCCCTACGTCGTCCAGTACTTCGAGCGCAACCGTTTCGAGTGGCACCCCGAGTACAAGGGCACTCCCTACGAAGTGCTGCTCGGCCTGCTCGGCAACACGATCGTCGGCGACCCGCAGGCGCCGGCCGTGCCGGACGCGAGCGTGCCGGTGCGCCTCGCCGTCGCGCCGCAATTTCGGGTCGGCCCCTTCACCGCCGACCGCACGCTGACGCTGCCGCCCGGCTTCAGCGCGAATGTCTTCGCCGCGGGGCTCGCCGCGCCGCGCTTCATGGCCGTCGCGCCGAACGGCGACCTCTTCGTCTCGGAGAAAGCCTACGGCAAGATCATCGTCCTGCCCGACCGCGACCGCGACGGCGTCGCCGACAGCTTCCGCGAGTACGCGACCGGGCTGGCGAAACCCCACGGCCTCGCCTTCCATGACGGCTACCTCTACGTCGCGCAGGAGGCGTCGGTGATCCGCTTCCGCTACCAGGACGGCGACCTCGCCGCGCGCGGCCCGGCCGAGACGGTCGTCCCGAACCTGCCGAGCGGCGGCCCCGCCACCGGCCTGGTCGGCGACGTGACGCACGACACCCGCACGATCGTCTTCGGGGCCGACGGCAAGATCTACGTCTCGGTCGGCAGCGACTGCGACGTCTGCGTCGAGAGCGACCCGCACCGCGCGGCGGTGCTGCAGTTCAACGCGGACGGCAGCGGAGGGCGCGTCTACGCCAGCGGGCTGCGCAACGCCGTCGGCCTCGGCGTCGACCCGCGCACCGGCCTCCTCTGGGCGACGCTCAACGAGCGCAACGCGCTCGGCCCCGACCGGCCGCCCGACTTCTTCCTGCCGCTGCGCGACGGCGTGGACTACGGCTGGCCCACCTGCATAGCCACCAACCCGCCGACGCCCGACCCGCAGTTCGGCGCCGGGAAAGACGAGTATTGCCGGACGCGGGTGCAGCCCGGGCTGGTGCCGCTGCGCGCGCACACCACGCCGCTCGGGATGACGTTCTACGAGGGCGGCAAACTCCCCGCGCCCTTCGCCAACGGCGTCTTCATCGCCGAGCACGGCCCCTACGGCGACAACCCGCAGTACGGCCACCGGATCGTCTTCGTCTCGATGGTGCCGGGCCGGTTGCAGCAGGGGCCGCACGAC
>DASSSV010000092.1:0-4059 GCA_035708265.1 Thermomicrobiales bacterium | reverse complement strand
TCCAGGTCGGTCAGGCTGGGGTGGTCGCCGAAGACGCCGGCCTGGACCCCCCCGCCGAGGACGAAGAGCGGCGCGGCCTCGCCGTGGTCGGTGCCGCCCGAGGCGTTCTCCTTGACGCGCCGGCCGAACTCCGAGAAGGTCATCAGCACGACGTCGTCGGCGCGGCCCATCCCCTCCAGGTCGCGCATGAAGGCTTCGACGCCCTCGGCGACCGTCTTCAGCAGGGTGTTGTGCGTGCGCGCCTGCCCGGCGTGCGTGTCGAAGCCGCCGACGGTGATGTGGAAGATCTTCGTCCCCAGGTCGGCGCTGATCAGCTTGGCGATCGTCTGGAGGCCGCGCGCGAAGGGCGAGTTGGGGTACTGCAGCGTGCTGGTGTAGGTCGAGGCGATCCGCTTGAGCTGGTCGGCGGTGTCGAGCGCGTCGAGCGCCGCGCGGCTGACGTAGTCGGTGTAGTCCTTGCCGTTGCTGCCGGTGTTGAGCAGTTTGAGGGTGTCGACCTGGTTGTGGCGGTCGTTGGGGAAGCGCTGGTCGGTCATGAAGTCGAAGCCCTCGATCGAGCTGATGGAGGGCACGATGCTCTGGCCGGTCCAGAAGAGTTTCGAGGTCGTGTCGCCGTAGTCGATCGCCGCGAGCGACTTGTCCTCGCCGCTGCAGGTCGCGTCGAGGTAGCGGCCGAGCCAGCCGGTCGGCTCGACGATGTCGGGGCGGGCGGTCATCCAGATGTCGGTCGAGCGGAAGTGCGAGCGGTTCGGATTGGGGTAGCCGACGCCCTGCACGACCGCCAGGTGCCCGGCGTCGTAGAGCGACTTCAGCGGGCTCAGGTTGGGATTGAAGCCGATGTAGTCGGTCAGCGGCAGCACGTCAGTCTTCGCGATCGCGATGCTCGGCCGCGCCTGGTAGTAGAGTTGGTCGCCGTAGGGCACGACGTTGTTGAGGCCGTCGTTGCCGCCGCCGAACTGGACGACGACGAGGATGCGCTTGCTGCTCGGGCCGGTCATGCACTGGTCGGCCTCGTCGGCCAGCACCCGCGCGGTCGTCGTCAGGAAGGTCGGCGCGGTCACGCCCATCGCCAGGAAGAGCGTCCCTCGCTTGAGGAAATCGCGTCGCGTGAAGGGCATCGGTCGCTCCTTTCAGGAGCGAGGACTCAGGACTAAGGACTAAGGACTCAGTATTCTTCGCCCTTCGCCGCTTAGTTCACCCAATCCTCGTCTCCACTTAGTCCTTAGTCCTTAGTCCTTTCAACTCAACTGGTACTGGGGCGCGGCCATCGTCAGGTGGATCAGGCCGCGCACCTTGCCGTCGAGCGTCTGCGGCGTCAGGGTGAAGGGGGCCGGCTGGCCCTGGGCGTTGAGGTCGAGGTAGCCGACCAGGGCGGCGCGCTGGTCGGGCGCGAGGTCGCCGTCGAGCAGCAGGCCGGCGAAGTAGTCGGCGAGCTGGTCGGCGGTGGTGAGATTCTGGCCGGCGAGGAGCGCGCTCGGGTCGAAGGGCTGGACGTTCTTGCCGCCGCGCGTGGTGATGACGCGGTTGACGAAGTTGAAGCGCTCCAGCAGGCTGCTCGTGCTGATCCAGCCCGGGCCGCTGGTCCAGCCGCCGACGTTCGGCGGGTTGAAGAGCTCCTGCCCCATCTTCTGGAGGCTGAGGATCGCGGCGGGCGGTGGCGTGGTCACGACGAGCGTGCGCAGCGCGCCGGCGACCAGCTCGGCCGGGGACTTGATCTTGGCATGGTACGCCTGGGGCGAGAGGAACTGCGGCGAGAGGAACATCGCGCGCAGCGTGGCGCGGATGTCGTATTTGCTCTGCGTGTAGACGTCGGCGAAGGGCTGGATCGTCGCGTCGTCGGGGTTGTCCCAGACGAAGAAACTGAAGAGTTTGCGCGTGACGAAGCGCGCGGAGGCCGGGTGCTGGAGGATGATGCGGATGACGTCGTCGCCGTTCCAGTTGCCGGTCTGCCCCAGGAAGGTCTTCGGCGTCTCGTCGTGCTGGCGCGGGTTGAATTGGAACTCGGCGCTGACGATGCGCTTCTTGTCGGGGTCGCGCTCGGCCTTGAAGAACCAGCCGGTGAAGGCGCGCGCGGCGGCTTTGACGTCGTCCTCGGTGTAGTTGCCGATGCCGAGCGTGAAGAGTTCCATCAGTTCGCGGCCGTAGTTCTCGTTCGGGGCGGCCTTGAGATTCGTAATGCCGTCGAGCCAGATCAGCATCGCCGGGTCCTGGGAGACGGCCAGCGTGAGGTCGTAGAAGCTGCCGAGCCCCTTGTCGCGGAAGAGTTCATTCTGCTGCCACATCAGTTGGGGGCTGGCGACCTTAGAAATCGCGGTGGCGAAGTGTCCGTGCCAGAAGAGCGTGAGCTTCTCCTGCAGGGGGCGCTTCGTGTTGACCATGCGGTAGAGCCACTGGTACTGGATGCTGACCAGCTTCGACGGGTCGAGGTTGAGCGCGGTGGCCCGCTGGTCGAGGTCGTCGGCGACCTGCTCGGGGTTGAGCAGGCGGTCGACGGCGCCCTGGAAGCCGAGGGCGAGGTAGTCGTTCAGCTCGGCGTCGCCCGCGCCGAAGCCCGCCCGGCGCAGAAGGTGCGCGATGCGCGAGCGGTCGTTGTCGAGGCTCATCGGCGTGCTCCAGTCCGCGATGTACGCGCCGCGCGGGCGGGATATGCCCGCGGCGGCCGGATGAGGTCATGGTTCGAGTATAGGCCGCGCCGCAGCCGGTTGGGGGTTTTTCACGGATTCTTTACAAGGATCTTACGGCGGGGTCATAGGGACGGTGTCGGGCGTGGGCCGCGGGCCGTAGGGCGACGGCGCGGCGACGGCCGGCGCACATCTGCCGGGCGGGTTTCGGCGTACCTCTGAAGAGTGTCCCCGCCGGGTGGCGGGGGATAGGCGCGCGAGGGGAGTCGCCGGCCGATGGAACCGGAGGACGCCGGGCAACCGGCCACGATCCTCCTCGTCGAGGACGACGAGGACATCGCCGAGCCGCTGCTCTTCGGCCTGCGGCGCGAGGGCTACGCCGTGCTGCACGCCGCCGACGGCGAGCGCGGGCTGGACCTGGCCCACGACGCGCGGCCGGACGTCGTGGTGCTCGACGTGCTGCTCCCCGGCGCAGACGGCTTCAGCGTCTGCCGGGCGCTGCGCCGCGTGTCGGCCGTCCCGATCATCATGCTGACGGCGCGGGGGCAGGAGCTGGACCGCGTGATGGGCCTGGAACTCGGCGCCGACGACTACATCGTCAAGCCGTTCAGTTTCCGCGAGCTGCTGGCGCGCGTGCGCGCCGCGCTGCGCCGCCGCCAGCTCGACCGCGGGGAGGCGCCCGCACCGGGCGACCGGCTCGGCGGCGGCGACCTCGTGCTCGACCGCCGGGCGCGGCAGGTCCGGCGCGGCGGGCGGCCGGTGGACCTGACGCAGCGGGAGTTCGCGCTGCTGGAGGCGCTGATGGAGCGCGCGGGACAGGCCGTCCACCGGCAGGAACTCCTCGACCGGGCGTGGGGCGAGGGGTGGGTGGGCGACCCGAGGACGCTCGACGTCCACGTCCACTGGCTCAGGGAGAAGATCGAGGCCGATCCCGCGGCGCCGCGCGCCATCCAGACGGTGCGAGGGTATGGCTATCGCTTCGTGGACGCGGCGGCGCCCCGCTAGGCTCCAGAGCCGGCTGCTGCTGAGCCACCTGGCCCTGGTGGCGCTCTGCCTCGGCGGCCTGGGGCTCTGGACCGGCCGGCGCCTCCAGGCGACGACCGTGGACCAGGCCGAGCGCCACCTGCACCTGCAGGCGGTCCTGATGGCCGACACGCTCGGCGATTTCCTGGTGCGCGCCCACGAGGGCAGTGGGCTGGACGAGGCGGTGCTGGCGGGCCAGGCGGCGGAATACGCGGCGACCACCGGCATCCGCGTGACGGTGGCGGACGCGCAGCTCCGCGTGCTCGCCAGCACGGATGGGCCGACGCGCCGCGCCGGGGTCGCGGGCGACCCGGAGATGCTGGCCGCCCGCGCCGGGCGCGAGGAGCCGGTCTTCCGCCCGGACGCCCCGCGCGACGACGAGCGGCTCTTCGTCGCCGTACCAGATCACCATGGA
>DASSSV010000091.1:0-5718 GCA_035708265.1 Thermomicrobiales bacterium | reverse complement strand
CCCCACGGCGACATGATGCTCGCCGGGCCCTTCGGCCTCGTCGCCGCGACCCGCGCGCGGGATCGCCGCCGGGGCGATTGACGGTCGCAGATTGCAGATTCCAGATTCGAGATTGCGGGCGCGCCACGGCTATCCGGCGCGCGTAATCGCGGGCCGGTCGGCCGGGGCGTCGGCCGGAGTGGACGGGCGCGCGAGGCGGGCGAGGAGCAGGCCGGCGAGCGCGAGCAGCACCGGGCCGTAGGTCACGGCGACGGCGATTTCCTGGATCAGCAGGCGGTCGGGTGTCCAGTCGAGCGCGGGCCAGACGTAGAAGTAGACGACGTAGGAGCCCATCGCGCCGAGGGCGAAGACCAGCGCCAGCAGCCGCCGCGCCGCGCCGCACAGCGCTGCTAGGCCCACCAGCGGCACCAGATACCAGGGCTGGAACCAGAGCGCGCCGGTCAGCAGGTAGGCCAGCAGCACGTCGAAGGGCGCGGCGACGGCCCCGCGCGCGTCGCGCAGTCGCCCCCAGGGCCACGCGTGCCACAGGAAGGTCAGGGCGACGCAGGCCAGCGCCGCGCCCTTGCACAGGTCCAGCAGCGTCCCGGTCGCCACGGTGGGCAGCCGCATTGGCACGGCGATGAGCGCCAGCGCGGCGAACGAGGTGGTGGTGAGGTCGGCCTGCCGCCGCACACCGGTGAGCGCCGCGCCGCCTTCCCAAAAGGGGGCGTAGAGTGCGACGGCGAGCGCGGCGCTCGCCGCCAGCCCGGCCGCCACTTGCGCCACCCGGCGCGTCCCTCGCGCCGCGCACCAGACCCCGACGAGGAGCACCGGCAGCCAGAGCGCGGCGACGTACTTGACCAGCGCGGCCAGCGTCCCGCCGACCAGCGCGGTCCAGCGCCCGGCCGGTCGCCAGGTCAGCGCGACGAGGCCGAGCAGGAGCGGCGTCAGCATCAGGACGTCGTTGTGGCCGTTGCCGGCCGTCTCGTAGAGGATCAGCGGGTTCCAGGCGTAGAGGAACGCGGCGTGCCCGGGGCGCGCCAGCCCGGCGTCCGCGGCGACGCGCCGCACGAGCGCGACGTTCGCCAGGTGGCAGGCGAGCAGCGCGGCCTTGAACGCCAGCAGGCCGGCCAGGAGCCGCTCGCCGGTCAGCGCCGTGACGGTGTAGGCGAGCCATTGCCAGACCGGGCCGTAGGGCGAGGGGTGATCCGGCCAGGCCGAGTAGCCGATGAGCGGATCGCCGATCGCCTGCCGCGGCGGCATGGCCAGCGGGTTCGCGCCGCGGTGCTGCACCAGCCCGTAGAGGACGTAGTTGAAGATGTCGGCCGCCGTGATCGGGTAGAGCCAGAGCAGGGTCAGGCCGAAGACTGCCGCGCCGCCGAACGCCAGCGCCGGCAGCGCGCGCCCCAACCGCCACGCCAGGAGGCCGGCCGCGAGATAGCACACCCAGAGCAAGGCGAGCGGCGCGGTGTAGCGCACCCCCGCGCCGGGGTCGTACCCGCCGATCTTCCCGAGGTCGAGGAGGGGCTGGGCGACGTAGCGCGGCAGAAAGTAGGGCCGGACGAACGCCAGCGCGTAGAGGAGTTCGGTGGCGACCGCCAGCGCCAGCACGGCCGGCAACGCCGCGCGCCGCGCGACGGTCACTTGCCGCACGCCGCTCGCCCACTCGCCCGCGATCGCGCCCGCCATCGCCCCCGCGCCCCCGTCCGCGCCGCCACGGCCATCACTCGGGCCAGTATGGGAGCCGGCGCAGTCGACTGTCAACGGCACCGGAGTGGCGGTGGTGCGGCGGCGGCCGGCGGTTGAAACCCCACCTGGGTGGCAGGCCCGCACGCGGGCACCCCGCCACGGAACCCGCCTGCGCGGGTCCGTCATCAGGCCGCGCAGGCGGCCTTCGTGGCGGCGCTCGCCGTCTTCAGCCGCGCCTTTAGGCGCCGGGCCCGCCAGCCTCCGCCGCCTTGACGCGGCCGGTCGCCGCCGCTACATTCAGCCCGGTTGCAGCAGGGTAGGGCGCGTGCCGCGGGTGGCGGAGCCCGCGCGGCGCCGCGTGCGTCGAGGAGGAACGATGGGCGGTCTGGTCTTCGGGTGCATCGCCCCGCACGGCGGCCTCGTCATCCCGGAGCTGGGGGGCGCCGACGGGGTGAAGGCCCTCAAGACCCGCGCGGCGATGGAGGAACTGGGGCGGCGACTCGCCGCGGCGCGGCCGGAAACGCTCGTGCTGGTGACGCCGCACGGCGCCCGCGTCGACGACACCTTCTCCTTGCTCGCCAGCGGCCGGGTCGCCGGCCGCCTCGGCACGAACGGGCGCTCCGTCTCGGTCGCCTTCGGGGTCGACAACGCGCTGAACGAGGCGATCGGCGTCGCGGCGGCCGACCTGGGCGTACCGGTGTCGCGCGTCGTGCAGGGCGCGCCGGGCAACCCGCTCTCCTGCCTGCCGCTCGACTGGGGCGCGGTCGTCCCCTTCTGGTTCATGGGGCGCACGCTCGTGCCGCCGCCGCGCGTCGTCGTCGCCTGCCCGGACCGCCGGCTCGATCTGGCCCAGTTCCCGCGCTTCGGCGCGGCCGTGCGACAGGCGGCCGAAGCACTCGGCCGGCGCGTCGCCTTCATCGCCAGCGCCGACCTCGGCCACGCGCACGACCCGGCCGGCCCCTACGGCTACGACCCCGCCTCGGCGGAGTTCGACGCCGCGACCGTCGCGGCGGTCAAGGCCAACGACCTCGGCCGCCTGCTCTCCTTCGATCGGGAGTGGGTGGCGCGCGCCAAGCCGGACGCCCTCTGGCAGATCCTCAACCTCCACGGCGCGCTCGACGGCACCGACCTCCGCGGCGACTTCCTCTCCTACGAAGTGCCGACCTACTTCGGGATGATGTGCGCGGCGTACGAGAAGGCAGAAGTACGAGAAGGCAGAAGGATGAAGGATGAATTGGTCGGCTCGTAGGGGCCGATATTCGCGCCGGCCCGGTATCCTCGCCTACCGTCGCGCGAGCGCCCGCACGAGGGCCGGTGCGTGGGGCCGGGATCCAGCCGGCCGGCCGTCCGGGATCGCGGGCCGGGGCGCGCCACGCTCCCGCCCGTCTTCGTCCCTCATCCTTCATCCTTCATCCTTCTCACTACTCAATTCTCACTTCCGCCGATAGTCGGCGGCGAGGCAGTCGGCGACGCGGCGGGCGACTGCCTCGTTGTGCCAGTACTCGGTGTGCGCGGTCGTCGGGAGCGTGCCGGTCTGGACCAGGACATCCTCGACCAGGCCGGGGAAGGTCGTCGCCAGCGGGTAGGCGATGATGTCCTGGGCGTCGTAGCAGTTGACCCAGCGGCCGCCGGGGCGGACGAGTTGCTTGACCGCGGCCGGGTCGGTGTACT
Source organism: Thermomicrobiales bacterium (assembly GCA_035708265.1). Classification (GTDB taxonomy): domain Bacteria; phylum Chloroflexota; class Chloroflexia; order Thermomicrobiales; family CADCWN01; genus DASSSV01. Next base: position 2,379 of record DASSSV010000091.1, on the reverse strand, counting down.
TGGGCTTCGGCTGTCCCGAGTCGTCGAAAGCCATGGAGAAGAGGAGCAGCGGCGAGCCGAGGGTGACGAGGTTGGCGAGGGCGAAGCCATGGCGGCGCCACTCCTCGTTGTAGTAGGTGTCGTAATAGGCGATGTCGTAGGCGATGACCGAGCCGAGGCTGTGCCCGACCAGCGTGACCGCGCCGTCGCCCGCCGCGATGGCGGCGCTGATCCGTTCGCGCACGCGGTCGCGGATCTGCTCGCGGTAGGCGTCCGACGTGTAGAAGAGCACGTCGCTCGCGCCGGCGATCATGAAGCGGCGCAGGCGGTCGATCATCACCCAGTCGAGCAGCCGGTCGCCGGGATGGTCGCGCTCGAGCGTTGTCGCCGCCTGGTGGTAGCGCTCGTAGGCCAGGCGCTCCTGGGCGTCGCCGATGTCGGCGTACTGCGCCTGGTCGAAGCGGACGATCGCCGCGACTTCCGTGGGCGTCGCGTCGCGCGGGATGACGCCCCGCCTGCGCAACTCTGCGACGACGTGCTGCTCGAAGTCGGCGGTGTAGGCCAGCTTCGCCTTGGGGTCGGTCGGCAGCGGCGTCTCCCAGATGCCATGCACCGCGATCACCGTCAGCAGGCTCATCCCCGGCTACCTTTCATCCTTCATGCTTCTCACGCCATGCCCGTGCTACGTGCGACGTACACCGGCCGTTTCCGCGCTTGCCCCGCGCGGGTCCGCCTGCTATCGTGGCGCGGCTGTCACGACGAGTGTGGTGGTCCCATGTCGCGCGGTGCGCGGTGAGGAGGAAGGCGATGGCGCTGGCGATCGGGGTCAGGTCGGGCGAGGCGCTGGGGGCGCGGGCCGACGCGCTGGTGCTGCCGGTCTACGCCGGGGAGGGCGCGCCGGCGGGGCTGGACGCAAAGTTCGACGGGCAGCTGGCGCCGGTACTGGAGGCCGCGCGCTTCGGCGGCAAGCGCGGTGAACTGCTGGCCGCGCCGGCCTTCGGCCACCTGCCGGCGCGCTGGCTGGTGCTGGCCGGGCTCGGCGAGCGCGCGGCGACGGACGACGAGGCGCTGCGCCGGGCCTACGGCGCGGCGGTGAAGCGCGCGCGCGACGAGGGCGCCCGCACGGTCGCCGCCGCGGTCCCCGCGGGCACGGACGCCGGCGGCATCCAGGCGATTGTCGAGGGCGTGTCGCTGGCGCTCTACCGCTTCACGCGGTACAAGACCGGCGAGGCGGCGAGCCCGGCGAAGGACGTCGAGGCGGTCGAGCTCTGGACGGACGGCGGTGCCGACGTGGATGAGGCGCTGGCGCGTGGCCAGGCCATCGCGGCCGGCGTCGCCCTGACGCGCGACCTGGTCAACACGATCAGCGACGACAAGACGCCGCAGCAGGTCGCTGCCTGGGCGGAGCGCGTCGCGCGCGAGGACGAGCTCGAGTGCCGGGTGCTCGACCGCGCGGCGCTGGCGGCCGGCGGCTACAACGCGATCCTCGCCGTCGGCAAGGGCAGCGCGGCCGAGCCGCGGCTGATCGAGCTGACCTACGAGCCGGCCGGCGGCGCGACCCGGACCGTCGCGCTCGTCGGCAAGACGATCACCTTTGACTCGGGCGGCCTCGACCTGAAGACGTCCGACGGCATGTACTCGATGAAGACCGACATGGCCGGCGGCGCGGCGGTGCTCGGCGCGATGCACGCCATCGCGATGCTGCAGCCGAACGTGAAGGTCATCGGGCTCATGTCGGCGGCGGAGAACATGCCGAGCGGGAGTTCGATGCGGCCGAGCGACGTGGTGCGGGCGCTCAACGGCAAGACCTTCGAGATCGGCAACACCGACGCCGAGGGGCGCATGGTCCTGGCCGACGCCGTGACCCACGCGGCGCGCGCCGGCGCCGACGAGATCATCGACCTGGCGACCCTCACCGGCGCGAAAATGGTCGCGCTGGGCAACACCGCGGTGGCGGCGATCGGCAACGACCAGGCCCTCATGGACCGCCTGCTCGGCGCGGCGGCCGCGGCGGGCGAGCGGGTCTGGCAGTTGCCCTCCTGGGATGAGTACAAGGACCAGCTCAAGAGCGACATCGCCGACCTGAAGAGCACCGGCGGGCGCGGCGCGGGCGCGATCACCGCGGCGCTCTTCATCGGCCACTTCGTCGAGGGCAAGCCCTGGGTCCACCTCGACATCGCCGGCAGCGCCGCCACCGACACCGAGCAGCCCTACACCCCGAAAGGCGCGACCGGCGTGATGGTGCGGACCCTCGTGCGCTTCGTCGGTGAGTGACGAGTGACGAGTGACGAGTAGCCCTCAGCCATCAGCAATCAGCCGGGCTCCTGATGGCTGACGGCTGACCGCTGATAGCCCCTCGTCACTCGTCACTCGTCGCGCGCCAGGCGCTCGCGCAGGAGG
>DASSSV010000090.1:0-4381 GCA_035708265.1 Thermomicrobiales bacterium | reverse complement strand
TGGGGACGGCCGCCTGACCGGCGCGATGCAGGCGCCCATCGAGCGCGTCGCGCCGGACCCCCGCCAGCCCCGGCGCGACCTCCAGACGCCGGAGGCCGAGGCGCGCCTCGCCGAGTTAGCCGCGAGCATCCGCGAGTTCGGCATCCTGCAACCGCTGGTCGTCCGCGAGGGCGAACTCTTACCCGACGGCACGCAGCAGTTCGTCATCATCGCCGGCGGGCGGCGACGGGCGGCGGCGGAGCAGGCCGGGCTCTCGCACGTCCCGGTGCTGGTGCGCGACGAGGACGGCCCGCGCGTGCGCGTCCTCCAGCTCATCGAGAACCTCCAGCGCGAGGATCTCAACCCGATCGACGAGGCCCTGGCCTTCCAGGAATTGATGGAGCTGGAGGGGCTGAGCACGGTGCAGCTCGCCGCGCGGCTCCACATCACCGAGCAGACGGTGCGCGACCGCCTGCGGCTCCTCACCGACCAGGTCTTCGCCGATGCCGTCCGCCGCCGCCAGGTGCCGGCGAGCGCCGTGCGCGAACTCTTGAAACTGCCGCACGACGTCGTCCAGGACTTCCGGCGCCGGGTCGAGGGCGGCGAGCGCCTGCAGGTCAACGACATCCTGGCCGCGCGCCTTGAGCTCCAGGCCGCCGGCCGCGCCAACCCGCTCCGAATGGGCGGGCGGCGCAAAGCAAGCCCAAAGGATGAGGCCACAGGTCGCGACGACGAGGCGGCGCAGCCGGGCGGAGCCGATCAGCCCTCGGGCGCCGTCCAGACCGCCGAAATGCGGGCCGAAGCCCCGCACCCGGCGCCCGAAGCCGCCTCACCGCCCACGGCCGACTCCCCGCGCCCCGCGGCCGCCACCTCACGGCCCACGCCGCCCCACGGCCCACGGCCCACGGCCCACGCCGACACGCGCCACCCGGCCGCGACGGCGGCGTGGGCCGAGCGGCTGGCCGACCTCTGGCTCCAGTGGCTCCGCGCGCAGGCGCCCGCCGTGGCTGGCGACCTGGAGGCGGCGATCCGCGAGGGCGCGCCGGGCGAGGTGCCGGACTGGTGGGCGGCGGTCTACGAGGGCATCCGCCGCCGCCTCGACGAGCCGGACCGGCCGGCGTGAGCGGCGCGCGCGGGGTGGTGGGCCGATGAGCGGGGCGGGCACGCAGGTCCGCGAGGAGGCGCCGGCCTTCAACCCCGCCGACTGGGTCGACGAGGCGACGCGCCACGTCGACGTCGGCGAGGGGACCGAGCCGCTGCTCGGCGTGCTGGCGGCGCACGAAGCCTGGCCCCCGCCGCCAAGCGGCGACCCCCACCGGCAGGAGGTCATCCAGCGCCTCGCCGACGCGTTGAAGGAGCGCACCCCGCTCTACGAACTGACCGCCGCCCTGATCGCGCCCTACCTGCTGGTCGCGCTGCCCGCGCCGGGCGACGCCGCGGCCGGCGACCCCGCGGTCATCCGCGCCAACCTCGGCGCGGGGATGCGCCACCTCTTCGCCTCCCCGGCCGCCTCGGGTTACGACCCCTGGGCAGGGCTGGCGGAATGGCTCTGGTCGCACCAGACCGCCTGGGCGGTCGCGGCGATGCAGCAGCAACTCGGGCGCGAGAGCGTGCGCGCGCTGACGGCGGACGAGTACCGCCGCATCCTGGCCGAATACCTCTACCAGTCGGACCCGCTGACGTTTCGGGAGCGGTCGGGGCAACTGCTGATCACCTACGCGCAGGAGCTGGCGAAGGTCGTCGTCGAGGCGCTGGCGCTGCCGAGCGTCTCGGCGCGCCGCCGCGAGGTCCTGCTCGGCCTGCGCCCGCTGCGCCAGCCGACCGAATTGCTGCCGCCGGCGCGGTCGGCGCAGGCGCGCGCCCTGGCACCGCTGCTGCAGGACAACCACCTGCGGGTGATGAGCTCGGCGCACTACCAGGCGCTGCGGGAGGCGCTCTACAAGAACACCTTCCGCCAGGTCGGCGACAACCCCTGGCCGACCGCGCAACTCACCAAGGGCGGCATCCTGGGCGAAGCGCAGCTCCGCCCGCCCGCCGCCGACGGCCAGGCGCTCCTGCCGCCCGAGCAGGTCGAACTCTGGGCGACCGCGATGTGGCGCCAGCGCGAGGAGCTCTCCGACCTCGACGCCGACGCGCTCGACGCGCTGAGCGCGCTCTGGCTCTACCAGGCGCGCAGCGTGCAGGACCGCGCCGTCGCCGACGTGGACGGCCTGCTGGCGATGCGCGGGATCAAGCCGCGCAGCCGCGGCAACGGCTACCGCTCCGGCTACGAGCCGGAGCAGCGCGCCGAGATGCTGCGCGCGGTCGCCCACATCCAGAACCTCTGGATCAACATCGCCGAGGTCGACGCCCCCGCCCCGCCCGGCCCGGCCGGGCGCGACCGCGCGCCGGCCAAGCGCGTGGTCCAGAGCCGCGCCTTCGTCGTGACCGACCGGGTCGGCCAGGTGGACTTGACCGGCAACCTCGACGTGGACAAGTTCGTCTTCCGCCCCGGCGAGGTCTTCGCCCACTTTCTGCTCGGCCCCGGCAGCCAGACGGCGCTCCTCTCGGCGATGGCGCTCAAGTATGACCCCTATCGCCAGACCTGGGAGAAGCGCCTGGCCCGCTACCTCTCCTGGCAGTGGCGCACCAAGGCGCGCAACAGCGACTACCTGCGCCCCTATCGCGTCGCCACCCTCCTCGACGCCGTCGGCAAGGACCTCGACGAGCGCCGGCCGGCGGTCACGCGCGAGCGACTGGAGAAGGCGCTCGACATCCTCCAGCGGGACGGCGTGATCACCGCCTGGCAGTACGACCGCTGGGAGGAGGGCCTGGCCCGCCAGCGCGGCTGGGGCCACACCTGGCTGGAAGCGACCCTGCTGATCGAGCCGCCCGAGGCGGTCAAGGAGCACTATCAGCCACTGGAGCGGCAGCGCCAGCCGGCGCCGCGCGCGGCGCTGCCGGCCGGTCTGGGCGAGCGGATCAAGCGCCGCCGTAAAGACCTCGGCCTCAACCAGAAGGAGGCCGGGGAACTCCTCGGCGTCACCCAGGCGTACATCAGCATGCTGGAGCGCGGCAAGATCGGCGGCGACCGTCTCTCCGCCGCCTTCCGGCAGCGGCTGGAGACCTGGCTGGCCGTGGAGGGGTCGGGCGGCTGAAGCCGCGGCCGAAGACCTGCGGCCACGAAGGCCGCCAGCGCGGCCTCAGAACACAGTAGGGGCGACGCGCGGCGTCGCGCGGTTGACGCGGGCACCCGCCATCCGGTCGGCTCCGGGCCCCCTATCCCGCCAGTCCCAACCGCGGGGCCACATTTATACCGCCTTATATCTTGGAGGGTCATCGCCGCCGAACGGGGCGAACCGGCGTCCTCCCGCCGCCGGCCTCCGGCCCTGCCGCGAATCGCGACAAGGCAGCCATCGCCGCGCGTTCCCTGCCCGGGCGCACTCCGTACCCCGGTGCGGCGCGCAGGGATATCGCGTCAGGGCGGCATTTTCCGGCCGGCGACGGCCGACGCAGATTGGCCGTGCCCCCGTGCCGCCGCTTATATCCGCTTATAGCCGGGAGGGTTATCGCCGCCGAAAGGGCGAGTCGCGACGCCGTCTCGTCGCCGCGCGGCCACTTATATCGCTTATATCCTGGTGGGTCATCGCCGCCCTTTGTCGGAGGGTTCGCGGGCGCGGCGGGTCGGCCTCTCTGGTGCTACGCGAGCGGGGCGCAGCGCATAAACGCTGCCGCCGCGTTCATAACTGCCCGGTGGGTCATCGCTTCCGCTGTGGAGGGTTATCGCCGCCCTGATGGTGGGAGATCGCCGCCGTAACGCACACGAGCGCGCGCCAGGAGCCTTTGGCGGCGCTGGCAAAACGCGCCGCCGCGCGCCGGTATAAATCGCTAAGAACCGTTAATCACCCTAATGTGGCACTGATATTCCGGCCGAGCGGTCCGACCTGCGTAGAATCGTAAGCAGGGGGTCCGGGCGTGGACCCTCGCGGATGGCGTTGGCCGGGAGACGCGACGGGTGGCGAGGGGCGCGCGGCGGGGGGCCACAATCCAGCGGCGGCCGCGGCGGCGGGGGGCCGGGCGATGAGCGCACCGCCCGCCCGGCCGGGGAGCACCCTGCTCGTCAACGAGCCGCCGCTCCAGGTGCTGCCGACGCTCGCCCAAGCGGTCGGGCTGAGCGAGGCGATCGTCCTCCAGCAACTGCACTACTGGCTCCAGCGCGCGCGCCACGAGCGCGACGGCCGTCCCTGGGTGCGCTTCACCTACGAGGAGTGGCAGGCGCAACTCCCCTGGTGGAGCCTGCGCACGCTGAAGACCCTCCTGCCCGACCTGGAGGCGCGCGGCCTGATCGCCACCGCCAACTACAACCGCCACCCGACCGACCGGACCAAATGGTACACCATCAACTACTACCACCCCGCCCTGG
>DASSSV010000089.1:0-4178 GCA_035708265.1 Thermomicrobiales bacterium | reverse complement strand
TGATGTTCGCGCCGTACAGCGTCGTGACCGGCTGGTCGCCCTTGCCGTGCGGGATGATCGCCACGTTCCAGTTGAACTTGGCGCCCTTGTCGACCTCCTGCTGGTAGAAGAGGAAGCCGGCGCTCGACGAGGCGTTAGGCGTTGGGCGTTAGGCGTTAGGAGACGAGGCAGGGGGCCGCCGGCGAATCCGGCGGCCCCTTCGCTCTCTCGGTGCCTACCTGCTAACGCCTCCCCCCTAACGCCCAACGCCTAACGCCTACCCCCTTACCGATTCTGCTTGAGCGCGTCGTTCCCCTTCTTCACGGCGTCGTCGAGGATCGCCTTGGGGTCCTGGCTCGGGTCGGCGATGGCGGCCTGCATCGCGTTCTCGATGAAGGTGCGCGTGTCCTGCGTGCCGCGGATCGTCGTCTCCTCGCGGCCGTACTGCTGGATGTCGTTGACGGCCACCTTGTAGGCGGGCAATTTGTCGAATTGTTGCTGCACCACCGACGTCGCCGCGGCCGACTTGCGGATCGGCAGGTAGCCGGTGAAGGCGCTCCAGTCGGCGTTGACCTGCGTCGAGGTGAAGTACTTGATGAAGAGCCAGGCCGCGAGCTGCTTCTCCGGCGTCGACTTGAACACGTTGATGTTCGCGCCGTACAGCGTCGTGACCGGCTGGTCGCCCTTGCCGTGCGGGATGATCGCCACGTTCCAGTTGAACTTGGCGCCCTTGTCGACCTCCTGCTGGTAGAAGAGGAAGCCGGCGCTCGAGCTCATCGTGAAGACGACCTTGCCCTGGCCGAACGCCGTCTGGTCGGCGTACTGCTTCTCCTCCTGGTAGGCGCAGCCGCTCTTGACCATGTCCTGCAGGTCGGTCAGGTACTTCACGCCGGCCGGCCCGTTGAAGAGCCACTGGGTCTGGTCCTTGTTGATCAGCTCGCCGCCGTTGGAGAAGACCGCGCCGTCGAAGGTCGAGGCGTCGATCGCGATGGCGTAGCCCTTGGTGTCGCCGGTGAACTTCTTGCAGGCCGCGACGAAGTCGTCCCAGGTCTGCGGCACCGGAACCCCGGCCTCCTTGAGTTTGTCGGCGTTGTAGTACAGCACCAGCACGCTCTTCGTGAACGGGAAGGAGAGCATCTTCCCGCCGTACTCGGGGTACTGGTTGGCGGTGATGTACGCCGGGTAGAAGTCGGCCAGGTCCTGCGCGGTCAGGCCGTACTTCTGCGAGTTGATGTAGTCCTCCAGCGGCACGACCACGTTGGCGGCCTCGTACTCCGAGACCATGCTCTCGTAGGAGACGGCGATGTCGGGCAGCCCGCCGCCGGTGATCGCGGCCTGCACCTTCTTGAAGAGGTTGGTGTAGCCGTCCTGCAGCTCGAGGTTGACCTTGATGTTCGGGTTCTGCTTCTCGAAGTCCGCGGCGATCTGCTTCATCTTGTCTTCGCGCGGCCCCGTCTGGGTGTGCCAGAGCGTGATCGTCACCGGCGACGAGATCGTCACCTTGTCGACCGGGCTGCCGGCGCCCGGCTTGAAGCCGTAGGTCGGCGACCCGGCCGCGCCGGGCGACCCGGCCGCCGGGGGCGACGCCGCGCCCGCCGGGCCGGTGGCCTTCGCGGTCGTCGCGGTGGCGCCGCCCGCGGGCGCGCTGGTGGCGGCCGTCGTCGCCGCGACGGTCGGCGCGGTGGTGGCCGCGCCTCCGCTGGGCGCCGTCGCCGTGCCGGCCGCGCCGCCGCAGGCGCTCAGGACCGTCAGCAAGATCAGCAAAACCGCCGCCCGGGGTAACCACTTCGAGCGGCGGCCGGTCGCGCCATAGATGCTCTTCACGCGTCGTGCTCCTTTCCCGTGAGTCGCCAGTCGTCAGTCGTCGGTCGTCGGCGTGTGTGCGCACCGCCGCCGGCTCCCGGGCCCGATTCCTGGCCGCTCACCCCTCTCCACATCCCACGCACGGGCATTCGCTCCCCATCCGTGCCCCGCCTCGGCCGTGCCGCTGGGCGTCGCGCACCCCTGGCTCCGTACCTCCTTCCCTCGTGTCGCGCGTCATCCGGCCCTCACCCCTTCAGGCCCGACGACGCGATGCCCTCGATGAACTGCCGCTGGGCCACGAAATAGAGGATCACGATCGGCAGGATCGTGAAGGTCGACGCGGCCATCAGCAGGTGCGGGTCGTTGCTGTCGACGTTGACGAAGACCGACAGGCCGAGCTGGATCGGACGCAGGCTCTCCTTGCTCGTCACCATCAGCGGCCAGAGCAGGCTGTTCCAGCTCCCCAGGAAACTGAAGATGACGATCGCGGCGAGCGGCGCCCGCGAGAGCGGCAGGATCACGGTCCAGATCGTTCGCAGGTGGCCGCAGCCGTCGAGCGCGGCGGCGTCGTAGAGATCCTGCGGGATCGAGGCGAAGAACTGCCGCAAGAGGAAGATGCTGAAGACGCTCGCCGTCCACGGCACGATCAGCGCGAGGTAGGTGTTGTACCAGTGCAGCCGGGTGACGATGACGTAGTTGGGGATGAGCGTCGCCTCGAACGGGATCATCATCGTGGCGAGGAAGAGGGCGAAGATGAGGTTCTTGCACCAGAACTCCAGCCGCGCGAAGGCGTAGGCGGCCAGCACCGATGTGACGAGCACGCCGAGCACCACGCAGATGGCGATGAAGGCGGTGTTGACGAAGTAGCGCGCGAAGGGCGCCGCCTGCCACGCCTCGACGTAGTTGTGCCACTGGGGGCGCGCCGGGAGGATCGTCGGCGGGATCGCGATCGCCTCCTGGCGCGTCTTCAGCGAGGTCGCGATCATCCAGAAGAAGGGGAAACCGGCCAGGACGGCGCCGAGGCTCAGCACCACGTAGATGCCGACCCGGCCCGCCCACTGTCCCGGCGTCCGCGCCCGCCGCTGCGCCCGCGCCGGGGCCAGCGCCCGCGCCTCGCTCATCCCTACCGCCATCGCCGCACCGCTCTCAATCCGTACTCCGCCGGCCGAGCCAGAGCTGCACCAGCGTCAGCACGAGGATGACGCCGAAGAGGAGGAAGGCCACGGCCGACCCGAAGCCCAGCTCGCGCGAACTGTAGAAGAGGTTGTAGATGTAGACGACCATCGTCTGCGTGCTGTTGAGCGGGCCGCCCGCCGTGTTGCCCACGCCCGCCGAGGACGACATCACGTAGATCTCGTTGAAGGTCTTGAACGCGCCGATCGTCGAGATGACGGTCAGGAAGAAGATCGTCGGGGAGAGCAGCGGCAGGGTCAGGCGGCGGAAGATCGCGCCCTCGCCCGCGCCGTCGATGCGCGCCGCCTCGTAGAGTTCGCGGTTGATCGCGCCGAGGCCGGCCAGGAAGAGGACGATATCGAAGCCGATCAGGTGCCAGCAGGACATCACCATGATCGAGGTGAGCGCGAGGCTCGGCCCTTGCAGCCAGTGGGGCAGCGTCAGGCCGACGTGCGCGGCCAGCATCCCGATGATGCCCTTCGACTCCTGCAGCCAGCGCAGCATGTACTCGGGGCCGAAGAGCGCCTTGAGGACCTGGTTGAGGACGCCGGTGCGCGCGTTGAAGATCCAGACCCAGATCGCCGCCGCCGCCACCGTCGAGGTGACGTAGGGCAGGAAGTAGACGGTGCGGAAGAAGGAGAGGAAGTGGACCTTCTGGAAGAGGAGGTAGGCCATCAGCAGCGCCAGCGCCATCGTCACCGGGACGGTGCCGATGACGAAGTAGACGGTGTTGCCGAACGCCTCCCAGAAATCGACCGTGTGCAGCGCGCGCCCGTAGTTCGCCAGCGCGATGTAGGCGCCCTGGCGCAGTTTCCATTGGTGCAGGCTGATGTAGAAGGCGTAGAAGAGCGGGAAGAAGCTGAAGACGATCAGGACGAGCAGCGCCGGGAGGAGGAACAGATACGCGACCGGCTGCTTGCGCTTCGCCGACCGCGCGCGCGACCCGAACTGCGCGGCCGCGCCCGCGACCCCGGCCCGCTGGACGTCGACGCGCTCCAGCGTCGGGTCGGCCGCCACTTTCTGGACCGCCATGCCCTACCGCTCCCCTGCCGGTAGCCTCGGCCCCGCCCGGCGCGCGGGCGTCCTCGCACGCCGCGGAAAGTGTAGTGAGCGGCCCGGGGGTTGTAAAGAGGCGGGGGTGAGGGCGCAGGGCGGTGTCAAAGTCGGCGTCCATTTGCGAGACACCGGTGCAGGGTCTGCAACCACCGCAGCACGAGGAGGAT
>DASSSV010000088.1:0-4920 GCA_035708265.1 Thermomicrobiales bacterium | reverse complement strand
GAGCCGCAGGACCTCGTCCATGCTGAAGGCGTAGTAGGCCGACTCGTCCCAGAACGGCCGCGCCGAGCCGTCGGGCAGGATCGTGTCGTTGTAGACGAGGCCCTGTTCCGCCACGATCCGCGCGTGCTCGGGGCGCGGCGTAGTCTGCACGCGACGCATCAGCTCGACCCGCTCTTCCCGCTGGCGCTCTTGCCGAAGCCGCCAGTCCGCACGCCGCTCTTGCTGCTACTGCTGCTGCCGCTGCCGCTCTTCGCCGAGGAGGTCTTGCCGGAGGTGCTGCTGTGGCTGGTGCTCGGCACCGTGAACGAGCCGCCGGTCACGCGCCCGCTGCTGACCCGCCCGCCGTAGTAGTAGCGGTAGGGGTGAGAGGTCGAGCCGGTCGTGCCCGGCGTCGCGACGAGGCAGTTCTGCTCGTCCACGACGGTGAAACTGCTCGCGTCAACACAACGGCGCTGGGCGTCCTGGCCGGTCCCGCAGCCGGAGAGGCTGAGGGCCAGAGTGCCGACCAGCCCCAGGCTGATCGCGGCGGAGCGCATGCGGCGGGTCGTCTGCATCCGTACTCTCTGGCCGATACGTGCCGATCCCTGTCAGGTACACCTACGGCGGCCGGGGGGCGGATGTTTCGCGGGCGTATAATGCCCACGTCGGTGCCGGCGCGGCGGGAGGGCGGGCGATGGCTGACGAGCGATCCGACGTGGGAGCGGCGCACGCTACGGCCGCGGGCGCGCGGGCCAGGGCCGAGCCGATCGACCGGCTGCGCGACGACGTCCACCTCCTCGGCGCGCTCGTCGGCGAGGTGCTGCGCGAGCAGGTCGGGCCGGACCTCTTCGACGCCGTCGAGCACCTGCGCACGACCGCCATCGCGCTCCGCGCGACCGACGCGCCGGACCCCGACCGCGAGCGCGCGCTCCTCGACTGGGTGCAGGCGCAGCCGACCACCCGCCTCCTCCAGCTCGTGCGCGCCTTCGGCATCTACTTCCACCTGATCAACCTGGCCGAGCAGCACCACCGCGTCCGCCGCCTGCGTGAGCAGGCGCGCGAAGGCGCGCCGCTGCACGAGTCGGCCGCCGCCGCGGTCGGCGCGCTCCGTGCGGATGGCGTGGACGAAGCGGCGCTGCGCGACGGCCTCCGCGCGCTGGAGGTCCACCCAGTCTTCACCGCCCACCCCTCCGAGGCGCGGCGGCGGACGCTGCGCCACCACCTCGCCGCGGCCGGCGCCGCCATCGCCGCGCTGGACGACCCGCGGGCGACACCGGCCGAGCGCGCGGCGATGCTCGACGCGCTGCGCGCCCGCATCACCCTCCTCTGGCAGACCGCCGAGACGCGCCTGGAGCGCCCGACGGTGCTCGACGAAGTCCAGAGCGTCCTCGCCGTCCTCGCCGGCACGGTCTACGACGTCGCGTCGGGCGCCTACCGCGCGCTGGCGGCCGCGCTCGCCGCGGCGTACCCCGACCTCGGCGCGGCCGACGCGCCGCGCCTGCTGCGCTTCGGCTCGTGGGTCGGCGGCGACCGCGACGGCAACCCCGCCGTCACCCCCGACGTGACGCGGGCGGCGGCGCGCCTCATGCGCGCGGCGGTGCTGCGCCGGTACGTGCAGGAGGTCGAGGCGCTGGGCCGCGACCTCAGCGTCTCGGCGCGCCTTGCCGGCGCGGCCCCCGCCCTGCTGGCCTCGCTGGAGCGCGACCGGGAAGACCTCGGCGTCCAGCCGGTGCGCCGCTGGCGCGACGAGCCCTACCGGCGCAAACTCGGCCTCGCGGCCGAGCGGCTGCGGCGGACGGCGGCCGACCAGCCGGGCGGCTACGCCGACCCCGCGGCGTTGCTGGCCGATCTCGGGCAGGTGGCGGAGAGTCTGGCCGCGCGCGGCGGCGGGCGCGTCGCGGCCGGGCCGGTGGCCGACCTCCGCCGCCGGGTGGAAACCTTCGGCTTCCACCTGGCCGAACTGGAGGTGCGCCAGCACGCCGACCGCCACACCGCCGCCGTGGCCGAGTTGCTGGGACTGGCCGGGCTGCCCGGCTACGCCGACCTCGACGACGAGCGGCGGCAGGCCGCGTTGGAGGAGCGCCTGGCCGGCCCGCCGCTCGCGCCGCCGCGCGAGGCGCTGTCGGCCGCGACGCGCGAGACGCTCGACACCTTCCGCGCGATGGCGGAGATCCAGCAAGCGAGCGGTCCGGCCGCCTGCCAGACCTGCATCGTCTCGATGAGCCGCGCGCCGGCCGACGCGCTGGCGGTCCTCTTCCTGGCGCGCGAGGCTAGCCTCTTCGCCTGGCCGGGCGGCGCCGCGCCCGCGACCTGCCGGCTCGACGTCGTGCCGCTCTTCGAGCAGATCGCCGAACTGCGGGCCTGCGGCGAGATCCTGGCCCGCCTGCTCGCCAGCCTGCCGTATCGGGCAGCGGTCGCGGCGCGCGGCGGGCGCCAGCAGGTGATGGTCGGCTACTCCGACAGCAACAAGGATGGCGGCTACCTGGCCGCGACCTGGCACACCTACCTGGCGCAGAAGGCGCTCGCCCGCGCGGCGCGCGCGGCCGGCGTCGAACTGATCGTCTTCCACGGCCGGGGCGGCGCGATCGGCCGGGGCGGCGGGCCGATGGGGCGCGCGATCCTGGCCCGCCCGCCCGAGGCGCGGCGACCGGTCCTCAAAGTGACCGAGCAGGGCGAGGTGATCGCCGCGCGCTACGACCACCCGGCCATCGCCGGGCGGCACCTGGAGCAGGTGGTCCACGCCCTCCTGTTCGGCGCGCTCGGGCGGGACGACGCGGCGCCGCCGGCCGACGGGCCGGCGGCGATGGAGCGGCTGGCGGCGGCGTCGCGGCGGCACTACGAGGCGCTGGTGCGCGAGACGCCCGGCTTCCTCGACTTCTTCCGCCAGGTCACGCCCTTCCTCGAGCTCGGCACGCTCAACCTGGCCTCCCGCCCGGTCAGTCGGGTCGGCGCGCGCGGGCGCGCCATCGCGCTCGACGACCTCCGCGCAATCCCCTGGGTCTTCAGTTGGACGCAGGTGCGCGCCAACCTGCCCGGCTGGTACGGGCTGGGGAGCGCGCTCGCCGCGGAGATCGCCGCGGGCGGGCTGCCCCGCCTCCAGGCGATGTACCGCGGCTGGCGCTTCTTCGCGATGGCGCTCGACAACGCGCAACTCAGCCTCGGCACGGCCGACCTGCCGACCGTCCGCCGCTACGCCACGCTGGCGGACGGCGGCGGCGACGTGCTCGCCGCGCTGGTCGCGGAGTACGAGCGGAGCGTCGCGGCGGTGCTGCGGGTCACCGGGCAGGGCGCGCTGCTGGAAGGCTCGCCGGTGCTGGCGCGCTCGATCCGCCTGCGCAACCCCTACGTCGACGCGCTGCACGTCGCGCAACTCGCCCTGCTGCGCCGCTACCGCGCGCTCCCCGACGGCGCGCCCGAGGCCGAGCGCGCCGCGCTCCTCGACGCGATCCACCACAGCATCAACGGCATCGCCGCCGGGTTGCAGACGACGGGGTAGGCGCGGGTCGAGCAGTCGGCGTCGGTGCGAGGCGGCTTCCGCCGGGCGGCGCCGCCAACTCCCGCCACGCCGGCCATTCGGACCGTGCATGCGAGGTCGGCGCCGCATTGACGCGCCGGGCGATGGCGCTACACTCCAACCGCACGCCGCCCGCGTGGGCGGCGCCTCTTCGCCGCGGAGGCTCGCCGTCTGCCAGGGCCAGCCACACGCTGGTGGCGCCGATATCGGCCGAGGCCGCGATGCCCTGCACCGGGCAGCCCTCGCCGGGCCGCGTGGGGGTAGAGGAGCGTGACCGGGCGCGCCGGGCCGGCGCGAGGAGGTGCGACCGATGCGAGACTGGCAGACACCTCGCCGGCTGGCCCTCTACGGCCTGCTGGGCGACCTCCCCGACCCGCGGCGGCCGGTCGGCGCGACCCCGGTCGGCGAGGAGGATCGCGGCGCCTACGTCCTGGAACGCCTCCTGCTCGACCTGAACGGGATCGAGCCGGTACCGGCCTCCTTCGCCCGGCCGCGCGAGCCGGGCGGCCGCCGGCCGGTCGTGCTCTACCACCACGCCCACGGCGGCGACTACGCGCTGGGCAAGGACGAGCTCCTGGCCGGCCGGCGCCAGCTGCAGGCCCCGCCCTACGCCGCGGCGCTGACCGCCCGCGGCTACGCCGCCCTCGCGCTCGACGCCTGGGCCTTCGGCGAGCGGCGGGGGCGCAGCGAGTCCGAGCTCTTCAAGGAGACGCTCTGGCGGGGCCAGGTCCTCTGGGGCCTGATGGTCTACGACAGCCTGCGGGCGATCGACTACCTGGCCACGCGCGCCGATGTCGACGCCGGCCGCCTGGCGACGCTGGGGCTGTCGATGGGCAGCACGATGGCCTGGTGGGTGGCGGCGCTGGACGAGCGGGTCGCGGTCTGCGTCGACCTCTGCTGCCTCACCGACTTCCAGGCGCTGCTGGAGACCCGCGGGCTCGACGGCCACGGGATCTACTACTACGTCCCCGGCCTCTTGAAGCACTTCGGCACGGCGGACATCAACGCGCTGATCGCGCCGCGGCCGCACCTGAGCTTGGCGGGCACCTTCGACCGGCTGACGCCCCCGGCCAGGCTAGAACGGGTCGACCGGGCGCTCCGGCGGGTCTACGCGGAGCTGGGCGCGCCGGAAGCTTGGCGGCTGCTGCGCTACGACTGCGGCCACTTCGAGACGGCGGCGATGCGCGCCGCCGTCCTCGCCTTCCTCGCCCGCTGGCTCTGATCGGCCACCCGGCGCCGGCACGGCCCCGCTACCCGCCGCGCCGGCGTACAATTCGCCGGCTCTGGCCGCGTGGGGCGGCCGGCGGCGTCGGGGCGGCGGGCCGTGGCGGCGGCCTCGCCAGGCGGTGACGGAGGGGGAGATGGCGGGCGACAGGGGCGAAGGGGCGCGGGCGCGAGAACTCTACGAGATCGGCAGAGAGGAACTG
>DASSSV010000087.1:0-3790 GCA_035708265.1 Thermomicrobiales bacterium | reverse complement strand
AGCAGCAGCCGGGCAAGCAGATCAACATGAGCGGGAGCGGGACGCTGGTGGAGTGGCTGCTGCGCCACGGCCTGCTGGACCAGCTCGACCTGCTGGTCATGCCGGTGGTGGTCGGCCGGGGGAAGCGCCTCTTCGCGGGCGGGGGCGAGCCGGTGCCGCTGCGGCTCGCCGCGTCCACGGCCCTCGGCAACGGCGTCCTGCACCTCACCTACGCGCCGGCCGGCGCGTAGGGCGCCGCGCGGGCGCGCCCGCGCGGCGCTGATCGGGCGGCGTTAGCGTTAGGGAGATCGAGATGCGCTTCCACACCACGATCCAGCAGAGCGGCAAGACCGCCACCGGTATCGGCGTCCCCGAGGAAGCCGTCGCGGCCCTCGGGGGCGGCAAGCGGCTGGCGGTGCGCGCGACGATCAACGGCCACACCTACCGCAGCACCGTGGCACCGCTGGGCGGGGCGTTCATGCTCCCGGTCAGCGCGGAGGTCCGGCAGGCGGCCGGCGTCACCGCGGGCGACGAGGTAGACGTCGAGCTCGAACTGGACACCGCGCCGCGCGAGGTGGCGGCGCCGCCCGACTTCGCGGACGCGCTCGACCGCGAGCCGGACGCCAGGCGGCGCTTCGACGGGCTGTCCTACAGCAACAAGCGGCGATACGTGCTGCCGATCGAGGAGGCCAGGTCGGCCGAGACGCGGCAGCGGCGCATCGCCAAGGCGGTCGCCGAATTGCAGGCGGGCGGCTCGTAGCGTTTCTCACTTCTCATTTCTGACTTCTCACTTCGTTGTGGCCCCCGGGGGCTCCTGGTAGAATGGGAGCAGCGTCAGGGAGTGGCGGGAGAGCCGCCGCTCCCCGTCGGCACAGCGGCGTGTCGGGAGCACCCCGCGCACGCGCGCCCCGCACCGGGGGCGCGCCGGGGGACGAAGGGCGCCGAGGGGAGTGACCCGGCATGATTGAGACCGCAAGCCCCGAGGGGCTTGTCGAGCGCGACCTGCGGACCGCCGACCCCGGCAAGTGGCGTAGTCTCCTGGCGGACTACCTCACGATGACCAAGCCCCGGATCATCAGCCTCCTGCTGGTGACGACCTTCGGGGCGATGATGATCGCGGACAAGGGCTTCCCCCACCCCGGCATCGTCCTCTGGACGCTGATCGGCGGCGCGCTCTCCTCGGGCGGCGCGGGCGCGATCAACCACTTCCTCGACCGCGACATCGACGTCAAGATGGGCCGCACGCGCGGCCGCCCGGTGGCGACTGGGCGCGTCGCCCCGTGGCAGGCGCTCACCTTCGGCGTGACGCTCGGCGTCGCGTCGTTCGTGCTGATGACGCTGACGGTCAACCTGATCAGCGCGGCGCTGGCGCTCGGCGGCCTGCTCTTCTACGTCTTCGTCTACACCTCCTGGCTGAAGCGCTCGACGCCGCACAACATCGTCATCGGCGGCGCGGCCGGCTCCTTCCCGCCGCTGGTCGGCTGGGCCGCGGTGACGGGGCACCTGGCGCTGCCGGCCTGGATCCTCTTCGCGATCATCTTCTACTGGACGCCGCCGCACTTCTGGGCGCTGTCGCTGCTGATCCGCGGCGACTACGCGCGCGCGGGCGTGCCGATGCTGCCGGTCGTCTCGGGCGTGGCCGAGACGCGCCGCCAGATCCTGCTCTACAGCCTGATCCTGGTGGCGATGACGACGCTCCTCTTCGCCACGCGGACCTGCGGCCCGGTCTACCTGCTGCTGGCGCTCGCCCTCGGCGGCATCCTCGTCTACGACGCCGTCCGCCTCGTGCGCGAGCGGACGCAGCGCGCCGCGCGCCGGCTCTACCTCTACTCGCTCCTCTACCTCGCGCTCCTCTTCGCCGCGATGGTCGTCGACCACGCGGTCGGGATGATCCACTAGCCCGCGGTTGAAACCGCGGCTAGAGGCTCGCTCACGCTCGCCGCGAAACCCGCCCGCGCGGGTTGGGACGAAGTCCCAGTTAGCGCAGGGGACTTCCGTGTGCCGTGAGGCGCCGCTTCGGCCGCCGGCCCTCCTTGACTCCCGCCGCGCCCGCGCGCATACTGGATGTCGGGCGAACCAGTCGCCTCCCGTCCGCGGAAAGGGCCGAGCCCACTGTCTCCGTCACCGAGCCGCTGAACCTTCTTTTCGCCCGTTTGTGCGGACACCGGGCGGCGCCGAAAAGGAGGTTCGCGTGTTCTCTTTGCCCCCTTCACCCGACCTGGAACAACTCAAGCGGCGCGCCAGGGACTTGCTCAGGGCCTATCGTGCCGGCCACCCGGAGGCCGGGCGGCGCGCCGAGGCGGTCTTCTCGCGCGGCCCGCGCCGGCGGCCCTTCCAGCTCGCCGACGCCCTCCTGGTCGTCGCGCGCGAGCACGGCTTCCCGAGCTGGCCGACGTTGAAGGCGCACGTCGAGGCGCTGGCGCGCGATGCGGAATTGCGCGTGGCGACGGTGGCGGCACCCTCGACGGGGGCGAAGGCGGCGCGGCGGCAGTCCGTGCGCGAGCGGGCAGCGCGCGTCGCCGACGCGGCGCGGCGTCGGGACACCGAGGGCCTGGTGGGGCTGCTCGTGCGGCTGCCGCGGCGGGATCTGCTGGCGGTGCGCGCCGCCGTCGTGGAGGCCGGCGAGTACGACACGATCGCGGCCGCGCTCGTCGCCGGGCTGGACCACCCGAGCCCCCGCGTGCGGCACGACTGCGCGCAGGCCGTCGACCACTTCGCGGACGAGCGCTGCGTCGGGCCGCTGCGGCGGCTGACGGATGATCCGGTGCCGCGCGTGCGGCGCGTGGCGCTCCACTCGCTCGGTTGCGAGGAGTGCAAACTGACGCCGCTCCCCGCCGGCGACGACGTCGTCGCCGTCCTGATCGACCACGCGCTGGCCGACCCGAGCATCAACGTCCGCCGCCACGCGGCCTACGGCCTCGGCACGCGCGGCGACGACCCGCGCGCCGTCGCCGCCCTGCGCGACCTCCTAGCGCGCGAGCCCGACCGCGCCATCCAGCGGGCCGCCCGGCAGGGCCTGCGGCGCGCGGGCGCGCTCGCGCCGCCCGCTCCCCCCGAGCACGCGGCGCGCGGCGACGACACGCCCAGCCCGCGCGGCTAGCGCGCCGGGCCCGCCGCCGGCCGCCCCTGAGCGGGGCGGCCGGCGGCGGCGAGCGCGCGGACTTTGAGAACGGCGTAGAGGGTGTCGTAGGTCGGGGTCGGCACGCCCAGCGCGCGGCCGAGGCGCACGACCGCGCCGGTCAGTTCCTCCAGTTCCACGCGGCGCCCGCGCTCGTAGTCCACGAGCATCGAGGGCTTCTCCTCCGGCATCGCCGCCAGCATCGCCAGTGTTGCGTCGACCGCATCGTCGGGGAGCGGCACGCCCGCCGCGCGGCCGACCGCGACCGTCTCGGCGATGGCGGCGCGGTAGAGCGCCGCGCCCTCCGGCGTCGCCAGGATCGGCCCGACGGCGGACCCGCAGGCGCTCGCGACGGTGGCGGTCGGGGCCAGCCAGACGAATTTCTGCCAGAGCACCGGCCCGGGCTCGGCGCCGACGGTCACTTCGATGCCGGCGTCCCGCAGCGCGGCGGCGACCGCCTCCAGCCGCGCCGTCACGCCGCCGGCCGGCTCGGCCAGCGCGATCCCGCAATGCTCGCCGGTCTGCTCCACGACGCCGGGCGCGGTCACCGTCGCGGTCCCGATCAGCACCCGCTCCGCGCCGACAACCGCGCCGACCCGCTCCGCACTCTCGATCCCGTTCTGGGGCGTGACGACGACGCTCCGCGGCCCGAGCGCCGGGAGGAGCGCTTCGGCGGCCGGCCCGGTGTCGTAC
>DASSSV010000086.1:0-2001 GCA_035708265.1 Thermomicrobiales bacterium | reverse complement strand
CCGCTCCGCGGCTGCCCGCAGCTGCGAGTGGCGGGTGGCCCAGCCGCGCGCGCCCGGGGCGAGCTCGAGGAGCACGGCATCCCGCGGGCGCCACTTCTCCGCGCGCAGGTGCGCCCGCCGCGCCTGCGGGCCCGGCGCCGCCGCGCCGTGCAGCAGCAGCGCCGGGGCGAGGCGGTCCGGCGCCACCCGCGCGAGCTCGTCGAAGACCGCGACGGCGAGTTCGACCGCGCGCGCCTGACCCGCTCCCCGCGTCCAGCCCGCCGCCACGCCGTCGATCGCGCCGGCCACCGCCGCGAGGAGCCCGAGCGTCGGGACGAGCTGCACCGCGCCCAGCCAGGTCCCCGACACCCCGGCCGCCCGCGCCGCCGCCAACGCCGCGACCAGCACCGCGCACGCCGCCGCCGCCTCGCGCGCTCGCGGCAGCCGCCGCAGCCAGCCGCCGCGCGGCGCGTCGTAGCCCGCCGCCACCACGAGCACCACGCCGTCGCCGCTCGGCACGGTGAGCACATGCTGTGTCGCGCGCTGGGGGAGGAGGAGCCGGATCGGCCCGCTGCGACCGGCCGCCTCGACCACGAGCGAGATCGCGGCCACGCCAGCGCCGATCGCGGCCGCCAGGGGCGCCGCCACCGACACGAGCGAGGCGATCACCGCGAGCCCCGCGCCCAGCAGCAGCGCCGCGTCCGCTTGCGGCCGCGTCCAGCGCGCTTCCACCCACGCCTCGTGCCCCCGCGCCCGCAGGTCGTCGTGCAGCATCGCCGCCGCTCGCCGCTCCGCGTCCGTGCACGCGCCGCGGCCGGCGAATGCGCACAGCCGGTCGGCGAGGGAGCGTTCCACGGCGGCGCAGGATATGGGGACAGGCGCCGGCGCTCCGCTGTACGCTGCCCGCGGCAATGGGTGCCTGTCCCCGCCGGTCGCCGTACGAGACCGCGCTGCTCGACTGGCTCGGTTGCGCCGTCCGCGGCGCGGAGGAGCCGGCGGCCCGCGCGGCGGCCGCGGCCGGTGCCGGGCTGCTCGAGCGGGTGGCCGCGCTCGGGGCTGCCGGCCACGTCCTCGACTTCGACGACACCTACCTGCCGGGCATCGCGCACCTCAGCGCGCCGGTGGCGCCCGCCGCGCTCGCGCTTGCCGCCGACCTCGGGGCCACCGTCGGCGACGCGCTCGACGCCTACGCCGCCGGCTTCGAGGCCATGGGCGCGCTCGCCCGCTCGTCCCATCCCGGTCTCTACGACCGTGGCTTCCATCCCACCGCCGTCTGCGGTGCGGCCGGCGCCGCGGTCGCCGCCGCCCGCCTGCTCGGCGCGCCGGAGGACGCCGCCGTCGCCATCGCGCTGCTCCGCGCCGGCGGGCTGCGGGCGGCGTTCGGCTCGGATGGCAAGGCGCTGCAGGTCGGGCTCGCGGCCGCTGCGGGGGTGCAGGCGGCGCGGCTGGCCGCCGCCGGCGCCACCGTGCCCCGCGCCCGGGTCGCCGCCGCCTGGGCGGAGGCCTACGGCGGCTCGCTGGCCACGCCCGGCCCTCCCGCCGTGGACCAGAACTGGATCAAGGCGTGGCCGTGCTGCCTGCAGACGCACGGCGCGATCGAGTGCGCGCTCTCCCTCGACGCGCCGCCCGACGGGCGCATCACCGTGCGCGCCCATCCCGTCTCCCGGCAGGCCGCGGGCTACGACGACGTGGCCACGCCGCTGCAGGCCAAGTTCTCCATCCCGTACCTGGCCGCATATGCGCTGCTGCACGGCGAGCCGCGGGTGGAGAGCTTCACGGCGATCGACCCGGCGGCCCGCGAGCTGGCCGCCGGCATCGCCGTCGAGACCGATCCGGGGCTGGCCGAATCCGAGTTCGTGCTGCTCGTCGGCAGCGACGAGGTCGCCCACGTGCGCGCGGCCCGGGGGTCGCCGGACAACCCGCTGACCGACGACCAGCTGGCCGACAAGCTCCACGCGCTGGCCGGCACCCGCCTCGACGGCGCGCTCGACGATCCGGCGGTCCCTGCCGACGAGCTGCTCA
>DASSSV010000085.1:0-13737 GCA_035708265.1 Thermomicrobiales bacterium | reverse complement strand
GTGCAGGTGGGACGGCGGGAAGTCGTCGGCGACGGCGTCCATGTGGATCTCGTCGTAGCGGCGGCGGCCGAGTTTGTGCGCGCCGCGGCGGACGCCGATGCGCTTGAAGCCGGCACGCTCGTAGGCGCGGATGCCGCGCGCGTTGTTCGCGTAGACGACCAGGTGGACGTTGTAGAGGCCGAGCACGTCGAAGGCGTAGGCGAGCATCAGCCGCGTCGCCTCGGTGCCGTGGCCCCGGCCCCAGGCGTCCGGCTCGCCGATCACCAGCGCGAAGTCGGCGGTGCCGTGGTGGCGGTCCACATGGTTCAGGCTCACCGCGCCGACCGGCCGCAGCGTGGCGAGTTCGTAGATCGCGAAGCTGACGTCGTTCCCCTGAAACGAGAAAGCGGCGTCGAGGAAGGTCTCGGCGGCCTCGCGCGTCAGCGGCCGATAAGGCCAGGAGAGCGTGCGCGTCACGCGCAGGTCGTTGAACCAGCGCTGGTGCGCCGCCGCCAGCTCGCGCGTCAGCGGCCCGAACCCCACCCGCTCCCCACGGACGACGAAGTCGGGAGTCGGGAGTCGGGAGTCGGCAGTACCGGCCGCGCCCTCGTCACTCGTCATTCGTCAACCAGCCGTCAGCCGTCAGCCGTCAGCCATCAGGAATCGGGCTGACGGCTGACGGCTGAAAGCCCCTCATCCCCCATCACTCATCACTCGTCACTCGTCAATACCCGCGCGCGGCCGGCGCGTAGAGGTCCTGGTTGACCGGGCCGTCGGCGAAGACCGGGCCGTCGTCGCCGGCGGTGACGTAGGTGTGGCGGAGCCAGCGGGCGTCGTCGCGCTCGGGGTAGTCGGTGCGGTAGTGCGCGCCGCGGCTCTCGGTGCGGCGGAGCGCGCCTCGCGCGATGGCGCGCGCCAGGACGAGCAGGTAGCCGAGTTCGAGGTAGCCCTGGAGCGCATAGTTGAAGTCGAGGCCGGCGCGCGGCAGGCCGATCGCCGCGTAGTCGCCCGCGATGGCCTCGATCTCGTCGCAGGCTTCCCGCAGCTCCCCCTCCTCGCGGAAGACGCCGACCTTGTCGGTCATCAGGCCGGTCAGGCGGCGGCGGACGTCGGCCACGCGCGGGCCGGCTGCGCCGTCGCAGACCGCCGCCACCCACTCCTCCGCGGCGGCCAGCGCCTCGGCGTCGGCGCGGGGCGCGGGCTGCGTCGCCGCGTCCTCGGCCGCGCGCGCGCCGGCGCGCCGCCCGAAGACGATCGTCTCCAGGAGCGAGTTGCCGCCGAGGCGGTTGGCGCCGTGGACCGAGACGCAGGCGCACTCGCCCGCGGCGAAGAGGCCCGGCAGGGTCGTCCGGCCCCAGACGTCGGTGCGGACGCCGCCCATGCTGTAGTGCTGGCCGGGCAGCACCGGCAGCGGCTCGGCGGCGAGGTCGACGCCGGCGTAGAGGAGCGCCAGCTCGCGGATCTGCGGCAGGCGGTCGCCGATCGCCGCCGCGCCGAGGTGGCGCAGGTCGAGCAGGACGTGGTCGCCCGTGGGGCCGCAGCCGCGACCGGCGCGCAACTCCGCCTCGATCGTGCGCGAGACGACGTCGCGCGGGGCCAGTTCCATCTTCTCGGGGGCGTAGCGCGCCATGAAGCGCTCGCCGTCGCGGTTGAGCAGGTGCCCGCCGTCGCCGCGCGCCGCCTCCGAGATCAGGATCGCCGAGCCGGCGAGCGTCGTCGGGTGGAACTGCACGAACTCCAGGTCGGCCAGGGTCGCGCCGGCGCGGTAGGCCAGCGCGGCGCCGTCGCCGGTGCAGATGTGCGAGTTGGTGGTGCGCGCGAAGCAGCGGCCGTAGCCGCCGGTTGCCAGGACGACCGCCTTCGCCGTGATGAGTTCCAGCCGCCCGCTATGGAGGTCCCAGGCGACCGCACCGGTGCAGCGGCCGGTGGCGTCGTCCACGGTCAGTTCGAGCGCCAGCCACTCCGGCAGGACGCGCACCCCGGCGCGCAGCGCGCGCTCGTAGACGGTGTGCAGCATCGCGTGGCCGGTGCGGTCGCCGACGTAGCAGGCGCGCGACGCGCCCGCGCCGCCGAGCGCGCGCTGGGCGATCCGGCCGTCGGGGTCGCGGTCGAAGAGGAGGCCCCAGCGCTCCAACTCGGCGATGTCGCGCGGCGCCTCCGTGCAGAGGATCGCGATGGCGTCCTGGTCGCCGAGGTAGTCGCCGCCCTTGACCGTGTCGAAGACGTGGTCCTCGACCCGGTCGTCCGGGCCGATGGCGGCGTTGATGCCGCCCTGGGCGGCGACCGAGTGGGAGTGCGTCGGGTAGACCTTCGAGAGCACCAGGACGTTCGCGGCCGGCGCGGCGGCGAGCGCCGCGCGCTGCCCCGCCAGCCCCGCCCCGATCACCAGCACGTCGCAGTCGAGCATCGCCGGCCCTCCCCTGATGGCGTCGCGCCATGTGGCGGCGATTGTAGCACGGGGCGCGGCGCGGCCCACGGCCCGCCCAATGCCGAGGGCGCCAGGCCCCGCGCCCGGTCGCGGCCCGTTGACGGCATTTGACCGACCGGTTAGACTGGGGCCGCACCCGAGCGCAGCGCAATGCGGGAGGACGGCCCGGCTAGCCCACGCACCACCCGCGCGAGGAGCCACGACGCGGGCCGGCGCAGAGGAGGGCGCGGTGGCGGAGATGTTCATCGGCGGCGAGGCCGCCGCGTTCTCCGGCCTGGAGCGGGTCGCGGTGACCAATCCCGCCGACGGGGAGGTCGTCGACACCGTGCCGCGCGCCGGGTCGGCCGAGGTGGACGCGGCGGTGCAGAGCGCGCACGCCGCCTTCCCGGCCTGGTCGGCGACGCCGGCCGGCCGACGGGGGGAAGTGCTCGGCCAGGCGGCGCAGCACGTCAGGGCCCACGCGGGCGACCTCGCCCCGCTGCTGACCGCCGAGCAGGGGAAGCCGCTGCGCGAGTCGCGGCTGGAGATCGAGCGCTTCGTCCTCACGCTGGAGCACTACGCCGGCCTGGCGAAGAACATCCGCGGCGGCTACGTCCCCGACCTCGACGTCGGCGCCTACGGCATGATCGTCAGGCGACCGCTCGGCGTCGTCGGGGCGATCGTCCCCTGGAACTTCCCGACCACCCTCCTGGGCAACAAACTCGGCCCGGCGCTGGTCGCCGGCAACACCCTCGTCGCCAAGCCGGCCGAGACGACGCCGCTGACGACGCTGCGGATCGCCGCGCTGCTGCACGAGGCGGGCCTTCCGGCCGGCGTCTTCAACGTCGTCACGGGTGCCGGCGCGGTCGCCGGGCAGGCGCTGGTCGCGCACCCGCTGGTGCGCAAGGTCGGCTTCACCGGCTCCACGCCGGTCGGCAAGCGGCTGATGGCGGCGGCGGCGGCCGGGCTGAAGCGCGTGACGCTCGAACTCGGCGGCTCGGACCCGCTGATCGTCTGCGACGACGCCGACCTCAACGGCGCGGCGAGCGCGGCGAGCGTCGGCCGCTTCTTCAACTGCGGGCAGGCTTGCCTGGCGGTCAAACGGGTCTACGTCTTCGCCGACGTAGCCGACGAGTTCGTCGAGCGGCTGGTCGCCAAGGCGCGGCGGCTGCGGGTGGGATCGGGCACCGCGCCGGGGGTCACGATCGGGCCCCTCCACACCGCGGGTGGCCGGGCGGAGGTCGAGGCGCAGGTCGCCGATGCCGTCGCCTCCGGCGCGACGCTCCTCCTCGGCGGGCGGCGGCCGGAGGGCGACGGGCTGGACCGCGGCCACTTCTACGAGCCGACCCTGCTGCTCGAACCGGCCCGCGACGCCCGCGTCGCCACCGAAGAGGTCTTCGGCCCGGCGCTGCCGATCTGGCGCGTCGCCGATCTGGACGAGGCGCTCGCGCTGGCGAACGCCTCGATCTACGGCCTGGGGTCGAGCATCTGGACGCGCGACCTGGACCGCGCCACGCTGGCGGCGGAGCGCCTGGAGGCCGGCTACACCTGGATCAACGCGCCACAGAAGATCTACGACGAGCTGCCCTTCGGCGGCTGGAAGCAGAGCGGGATGGGTCAGGAGCACGGGATCGAGGCGCTCGACCACTACCTCGAGAGCAAGTCGGTCGTCGTCAGGCGCGCCTGAGCGCAGGGGGTAGGGCCGGGCGGTGGGGCATACGGCGCCCGCGGGCGCCGCGTTAGGGAGGTGAAACCATGACCGCCATGCCCGAGCGCTACAACGCCAGTCTGCTCCTCGACCGTAACCTAGAGGCCGGCCGCGGCGACAAGGTCGCGATTTATTGCGAGGACGAGCGGGTCACCTACGGCGACCTGCTGCGCCGCGTCAGCCGGCTCGGCCACGCCCTGCGCGCGCTCGGCCTGCGGCGCGAGGAGCGCGTGCTGCTCGTCCTCAACGACACCCCGGCCTTCCCGGTCAGCTTCTTCGCCGCGATCCGCGCCGGGGCGGTGCCGATCCCGGTCAACACGCTGCTCGGCGCGGCCGATTACCGCTACTTCGTCGCCGACAGCGGCGCGCCGATCGCCGTCGTCGACGCCCAGCATCTCGGCAAGGTGCGGGAGGCGGTGGCGGACCTGCCGGAGCCGCCCCGGCTGATCGTCGCCAACGGCCGCAGTGAGGGGGCCGAGGCGCTCGACGACCTGCTGGCGGCCGGGCCGGACGAACTGACGCCGGCCGACACCCACCGCGACGACCCCGCCTTCTGGCTCTACAGCTCCGGCAGCACCGGCCGGCCGAAGGGCGCGGTCCACCTCCAGCACGACATCCTCTACACCTGCGAGACCTACGCGCGCGACGTCCTCGAGATCGGCGAGGGCGACGTCACCTTCTCCGCCTCGAAACTCTTCCATGCCTACGGCCTGGGCAACAACCTCTCGTTCCCCTACTGGGCCGGCGCGACGGCGGTGCTCCACCCCGGCCCACCAGCCCCGCCGGCGCTGCTGGCGGCGGCGGCGCGCCACCGGCCGACGATCTTCTACGCGGTGCCGACGCTCTACAACGCGATCCTGCACTACCTGGCCGACCGGCCGGACGAGGCGCGCGAGGCGTTCGGCGCGCTGCGGCTCTGCGTCTCGGCGGCGGAGGCGCTGCCGCCCGAGATCTGGCGTCGCTGGAAGGAGGCGACCGGGTCGGTGATCCTCGATGGGATCGGCAGCACCGAGATGTTGCACATCTTCCTGTCGAACACCCTCGCGGCCCTCCGCCCCGGCTCCAGCGGCCGCCCCGTCCCCGGCTACGACGCCCGGATCGTCGACGACGAGGGTCATGCCGTGCCGGCCGGCACGGCGGGCTACCTCCAGGTGCGCGGCGACAGCGCGGCCGCCTACTACTGGCGCAACCACGCGAAGACCAAGGCGACGATGCTCGGCGACTGGATGGCGACCGGCGACTGGTACCGCGCCGACGACGAGGGCTTCTACTGGTACGAGGGGCGCGCGGACGATATGATGAAGGTCGGCGGGCTCTGGGTCTCGCCGGTCGAGGTCGAGAACGCGCTTGGCGAGCACCCCGCCGTCTTCGAGGCGGCCGCGATCGGCGTGATGGTGGAGGGGCTGGCGCGGATCAAGGCGGTCGTCGTCCTGCGCCCCGGCCAGGAGGGCTCGGCGGCGCTGACGGGCGAGTTGCAGGAGTGGTGCAAGGGCCGCCTGAAGCGCTACCAGTACCCGCACATCGTCGAGTACGCGCCGGACCTGCCGAAGACCGTCACCGGCAAGATCCAGCGCTTCAAGCTGCGCGGCGAGGGCGAGGGCGAGGTGCGCATGGGCCAGGGTACGGCCCGCTAGCCCGCACTCGGGCCGGGCGGCGCGGCCCTCGCGGGAGACCGGGATGCTGGACGGGATACCCCTCATCGACGCCCACGTCCACGCGGCGCGCTTGCCGACGCTCAAAGAGTCGTGGCGGGACTGGGCGGCGCGCTACGGGCGGCGGGTGCCGCTGGACGAGCTCTACGACGCCGAAGGCACGCTCATCCCCGTGCGCTTCGACGCCTACCTGGCGCGCGAGGGCGTGGAGGTCGCGCTGCTGTTCTCCGAGTACAGCCCGAAGGCGACCGGCATCCAGCCGATCGAGGATCTGCTGCCGCTCGCCGCCGCCAGCCCGGAGCGCTGCCGCCTCGTCGCCAACCTCAACCCGCACTACCACTTCCCGCTCGTCGTGGAGCTGGAGCGGCAACTCGCCCTCGGCGCGGTGGCCCTGAAACTCCACCCGGTCCACGGCGGCTTCGCGCCGAACGACCCGATGCTCTATCCGGTCTACGGCTACTGCGAGCGCGCGGGCCTGCCGGTGATCTTCCATTGCGGCACGAGCGTCTTCCCCGGCTCGACCAACCGCTACGCCGACCCCGCGCTGATCGAGGACGTCGCCCGCGACCACCCCGACCTCACGCTGGTGCTGGCGCACGGCGGGCGCGGCTGGTGGTACGACGCCGCGGCCTTCCTGACGCTGATGCGCCCGAACGTCTGGATCGAGATCTCCGGCCTGCCGCCGCGCAAGCTGCCGGACTATTACAAGAATCACGACTTCGCGCGCCTGGCGCGCAAGATGATCTTCGGTACCGACTGGCCTGGCGTGCCGGGCATCCGGGCCAACGCCGCCGCGCTCGGCGACCTGGGGCTCGACCGCGCGACGCTGGAGGGGATCTACTTCCGCAACGCCCTCCGGGTCTATCGACTGGAGCGCGTCGGGGCGCCCGCCCTGCCCCGCGCGATCCGCGAGTATCAGTGACGGACGGCGAGACGCGCCCGCGGTTTCCACCGCGGCTACAGGCTCGCGCCGCTCGCCGCGAAGTCCGCCTCCGCGGACTGGGATGTGGGCCGTACCCAACCCGCGGGGGCGGGTTTCGCGGCGCCGTGAGGCGCCTCTCGCGGCGGTTTCAACCGCCGGCACGGGGGAGGGATGACGGAGCGACGCTACTTCGAGGATTTCCAGCCCGGGCAGACGTTCGACCTCGGCAGCCGCGACGTGACCGCCGACGAGATCGTCGCCTTCGCCGCGGCCTACGACCCGCAGCCCTTCCACCTCGACCCGGAGCGGGCGCGGGACTCGATCTACGGCGGGCTGATCGCGAGCGGCTGGCAGACGGCGGGGTTCTACATGCGGCTGCTGGTCGACGGGTTGATCAATTCGACCGTGAGCCAGGGTTCGCCCGGCGTCGACGAATTGCGCTGGCTCAAGCCGGTGCGCCCCGGCGACCGCCTGCGGGGGCGCTTCACGGTGCTGGAGACGACGCCCTCGCGGAGCCGGCCGGAGATCGGCATCATCCGCGCGCGCGGCGAGCTCTTCAACCAGCGCGATGAGGTCGTGATGACCGTGATCTCGGTCGGCTTCTTCGGGCGCCGCCCGGCGTCGCCGTCATAAACGGTGGGGCGCATGAAACTCGACGTCTACATCCCGCCCGGCGACAAACTGCTGCCCGGCATCGCCACGCTGGCGCGCGAGGCCGAGGCGCTCGGCTTCGCCGGCCTCTGGACCAACGAGACGCGGCATGAGCCATTCCTGCCGCTCGCCGTGGCGGCTGGGCACACGCGCACCATCGAACTCGGCACGGCCATCGCCGTCGCCTTCGCCCGCTCGCCGATGCACACGGCGCAGACGGCGTGGGACCTGCAGGACTATTCCGGCGGCCGGCTGCTGCTCGGGCTGGGGACGCAGGTGCGCGCGCACGTCGAGCGGCGCTTTGGGATGCCCTGGGGCGCGGCGGTGCCGCAACTGCGCGAGTACATCCTGGCGCTCCGCGCGATCTGGCGCGCCTTCCAGACCGACGACCGCCTCGACTTCCAGGGGCGCTACTACCGCCACACGCTGTTGACCCCCTTCTTCAACCCCGGGCCGATCGGGCATCCCGCCATCCCGATCTACATCGCCGGGGTCAACGCCGGGCTCGCGCGCCTCGCGGGCGAACTCTGCGACGGCTACCACGTCCACATGCTCAACAGCCCGGCCTATCTGCGCGAGGTCGTCCGGCCCGCGGTCGCGGCCGGGGCGGCGCGCGCCGGCCGCGATCCCGCGGCCGTGACGCTGGCGAGCGCCGTCTTCGTCGTCACCGGGGCCGACGCGGCGGCGCGGGCGGTGGCACGCGAGCGGGCGCGCGAGCAGATCGCCTTCTACGCCTCGACGCCGACCTACCGCGTCGTCCTCGCGGTCCACGGCTGGGAGGACGTCGGCGAGGCCCTCTCCCAACTGGCGCGCGCCCGCCGCTGGGCCGACCTGCCCGCGCTCGTCACCGACGACATGCTCCGCGCCTTCACCGTCGAAGCCGCCCCGGGCGAAGTTGGGCCCGCGCTGCGGGAACGCTACGCCGGCCTGCTCGACCGCGTCGCCTGCTACGTCCCCACCTTCGTCCCCAGCCGGGACGAGGCGTTCTGGCGCGCGATGCGCCGGTCGTTCGCCGAATAGTCGGGCAGTCGGGCAGTCGGGCGGTGGCCAGTCGTAGGCCGGGCGCCTGAAGGCGCGGCCTGGGACCTCGTCAACCCGCGGCGGCGGGTTCCGCGGCGAGCCGCGGCGAGCCCCGGCCGCGGTTGCAACCGCGGGCGCGCCGCCCTATCCCACAGTGCGCCCCGCTATTGCATCGCACACGAACTATGTGTAAACTAAGCGTTATGGAAGCGCCGCCGCCGACCTCGCTCCTCAGTGCCCTGCGTGTCGCCTACCGGGCCGCCCGGCTGGAATACCGCGACCGCCTCGCGCCGCTCGACCTGACCGCGCGCCAGGCCGCGGTGCTCCGCGCGCTCGCGACCCGCCCCGGCCTCGGCCTCGGCGCGATCGCCGAGGCGGTCGGCGCCGACCAGGCGACCGCCTCGGCGCTGGTGGACCGCCTGGTCGAGCGCGGTCTGGTCGCGCGCGCGGCCGACATGAGCGACCGGCGTCGGACTTGCCTGCGCCTGACGCCGGCCGCCGAGCCGCTGGCCGAGGCGGTCCAGCGCGTGCGGGCGGCGATGGACGCGCGGCTGGTGGACGCGCTCGGGGCGGCGCGGGCCGACCAACTCCTGGCGCTGCTCGGCGAGTTGACGGCGCGGCTGGGCGACGATGCCCGCGACGGCGAGGGGGACGACTGATGCGCGTGCTGCTGCGGCTGCTCGGCTACCTGCGCCACCACCTGCGCGCGGTCGTGCTGGCCTATTTGAGTCTCGGCGGCGCCATCGCCTTCACCTCCCTGACCCCCTGGATGCTCAAGCACGCGATCGACTCCGGCATCGGCGGCCGCAGCGAGAGCGCGCTCGTCTTCGCCGCGCTCGCCATCCTCGCCTTCAGCGCCGGCAAGGGCTTCTGCGCCTACCTCCAGAGCTACCTCGGCGAATATCTCTCCCAGGCGGTCGCCTACGACCTGCGCCGCGACTTCTACGGCAAGGTCCAGTCGCTCAGTTTCGCCTTCCACGACGAGGTTGAGACCGGGCAGATGATGTCGCGCGGGACCGTCGACGTGGACGTGAGCCGCCAGTTCCTCAGCATGGGCCTCCTGCGCTCGGTCTACACCTTCGGCCTTGCGATCGTCGTCGCCGCGATCATGCTGACGCTCAACTGGCAACTGGCCGTGCTCGTCTTCCTCACGATTCCGATCGTCGGCGTGCTGAGCGCGATCTTCACCAAGCGCACCCGCCCGCTCTGGAACCAGGTGCAGCAGCAAGTCGGCGTGGAGACCTCGGTCTTGCAGGAGAGCATCGCCGGCATCCGCGCCGTCAAGGCGTGCGGCCAGGAGGGGCGGCAGTACGAGCGCTTCCGTGCGGCGAACTGGGCGGTGCGCGAGATCAGCTTGCAGGCCAACCGCATCGCCGCCTTCAACCAGCCCTTCCTCCTCTACGTCCTCAACGCCATCTCCCTGGCGATCCTCTGGTACGGCGGCCACCTCGTCGTCGGCGGCGCGCTGACGATCGGCACGCTGGTCGCCTTCACTGAGTACCGGGCGCAACTGGCCGCGCCGGTGCGCACGCTCGGCTTCCTGCTCAACCTGGCGACGCGCGCGACCGCGGCCGGCGAGCGCATCTTCGAGGTGATCGACCGGCCATCGGATGTGCAAGAGGCGCCGCACGCCCGACCGCTCGGCCCCGTCCGCGGCCACGTCCGCTACGAGGGCGTCTCCTTCGCCTACGGCGGCGTCGACCGCCCGGTCGTCGAGGACATCGCCATCGACGCGCGGCCCGGCCAGACGATCGCGCTGCTCGGCCCGACCGGCAGCGGCAAGACGACGATCCTCCACCTGCTGCCGCGCTTCTACGACGCCACGTCGGGCACGATCACGATCGACGGCGCCGACATCAGGGACGTGACGCTCGAATCGCTGCGGCGCGCGGTCGGCGTGGTCTTGCAGGACGTCTTCCTCTTCAACGCGACGATCCGCGAGAACATCGCCTACGGCAAGCCCGGCGCGACGCAGGCGGAGATCGAGCGGGCGGCGAGGGTCGCGCAGATCCACGACTTCATCGTCGCGCTGCCCGACGGCTACGACACCTGGGTCAGCGAGCGCGGCGTGACCCTCTCGGGCGGCCAGAAGCAGCGCATCGCCATCGCGCGCACGCTGCTGATGGATCCCAAGGTCCTCGTCCTCGACGACTCGACGTCGGCGGTGGACATGGAGACGGAGTACCTGATCCAGCAGGCGCTGGCCGAATTGATCAAGGGGCGCACCTCGTTCGTGATCGCCCACCGCCTGCGCACGGTCAAGCAGGCCGACCAGATCCTCGTCCTCGACGGCGGGCAGATCGTCCAGCGCGGCCGGCACGACGAACTGGTGCGGCAGCCCGGGCTCTACCAGGAGATCTACCACCTGCAACTGCGCGACCAGGAAGAAGCGGTCGGGAGTCGGGAGTCGGGAGTCGGCAGTACCGATCGCGACGTCCTCGACAGAGCGGCGCTGGAAGCCGCCACCGATAACTGACGACCGGCGATTGACGACTGACGACTATCGCGTGGAGGCGACGGCGATACCATGATGATGGGCGGTTGGGGCGCGCGGGGGCTGGCCCTCGGCGGGGGCGGCGGACCCGGCGGGGGGCGGGGCAACCTGACGCTGTCCGAGCAGGACTTCGGCCGGCCGTTCGACGCCCGACTGATGCGCCGGCTCCTGCGCTACGTCGCGCCCTACAAGTTGCGCATCGCCGTGGGGTTCGTGCTGCTGCTGCTGTACACCGGCACGGTGATCCTCAACCCGCTGATCCCCGGCCTGGCGATCGACGACATCCGCCGCGGCGACCTCCGCGGGCTCGGCCTGATGTGCCTCTTCTACCTCGCCAACAACACCGTGATGTGGCTGGCGCAGTACCAGCAGGTCTACCAGATGACCTGGGTCGGGCAGCACGGCCTCTACCGCCTCGCCTCCGACCTCTTCCGCCACGTCACCGGCCTCTCGCTGAGCTTCTTCGACCACAACGAAACCGGCCGGATCATGGCCCGCCTCCAGAACGACGTCACGGTCCTACAGCAGCTTCTCAGCAACGGGCTCCTCGCCATCTTCGGCAGCTTCCTGAGCCTCGCCGGCATCCTCTTCACCCTCTTCGTGCTCAACTGGCGGCTGGCGGCGCTCGTTTCCCTCAGCGTGCCGCTCCTCCTGGGCGTGCTCCTCTTCTGGCAACGTTACGCGCGGCGCTCGTTCCTCAAGGCGCGGACGGCGATTTCGGCGGTCAACGCCAGCCTGCAGGAGAACGTCTCCGGCGTGCGCGTGATCCAGAGCCTGACGCGCGAGCGGACCAACGAGCGCGAGTTCGAGCGGGTCAACGCCGAGAACCGCAAGGTGAACCTGGAGGCCGGCCAGATGGCCGCGCTGGTGCAGCCGATGGTGGAGCTGATCTCCGCGGGCGCGCTGGCCGTCGCGCTGATCGTCGGCGGCGGCATGACGCTCCACGGCACCCTCTCGCTCGGCTTCCTCGTCTCCTTCACCCTGTACATCAACCGCTTCTTCGACCCGATCCGCGACGCCACGCAGCAGTACACCAACCTCCAGCGCGCCACGGTGGCGGCCGAGCGGATCTTCGAGATCCTCGACACGCCCGAGGAGGTCCACGACGAGCCGGGCGCGCAGACGCTCCCCGACGCCCGCGGCGCGGTCGAGTTCCGCGACGTCCGTTTCGGCTACGAGCCGGGCGTCGAGGTGCTGCACGGCGTCAGTTTCGCCGTCCGGCCGGGCGAGCACGTCGCCGTCGTCGGGCCGACCGGCGCGGGCAAGAGCACGCTCGTCAGCCTGATCGCGCGCTTCTACGACGTCACCGGCGGAGCGGTCCTGGTCGACGGCCACGACGTCCGCGATCTGACCCAGGCGTCGCTGCGCGCGCAGCTCGGCATCGTCCTCCAGGACTCGGTTATCTTCACCGGGACGGTCTACGAGAACATCCTCTACGGGCGGCCGGAGGCGACCCGCGCGGAGGTCGAGGCGGCGGCGCGCGCGGTCGGCGCGCACGAGCTGATCCTGCGGCTGCCGGACGGCTACGACACGCCGCTGCGGCAGAACGGCGCGAACCTCAGCCTCGGCCAGCGGCAACTGCTCAGCTTCGCCCGCGCGCTGCTGCGCCGGCCGGCGATCCTGCTGCTCGACGAGGCGACCGCGGGCCTCGACACGCACACCGAGCGGGTGTTGCAGGACGGCATCGAGGCGCTGCTGCGCGGGCGCACCGCCATCATCATCGCCCACCGCCTCTCGACGGTGCGCGACGCCGACCGCATCCTCGTCGTCCAGGGCGGCCTCATCGCCGAGGAGGGCAATCACGAGGAGCTGATGGCCCGCGGCGGCCTCTACCACGACCTCTACGCCCTCGGCTTCCAGGACGTCGCCGCGGCCGACGCCGAGGCCGACACCGTGCCGGGCGATTAGGGCGGGGTGGGCGCGCTGGCTTCGCCATCGCGGCGCGCCCGCGGTTGAAACCGCGGCTGGAGGCTCGCCGCGGCTCGCCACGAAACCCACGCCCAGAGGGCACCCGGCGGGTTGGGACGATGACCCCGGCCGCGCGGCCGGCCTGCGTGTGCCGGCAGGCGCCTCCAGCCGCGGCTTGAACCGCCCTGCTCCCGTCGGCTCTCCGTCGCCCCCTCCCGTCTGGGACGCCGGGTCGCGTCCGCCCCGCGCCCTACCACGCCCGCTCCCCGCCGCTTCGCCGTCGGGGCGCCTGGTGTACCGACAGAACTTTCGTTCTGGCATGGGGTATACGGCCCGCGGCGTAGCGGGCGGCGATGCGATCATCGCTCGCGCCGGGCGCTCGACCAGGAGGGAGGGCCATGTTCCGAACCCCGATGATCAACCTCTACACGCGGGACATCGGGCGGGCGCTCGCGTTCTATCAGGGGCTCGGCTTCGTCGAGACCTTCCGCACCCCGCGAGAGGGAGACCCAGACCACGTCGAGTTGGTCCTCGACGGCTTCACCGTCGGGATCGCCACCGCCGCGGCCGCGGCCGCCGACCACGGCCTCCGGCCGGACTTGGAGGGACACCCCATCGAGATCGTGCTGTGGACGGACGACACGGACGGCGCCTTCGCGCGGCTCACCGCGGCCGGCGCGCCCGCGCTATCGCCGCCCCACGACTGGCTGGACGACCTGCGCCTCGCCTGGGTCGCCGACCCCGACGGCAATCCCATCCAGCTCGTCCAGCGCCGGGCCTGACCCCCCGGCGCGCCGGCCGTCGCCCCGCCGGGGGCGCGGAATGCCCGGGCGTCACGCGACGAGGAGTGCAGGAGGTGCATCATGCCGATCGTCTCGCTCGAAACCCCTCGCCTGCGCCTGCGCCGGTTCCAGCCCGGGGACTGGCCCGCCGTCCACGCCTACGCCGCGGACGCCGACCTGATGCGCTACATGGGCGGCGGCGCGCTCGACGAGG
>DASSSV010000084.1:0-2854 GCA_035708265.1 Thermomicrobiales bacterium | reverse complement strand
CAAGCCGTGCTGCTGCTATGCAACTTATATATCAGTTGAGGGCAGGTGAAATCTAGATGGCCGGCGATGGTGTTGCGGCGGCGATGAGCAGTCGTTCGGGGCCAGTGGCGACCCCACGCGAGACAAAGCTGTTCATCGGCGGCGAGTGGCGTGACGGAGCCGGTGGCGAGACCGCGCCGGCCACCAGCCCGGCCAGCGGCGCCGAGCTCGGCCCAGTGGCCCAGGCGGGGCGCGAGGAGGCGGGTCGCGCGGTCCAGGCTGCCGCGGACGCATACCCCGGCTGGGCGCGCGAGACGGCATTCGCGCGGGCCAAGAAGCTCCATGCGATCGGAGAGATCTGCGAGCGCCGGCGCGACGAGCTCGCCCATGCCCTGACCCTCGACCAGGGCAAGCCACTGCACGAAGAGGCCTACGACGAGGTCGACGAGCTGGTCGCGATGTGGCACGGCGCGGCCGAGGACGGCCTGCGGCTCGAGGGCTCGATCCCGCCGTCGAACGCCCCCGGCAAGCGGGTTCTCCTGATGCGCCGGCCAGTCGGCCCTACGGCCGTGGTCACGCCGTGGAACTGGCCGTACACGATGCCGGCCGAGATCGTCGCGCCGGCGCTGGCGGCCGGGAACACGGTGGCCTGGACGCCGGCCTCGACCACCGCGATGTGCTCTGGGCTGCTCGCCGAGTGCATCGCCGAGGCCGACCTGCCGCCGGGCACATTCAACTTCGTCACCGGTCCGGGGTCGGTGGTGGGCGATGAGCTGGTCGGTTACGACCAGACCGCCGCGGTCGGCTTCATCGGCTCGACCGAGACCGGCCTGACCATCGCCCGCCGCGCCGCGGGCAAGCGGCTGCTGCTCGAGATGGGCGGAAACGGGCCCTTGGTCGTGCTCGACGACGCGGACCTCGACGCCGCCGTCGAGGCCGCCCTAACCGGCTGCTTCCTGTGCGCGGGTCAGAGCTGCACGGCCGGCGAGCGGTTGCTCGTGCACCGGGCCATCCGCGAGGAGTTCGTCTCCCGGCTGGCCGCGCGCACCGAAGCACAGATCAAGCTCGGCGATCCCTTCGATGAGGACACCACGCTGGGTCCGCTCAACAACGAGGGCGTCGCAGCCAAGATGGACGCGCACGTGGAGGACGCCGTGGACCGGGGCGCGGCCGTCGTGACGGGCGGCGCGCGGGCCGGCGATCGTCCGACCGACCTCTACTGGCCGGCCACGATCCTCGACCGCGTCCCCCCGGACGCGCAGGCCGCCACCGAGGAAACGTTCGGGCCGATCGCGCCGGTGGTCGAGATCAACTCGCTCGAGCACGCAATCGAATTGACCAACGCGTCGCCCTATGGGCTGCTGGCGGCCATCTTCACACGGGACCTGAGCCGAGGCCTGCGATACGCCGACGAGGCCCGCACCGGGCTAGTCAACATCAATGAGACGACCAATTACTGGGAGAACCATCTTCCGTTCGGCGGACGCGCTGGGACGGCGAGCGGAATGGGGCGGGTCGGCGGACGCTACGCGATGGACACGCTCACTGAACTACAGACCGTCGTCATCGGCTGACGAAATCCGTAGTTCGCCCTGACGGACCTCAGTAATCCGTCCACAAAGGTTTAGAAGCAACCCCCGGCGAGCCGATGCTGGCGGCTATGGACGCTCCGACCAATTTCCGCGACGTACTCCGCCGCAGTCCGAGCAGTCTGCGTGGAGAGCTTGCGCCCGTCGTGGCGGAGAAGCCGCTGCGCATCCTGTTCGTCACCTCTGCGCATAACAGCCTGAGCCAGCGCGCGTACATCGCGCTAACCGAGATGGGCCACGAAGTGACCGTTCAGGTCGTCGACTCGCCCGAGATCATCGAGGCCGCGGTCAACGCGCACGAGCCCGATCTCGTCGTGTGCCCGATGCTCAAGCAGTTCATCCCGGAGAGCGTGTGGCGCAACTACACCTGCCTGGTCGTCCATCCCGGCCCGCACGGCGACCGAGGCCCGTCCTCCCTGGACTGGGCGATCGAGCTCGGGTTCGACGAGTGGGGCGTGACCGTGCTGGAGGCGGTCGAGGAGGCTGACGCCGGCGACATCTGGGAGACGCGCAAGTTCAAGATGCGCCCAGTCGGCAAGAGCAGCATCTACCGCCACGAGGTGCGTCGCGCCGCGGTCGAGATGCTGGTCTTCGCGGTCCACAACTTCGCGCGCGGTGACTTCAAGCCGCTGCCGCTGAACTACGAGGACCCAAACGTCACCGGGCGGCTGCGGCCGCTGATCCGGCAGGCGGAGCGCGCGATCGACTGGCGCAGCGATTCCACGGCGGGTGTGGTGCGCAAGATCCGCGCCGGCGAGGGTCACCCCGGCGTGCTGGACACGATCGCCGGCCAGGAGTTCCACCTGTTCAACGTGTACGTCGAGCGCGGCCTGCGCGGCCGCCCCGGCGAGATCATCGCCACGCGCAACGGCGCGATCTGCCGCGCCACCGTCGACGGCGCGGTATGGATCACCCACCTGAAGCCAAAGGCCGGCCCGGCGCCCTTCAAGCTCCCGGCTGTCCGTGCCCTGGAGATCGCCGGCATCGTGCCCGACGCGCCCGAGGTCCCGGTTGCCCTGCACGCTCCGATTCCGCCGGGACACACCTACCGGGAGATTTCCTACGAGGAGAAGGCCGGGGTCGGCTACGTGAACTTCGACTTCTACAACGGCGCGATGTCGACCGACCAGTGCCGGCGCCTGCGCGAGGCGTACCTCTACGCGCGCAGCCGCCGCACCACCAAGGTGATCGTGCTGGCCGGCGGATCTGACTTCTTCTCCAATGGCATCCATCTCAACGTGATCGAGGCAGCCGAGGACCAGGGCGAGGAGTCCTATTACAACCTG
>DASSSV010000083.1:0-17012 GCA_035708265.1 Thermomicrobiales bacterium | reverse complement strand
CCGCTCCCGGACCCGCGTGCTGCAACGCCTTCCCCCCACGGCGAGCTTCTAGCTGCGGAAGGAGGCCGCACATGCCGCAGTTTATCGCGATGGTGAACTGGACCGACCAGGGGATCAAGGGCCTCAAGGAGAGCCCGAGCCGCGCGCAGGCGTTCAAGGACATGGCGACGGAGCTGGGTTGCACCGTGCATGGCCTCTTCTTCACGATGGGGCGCTACGACATCGCCGTGCGCATCGAAGCGCCGGACGACGCGACCATGTCGGCGCTGATGCTGAAGGTCGGGCAGCTGGGCAACGTGCGCAGCGAGACGCTCCGGGCCTATACGGAGGAGGAGTTCGCCGCCATGGTCAAGAAGGTCACCGGCTGAGCGCCGCGTGCACGCGGGCGGGGGCGGGACGAGAGCGGGACGGGCGCATGCCGCGCCCGTCCTCAACGCTGCCCCCAGCGTGCCATCAGGCGCGCCCAGAGGCGCCGCGGCGGCGCGAGGTCGTCGGCACGGGCGCGGAGGCCACGGCGGCGTGTGGGCCATCCTGCGCGGCCAGGCGCGCCCTGAGCGCCGCGACCTCGGCATCGGCGCCCTCGGCGCGCCGGCGCAGCTCGGCGGCCAGCGCGTCGCCGGCGCGGATCCGCCCCTCGTAGACCTCGCGCAGCTCCCCCAGCATCACCCGCAGGTCGCCCATGTAGCGGGTCGCCGTGGCCGCCACCGCGCGCTCGACGCGGGCCAGGTCGTCCGCCGCCGCCGCCGTCTCGCCGCCGAGTGCGGCATCGCCCCCCGCGGCGCCCGCCGCCGCGCCGCCGCCGTCCCGCCGCCGCGTGCCGCACAGCCTACCACAGCCCTGTACGTACGCAAGGGCTGCTGGCGATGGCATCGGTAGGCACGGCGGTCCTGGCGACGCTGAGCGACGCTAGCGGTGCGGGTGGCGGCGGTAGACACAGCGGATTACCGGGGCGGGTCGGTCAAACAGTATACCGTCTTACGACCGATGCGGCCTGTCGCAATCACCCCAGCGGCCAGCAAATCATCAAGCGCCGCCTGGAGCGGCGGCGGCTCGACGTGGGTGTACTGCCGGAGGTCGCGGAAGGTCATGGCCCCCCGACGCCGGAGGTGGGTCGTGATTTTCCGCCGCGTGGGATCCGCCATGCCGGCCACCGCCCACCGCGCCGTCGCCGCGGCCGCAGCCGGATCGTGGCCGTCGGACCCCGTGGCCGCGGCAACCAGGCAGAGGTGGAAGCACGACGCCATCGCCTGCAGGTAGGCACGGGCCTGGGCGTCCAGCTCCGGCGCGGAACGCTCGTAGTAGGCGAGGGCATCGGCCAAGGCGCGCAGGTCTTGCGCGCCCAGCACGACCGTCGCTTCGCCGTCGTGGATGCCGATCGGGTGCATGGCCTCCCTCCTCACAGCCGGCGAGACCAGGTACCACCGGCGCACATCCAGTAGGACGGTAAAGACGCGCCAACGATCACGGCACGAGACAAAGGCGGCGATCACCCGCCAGCGTATGAACGGAAGATGAAGCCGCCCCGGCCGGGGTGGTCCGGGCCGGGGCGGCGGGTCGGGTAGGGTGGCGCCGGCACCGCAGGAGGCGTGCCGCAGGCCGCCAGCCTCGCCGGCGCTAGAAGGGCGGCTCGTCGTCGTTGACCAGATCCAGCGCGTCGAGTTCGTGGCGCTCGGCGCGGCGGGCGACGCGCCGGCCGGCCAGGCCGTCGCACTCGGCGAACCACGCGCGGCGCGCCTCCTCCTCGGCCTCCTCGGCGTCCTCGGCGGACACCGGTTCGGCGCGCTCGCTGGCGGCGGCCTCGGCGGCGAGGTAGCGGCACTCGTCGTACTCGCCCAGCGCGCGCAGCGTCGCGTCGTGGGCGGCGCAGGCGTCGCGGAACATCGCGTTGAGGGTATCCCAGGCCGGGTCGCTGGTGGGGATCCGGTTGAGCACGGCGGCGACGGTGCGCAACTCGCGGTAGGCGGCGGACTCGCGGCGGGAGAGGGTGCGGCGGCTGACGGGGCGGGCGACGGGGTTGGCGACCATGGTAGAATCCTCCGTGCGTGGGGCTTTCGCCCTTCGTGTCCGCGGCTCCGAGGGTTTGCTTGCCGGCTGACCTCGGGGCCGTTCTCTATGTTCGTAGTATAGGCGGTTTCTATTCGCTTGTCAAGAGGTGGAGGTTGCCAATCGCGGGTTTTCCTGCTAGAATCGTGATAGTGGCCGGTGTACGTGCCGACTTGAACCGCACAAGAAGGAGGCCCTACGATGGACGGCTTGCGCGCATTGCGGCTGCGTCGTCTGCTGACCCAAACCGAACTCGCCGAACGGCTGGGGGTGCGCTATCAGACCGTGGGCGCCTGGGAGTCGGGGCAGGCCCGGCCGCGGGTGAGCGCGATGCGCAAGCTCTGCGAGGTGCTGGACGTCACGCCCGACGTGCTGCTCGCCGCCCTGGAGGAGTCCCGCCGGGAGGGAAAAGAGGCGGCGTGAGCTAGCACGCCGCCCCAGCGCCCGCGGTGTGAGGGCACCGGCGGGCAGGGAGAGGATAGCATGGCGGCACTGCCGCAGGCACAACCGGTCGCCGCGCTCTACTGTCGAGTGAGCACGAAAGGGCAAGAGGAGGATGGCTCCTCGCTCGACACGCAGGAAGCGTCCTGTCGGAATCACGCTGCCGCGCTCGGCTATGCCGTCGACGATCGCCTGGTGTTCCGCGAGACGTGGAGCGGCGGCGACCTCTGGGAGCGGCCCCGGCTGGTGAAGTTGCGCGAGGCCATCCGGGGCGGCGCGGTCGACGCGCTCATCTGCCACGCGGTGGACCGGCTCTCCCGCGACCAGGTCCACCTCGCCATCCTGCTCGACGAGTGCGAGCGGGCGGGCGTCAGGCTCCTGTTCGCGACGGAGGAGTTCGACCAGAGCCCGGTCGGCAAGTTCATCCTCAGCGCGAAGGGCTTCGCCGCCGAGGTCGAGCGCCAGAAGATCAAGGAGCGCAGCAAGCGTGGCATCCGCGCCCGCTTCGAGTCCGGCAAGCCCTACGGCGGGGGGTTCGTCCTCTTCGGCTACCGCTGGCGCGACGAGCAGAAGACTGGCTACGAGATCGACGAGCGGACCGCCCCGGTTGTGCGGCGCATTTTCGCGCTGGCCGCCGAGGGCCAGTCACTCCGCGCCATCGCTCACA
The DNA here is from genome assembly GCA_035708265.1 of Thermomicrobiales bacterium. Taxonomy (GTDB): domain Bacteria; phylum Chloroflexota; class Chloroflexia; order Thermomicrobiales; family CADCWN01; genus DASSSV01. The sequence continues at coordinate 13,861 of DASSSV010000083.1, read as the reverse complement.
TGGTCAACGCCGAGGGCGTGCCGACGCCGCGTGGCCGCCCCCACTGGGTACACACGTCCGTGCGCACTGTCTTGACCCAGGAAGCCTACACCGGCGTCGGACGCGCCCATAAGGTCGAGCAGCGCAAGGTGAACGGGAAGTACACCCGGCGCGAGCGCGCCCTCGACGAGCAGGTCGTGCTGCCGGAGGGCTGCTACCCGCCACTGGTGGACACGGTGACCTTCGCCGCCGTGCAGGAGCGGTTGCGCCGCAACCAGGAGACGGCGAGCCGCCGGGCAGCGGAGCCAGAGCGGTTCTTGCTCCGCGGCGGCTATGTCCACTGCGGCTACTGCGGACACACCCTCTCGGCAGTGATGCACAAGGAGAAGAACGGCGGACGTTACCCGCTATACGAGGCGAGTAAGGGCGCGAGCCACGAACGGTGCGGGGAACGTTTCACGATAAGCGCCGCCGAGTTGGACCGTACGGTCTGGGAGAAAGTCGAGGCGGTGCTACTGCGGCCCGAGATCATCGAGCGGGAGATCGCCCGGCTCCGGCAGACCGACCCGACCGAAGGCGACCTGAGGACCGTGGACCGGCTGCTCGCGGAGGCCACGCGCAAGCAGGGCAACCTGACACGCCTGCTCGCCGACCTCGACGACCCCGACGCCAGCGCGCCGCTCCTGGCGGAACTCAAAGCACTCGCCGCCAGCAAGCGGCGGTACGAAGAGGAGCGTGAGGCGCTCCTAGACCGCCGCGCGGGCTGGCAGGCGGCACAGGAGCGGCTCGACACCATCGAGCGGTGGCGGCAGAGCATTGCCGCCCGCCTGGGCACGTTCGACTACCGCCAGAAGCGGCTGGCGCTGGACGCGCTGCGCGTCGAGGTGAAGCTTTACCGCCGCGACCATACGCCCCGCTACCACATCACGGCGATTATCCCGCTTGACGCGCCCCGCAGTTCGGACAGAACTTCACTGTCGGCGGAATCTTGTTCCCACAGTCCCCACAGAAGCGCTCCGTCACGATTTGTGTACCGCACTCCGGGCAGAATTTGCCGCCGTGGGTGTCCGCGCCGCAGTGCGGGCAGGTCAGCGTGACCGTCTGGTTGACGAGGTTCTGGCGCGGGGTCGCCGCGGCGTAAACGGCGTCGCGGGTCGCCGCGATCTCGGCCTCGACCTGGGCGTGCGCGGTCTCCTCGGCGACGTCCGGCGCGCAGGTCTTGCAGAGGCCGCGCGCCTCGATCCAGCACTGGTCGTCCACCCAGGCGGTGCAGCGCGGGCACTGGTGGAAGGAGGGCATCAGCTCGCGCATCGCCTCCTGGAAGGCGGTGTCGTGGGCGCGCTCCCAGGTCGCCGACTTCGCGCGGTTGGTCACGTCCGACGCGCGCCCGAAGACGCCGCCGAGGACGCCGCCGAAGAGGCTGCCGGCCGCCCCGAGCGCCTCGTCGACCATGCTCGCCGGCCGCGCCTTGAAGCGCGTGCGGTGGCCGGAGTGGCAGCGGTCGCAGTAGAACTCGAACTGGAAGCCCTGGTCGGTGCTGAGGTCGCGGTAGTTCTGCGTGAACTGGAAACTGCTCATGCCGCGCGTACTCCCCTCTCGCGGGGCTCCACGGCCCCGTCCTGCGCCGGTGCGACGCGGGCCCACCGCGGCGTGACCGGCGCCCGGCAGACCCGATTGTCGCCCCGTACTACGTCTCCGGGCGGGGCGTGTTTCGTCGGGGGGGTCGCCCTCACCCCCCAGCCCCCTCTCCCAATCCTGGGAGAGGGGGAGCACACCTCGAACGGGGCGGCGCTCTTCCAGAATGCCGGTCAGGTGGATGGAGGAAGCGCCCGCGCCGGGATCAGCCCCTCGGCGCGTCCCGGCCAGCCGGCCACACCCCGCTCATCGCTCATCGCTCACCGCTCGGCACTCACTCGTCACTCGTCACTCGTCACTCGTCACTCGCCCGGCCTCTTCCCCATTCGCACAAATGCGCTATACTACGGTTGTACGTACGACGGCGGCGCGCCGGCCGGCGCGCGGAAGGAGACACGGGCCAATGAGCGGGCAGGAGCCGGGCGGCCGCTTCGATCCCTCGCGCTACGTCCGGCAGTTGCGCGGCCGGGGCGGCGCGGCCGACTACCTCGACATCAAGTGGCGCCTCGTCTGGCTGCGCTCGGAGCACCCCGACGCCCAGATCACCACCGAGCACGTCACCATCACCAACGACCTGGCGATCTTCCGCGCGGTCGTCTCCATCCCCGGCGGCGGTTCGGCCTCCGGCTACGGCTCCGAGACCGCGCGCGACTTCGGGGACTTCATCGAGAAGGCGGAGACGAAGGCGCTCGGCCGCGCCCTCGCCGCGCTCGGCTACGGCACCCAGTTCGCGCAGGATTTCGATGAGGACGCCTCGGCGGCGGCAGTGCCCGCCGAGGGCCACGCCGACGTCCTCCGCGCCCGGCCGATCCCGCCGCGCCCCGAGCCCGCCCCGGCGCCCGCCGCGACGCGCCCGCCCGCCTTCACGCCGCGCCCCGAGCCGATCCCGGCCGATGCCCGCCGCCCGGTGCCGGTGCGCCCGCTGCGCGAGGTCGCGCCCGAGGCGCGCCCGCCCGAAGCGGCGCCCGCCCGCCCGCCCGCGACTCTGGCCGACGAGCCGGCGCTCCCCGCCGCCGAGGCCCGCGAGGTGAACGGCGTGGACGAGGTCATCGAGGCGCCGGCCCGCCCGCCCGAGCGCCGCCTGCCTCGCCCGACCGCGACCGGCCGGCTCAGCCCGCCGCAGCCCGCGCCCCGCCCCACGCCCCGTCCCGCCGCGCCGACCAACGGCGCTGGCGCGGACGATGCCACGGCAGGGGACGACCTCGACATGGCCAACTACGGCTGGACCGAATTCTGGAGCTGGGCGCGCAGCCACGGCTTCAGCGACCGCAACGCGCTCGACGCCGCCGTCGGTCGCCCGACCAAGGGCATGACCCCGCTCGAGATCCGCAAGCACATCCAGGCCCGGCTCGACGAAGACCGCTGAGCGCAGACGAGGGAGAACGAGCGTGCCCGACTCGACGCCCGCCACCCTGCCCGCCGACACACCGCGGGCGCGCGAACTCGACCCGGCCGTGCTCGCCGCCGGGGTCGCCCACCTGTGCGCCGTGGACGAGCGCCTGGCCGGGGCCATCGAGGCGATCGGCCCCTGCCGCCTGACGCTCGAACCGGACCTCTTCTACGCGCTGGTCGACGCGATCATCTCGCAGCAACTCTCGATCAAGGCCGCCGCGACGATCCTCGGCCGCGTCCGCGCGCTCTACGCCCCGGCTCCCTTCCCGACGCCCGACCTCCTCCTCGCCACGCCCGACACGGACCTGCGGGCGGTCGGCTGCTCGAACGCGAAGGTCGCGTACCTGAAGGACCTCAGCCGGCGCATCGTCGCCGGCGAACTCGACTTAGATCGGCTCTGGGCGCTGCCGGACGAAGAGGTCATCGCCGAATTGGTCGCGGTCAAGGGCATCGGCCGCTGGACGGCCGAGATGCTGCTGATCTTCTCGCTCGGCCGGCCCGACGTCTGGCCGGTCGACGACCTCGGCCTGGTCATCGCGGTGCAGGGACTCTACGGGCTCGCCGAGCGCCCGAAGCGCAAGGAACTCTTGGCGCTCGGCGAGCCCTGGCGGCCCTACCGCACCCTGGCGAGCTGGTATCTCTGGCAGAGCCGGCGCGCCGTGCTCGGCATGCCCTGGTGAGTAGCGAGTAGGGAGTACCGGCTTACGCTCGCCGACCGGTCGACTTACGGAAGCCGCCACTCCCTACTCGCTACTCCCTACTCTCTACCTCGCCGGTGAGGCGGCGCAAGCCCTCCAGTGTGTACGGGGGGACTTCGGGCACGCGGGTGCAGACGGCGCGGCGCTGGAGGACGCGGGCGAGGCGGCCGCTAGCGTTGCGCCCGCGCAGCCAGCCGCGCAGGCGCCCGCCGCGGTAGAGGTAGGCCGTGCCCTGCTCGTCCTCGACGATCAGCGCCGGCGCGCGGTGTCCATCGTTGCAGCGGTAACGGACGGTGTAGCGGTGATTCACCATAACCATGACTAGGCTTCCAGACTCGCGTCTCGGGCATGCGGGCGCGCGGCGCGAGCCGTCCGCGACACCGCACGGGCGTCACGGGCGGTGCGGTGAGGGCCGCGTGCCCACGACTTCGACGCCATTAAGTGTAGCATCGGCCGGCCCGCGTGTCCTGAATAGGCGCTGAACGATCGGGCGGACGCCGGACGCGAGGGAGGAGGAGGGGCCGGGCGGGGGCTGCCGCCGAAGATTGTGGGCCACGAAGCGTGCTTGGCCCCGCAGGAACGTGGTCAGGCCGCGCCGGCGGCCTTCGTGGCGCCCGGAGGGCGTCTTTAGCCGCGGCTTCAGCCACCCTAAACCCAGCCGTCCCGGAACACCGTCGCAGGGGGAGCGATGAGCCTGGAAGCCGGTCGCGAGGGCGCGGCCACACGGCTGCGCGACCGCCTCGCCTTGCTGCGCGGCGGCCTGCCGGCTCCGCCAGCGGCCCGCCCGGCGCCCGCGCCCAGCCGGCAGGTCGAATTGCCGGGCGGGCGCGAGGAGGCGACGCCCTTCGGCCCCTGCTACGTCGTGGAGCGGCGCTACCCGCTCGACTACTGCCATGGTCCCCGCCCGCTCGGTGCGCTGCGCGACGTCCCCCCCGCCCTCCTGGCCGCCCTCGGCGGCGTGCCCCAGCTCGCCGAAACGCCGCTCGACCGCGTCCTCTGGCTCGACACCGAGACGACCGGCCTCGCCGGCGGCACCGGCACCTACGTCTTCCTGGTCGGCCTCGGCTTCTTCACCGCGCTGGACGGCGGCGCGCAGGAGTTCGCCGTGCGCCAGTACTTCCTCCGCGAGCCGCGCGAGGAGCGCGCCCTGATGCACGCCCTCGGCGCGGCGCTCGACGGCTTCGGCGTCCTGGTGACGTTCAACGGCAAGAGTTTCGACTGGCCCCTGCTCGCGACGCGCTTCGTCCTCCAGCGCCTGCCGCACGGCCGGCGCGCCTGGCCGCACCTCGACCTCCTCCACCCCGCCCGCCGCGTCTGGAAGCACCGCCTGCCCGGCTGCAGCCTCGGCGCGCTGGAGGAACACGTCCTCGGCGTCCGGCGCGAGGGCGACGTGCCGGGCTTCCTGATCCCGCAGCGCTACTTCCAGTACCTGCGCGACGGCGACCCCCGCCCCCTGCTGCCGGTCCTGGCGCACAACGCGGCCGACATCGTCAGCCTCCTCGCGCTCTTGACCCACCTCGGCCACCTCGCCGCGCGCCCGGCCGAGGTCGCGCCGCCCGGCGCCGACTGCTACGGCCTGGCGACGCTCTACGCCGCGCTCGGCCGCCCCGCCGAGAGCATCGCCGCCTACCGCGCCGCGCTGGCCGACCCCGCGCTGCCGCCGTCCCTGCGCCGCGCGGCCCGCATCGCCCTGGCCCTCGCCCTCAAGCGCGCCGCCCGCTGGGAGGAAGCCTGCGCCCTCTGGCGCGAGCTCATCAAATCGGAAGCCCGCCGCCGCGCGCCCGACCCCTGGGCCCACGAAGAGCTCGCCAAGTACCAGGAGCACGTCGCGCGCGACCCCGCCGCCGCCCTGGCGACCGTCGAGGCCGCGCTGACCCTGCTCGACCTCCGCGGCGTCGCCACCGGCCGCGACGCCCTCCTCCACCGCCAGGCCCGCCTCCGCCGCAAGCTCACCGCGGCCCCGTCCTCCTGACCGCTCGCCTTCTCTCTTGCCCCCGCCCCTCTGCCATTCGTCATTCGTACTTCGTACTTCGTACCTCGTACTTCCTTCCTACTTCCTCCCCCACGATTGTCGGCGGCGAAACAGCGCCATCGCGGGCGACGTACAACCGGATGAACGCGCCCGTCACCGCTGATGGCGTCCCCACACGGCATCAAGGCGCGGTCGTGATCGAGGATGCGCCGTCGGAGACGGCGATCGGCAGCGCGAACGGACCTGGGAGGAGTGAGATGTACGACAGCTCGAATCTGGCCGGGATGCAGTACGGCGGAGTCGTCACGAACACGTCGGGACAGGGGCCGGGCGCGGCCGTGCCTGCGGAGATCCAGGGCTGGAACTGGGGCGCCTTCCTGCTCAACTGGATCTGGGGCATCGGCAACAGCGTCTGGATCGCCCTGGCGGCGTTCGTGCCTATCGTTGGTATCGTGGTACCGTTCTACCTGGGCTACAAGGGGAGCGAACTGGCCTGGCAGAGCAAGCAATGGAACAGCGTCGAGCACTTCCAGGATGTACAAAAGAAGTGGATGCGGGCGGGGCTGATTGTCCTCGCCGCGAGCCTTCTGCTGAGCTGTGGTGGGTGCGCCCTGATCGTCATGCTCGGCGCGCTGAGTGGCGGCGGTGGCGGCTCGTGAGCCGCATTCGAGCACACCCGTAGACGATCCGGCGCGGCGCGGGCCGGTGGCCCGCGCCGCGCGCCGTCAGCGGCCGCGCGCGGGCCAGCGCGCCGCCCGCCGCCCGTCCGCCCGGCTGTCCCAGACCTGCACGACCGCCGTGCCGACCGGCCGAGGCATGACGCGGCCGATGGGGGCCGCGCGGGGCGCCGGTCGGGCGACGCGCGACAGTTCCCGCAGGGCCCGCTGCCGCGTGTCCCGCGCCCCGCGCAGCGCGAAGCTCGCGCCGGGCAGCGGGCGGGCCAGCGACGCGCCCGGCGACTCCCCGCCGAAGCGGGCCAGCACCGTCACCCAGGAGGCGCGCTCGGCGGCGGTGAGGACGCCGGTGAAGCGGTAGTCCGCGCTGTCGCGGAACCGGCGCAGGTCGGCGCCGAGCCGCGCGAGCGCGGGGACGACCGCGTCGCGCACCAGCCAGCCCTGCTCGCAGGCCAGGCGCAGGTGGCCCAGGCAGAGCAGCGGCGCGCCGTCGAGCGCGTCGAGCGTCGCCGCGGCCGCCGCCGCGCCCGCCCGGCAGGCCGGGCACCCGCGCCCCGCCGCTTCCCCCGTCGCGGCCGCGGCCCCCGCGCGCGTCAGATCGACCTCGCGTCCCCAGTCGAAGAGCAGCCAGGCATGCTGGCGGCAGAGCGCGGCGGTGTCCGCGGTCAGCAGCGCGGCGCGGTTCGCCGCGCGGCAAGCCGGGCAGGTGGCCGAGGTCGGGGCCGCGCCGGGCGGGCGTCCCCCGGCGCGCCGCGCGACCCGCTCAGCCGGCCCGGCCAGCGCCAGCGCCGTCCGCGCCCGCTCGCGCTGGCTCTCCCACGCTCCGGCATCGGCGTAGCGCGCCAGCGCCGCGAGGTGCGGCAGGCACGGCACGGCCGGCGCGTGGCGCAGCTCCGGCCGCCGGGCGAGCAGGCGTGCGTACTCGGCCAGGTAGGCGTCGGCGGTCTCCCAGGCGACCACGCAGAGCGGGCACGCCGCCGCCGGCTGGAGCCAGCGGAGCAGGCGCTCGTCGCCGCTCGCCGTGCGCAGGAGGTCGGTCAGCAGCCGCTCGAAGAGCGTCGCCACCCCGGTCGGGGAGTGCGCGGCGGCCGCGGCCAGGGGCACCGCCCAGGTGTGCTCGGCGCAGTAGCCGCGGCTGGCCAGGAGCGCCAGGTGCGTCCCCTGGTGGTTCACCCGCTCGTAGAGCACCGACTGGAGGTTGCGCAGGATCGCGGCGTCCACGAGCGCGCAGAGCGGGCAGCCGGGCCGGTCGAGCGCCTCCAGCAGATGCGCCGTGAGGAAGGAGTCGCGGTGTGCCCGCGGCCCGAAGAGACGTTGGAGCAGGGCGCGCATCGTGCCGCACCTCCCGGCCGCGCCGCGGCGCCGGCCGCCGCGCGCCGGTCGCGGGGGCTACTCGGGGGCGAAGATCTCGGCGACGGTCGTCGTGATGCTCGGGAAGAGCGGACAGCCCAGCACGTCCTCGCCGCTGAGGACGCGCGGCGGAGCGTAATCCGCGCCCGCCAGGTCGAAGACCTGCACCGTCTCCGCCTTGGGGTCGCCGGCCCAGTAGTAGCGCACGCCGAAGCGCGCGTAGAGCTGGCGCTTCGCGCGCAGGTCGTAGGCGCGCGTCGAGGGCGACAGCACCTCCACGATGAGGTCCGGCGCGCCGCGCAACACGCGGGTGACGCGGTGCGGGTTGTCGCGGTGGAGAAAGAAGGCGTCCGGCTGCGTGGTGTTGTGCTCGGCCTCGTCGAAGACGACGTCGAGCGGCGCGAAGTAGGCGCGGCCGTGGCCGGCGGTCTCGGCGCGCAGGAGCAGCCTCACGAACCGCTTGAGCGCGATCTGGTGCTCCCCGTCCGGCGCCGGGCTCATCTGCAACTCCCCGTCGAGCAATTCGTAGCGCCGGCCGTCGTCCGGCGTCTCTAAGAGGTCCTGGTAGGTGAGGATGGTCTTCGTCATGGCGGCCCACCTTTCGTCGGAACCCGGTCCGTCAGGCTATTGTACCCCGCGCGCCCGATGCGCGCCTCAGAGCGCGTGCGCGGCCAGCGTGCCGGCCACGACGGCGAGCAGCCCGCCGACGACGCTGGCGGCGACGTAGAGCGCGGCCAGGCCGACCGCCCCGCGCTGCACCAGCCCGATCGTCTCGTAACTGAACGTCGAGAAGGTCGTGTAGGCCCCGCAGAAGCCGGTCGCGACGAAGAGCCGGGTCGTCGCCCGGCCGGTGAAACGCTCGGTCACCAGCGCCAGGTAGAAGCCGAGGAGCAGGCTGCCGCTCAGGTTGATCGCCAGCGTGCCCCAGGGGAACCCGGCGCTCCAGGGCGCGGTCCACAGCCCGACCAGGTAGCGCGCGTTGGCCCCCAGGATCGCCCCGCCGCTGATGGCGAGGTGCGGCGTCAGCCGGGCGTGCCAGGCCGGCGCCGGCGCGGGCGACGCCTCCCCGGGCGCCAGCGCCAGCTCCGCCTCGGCCAGCGCCTCGGCCGGCGTGGGGTCGTGGTGCGGCCGGCTTGCGCCCTTCGCCCGGCTGGGGTCGGTCACCGCCTCCTCCCGTTCCCGGACGAGCTCGTCCCGCTCGCTCATCGGCCCGCCCCGCCCAGGAGGACGCCGAGCGCCGCGCCGCCGAGGCCGAGCGCGACACTCCCGACGATGTTCGCCACGGCGGGCCAGTGGTCGCGCTGCCGGCCGAGCGCGACGGTCTCGAACGCGAAGGTGGAGAAGGTGGTGTAGGCGCCGAGGAACCCCGTGGTCACGAGCAGTTTGACGTCGGGGTTGTCGCCGAGGCGGGCCACGTCGAGCGCCAGGACGGAGCCGAGGAGCAGGCTCCCGGTCGCGTTGATCGCCAGCGTGCCGTAGGGGAAGGCCGCCCCCCAGCGCGCGGCCGCCCATTGCGACACGGCGTAGCGCGCGTTCGCGCCGAGCACCCCCCCGACCGCGACCAGCAGAAACGCCACCGCGCGCACCTCCTCGTGTCGCCCCGCCCGCCGCCGCGCGGGCAACAAAAAGGGCCCCTACCAGCGCGGGCCGGACGGCCTGCGCGACCGGTAGAAGCCATCAGCCGGTGTCCGGCGACCGCGCCGTCGGGACGCGGCTGCGGGCCTCATCGCAGCGCCCGGCCGGCACAGCCACAGGCCAGCCGGGTACACTCCCATTGTACGCCCGCCCCGCCGCGGCCGGCAACCGCGCGGCAGGGCGACGGGCCGGGCGGCTGAAGCCGCGGCTTGGGGCCGCCCTGCGGGCGGCACGAAGGCCGCCTGCGCGGCCTGGGTCGCGTCCCCACGTGGCCCGAGGCGCGGTTTCAGTCGCCCGGCCCGCCACGCTCCACGCTCCCACGCTCTCACGCTTCCACGCTCTCACGCAGTACCGCCGCCAATCGGGACTTTTAGGTGACTCACGGCGGGCCCCGCGCTCACTACAATGGGACTGTCTACAGTGTCTTCCACGAGGGAGGCCCGGAGGGTGAACGGTTTCGACATCCTGATTATGCTATTCTTTGGCGGGATCGTTGCCCTGGCCTTCTTCGGCGGGCTCGGCAAGGTCTTCTCGACGACGGTCGGGCTCTACTTCGGCGTGGTCTTCGCGGCGTTCTTCTATCACCCGCTGGCCGTCGCCGTCGCCCACATCCTGCCGTCGATGGCGCTCTTTACCGGCGATCTGCTGATGTTCGTGCTGCTGCTCGCGCTCAGCACGGTCGGCTTCTCGGCGGCGCTGGCGCGCACCTTCGTCCTCGGCCGGTTCCCGGCCTGGCTGGGCGCGTTCAACAACATCAGCGGCGGCGTCGTCGGCATCCTGGTGGCGACGTTCGCCACGATCCTGGCCGCGATGGTCGTCGCGCTGGCCGTGCAGGTGCTCGACCACACGGCCGCGGCCCAGACGAGCGGCTTCCTGGGGATGGTCCACGACCAGATGCGCGGCGCGGCGTTGGTGCCGATCTTCCTGAAACTGGTGCCGACCTTCGTCACGCCGCTGCACCCCTGGTTCCCGAAGGGGCTCCCGCCGATCCTCGCGCCCGGCAGCTACTGATGCGCCGCCGGGCCCGTGGCGGGGCCCGACGCGCAGAGGTAACGAAGCTGTCAGCGATCAGCCATCAGCAATCAGCGCCCGGCGAGTGGCGGCCGTCCCGATTCGCGCGACGCGGACCGGAAGCGCGGCCATGTCGCCATGACGCGTTGAGAGCCGCTGGCCGAGTGCTGACGGCTGATGGCTGACGGCTGACTGCTCGGAGTGCAACGTGGATGCCCGCGTCCTGACGACCCTCGAATTCGACAAGGTCCGCGAACTGCTCGAACACCGCTGCACCTACTCGGTGGCGATCGAGCGCGCGCGGGCGCTGGAGCCGAGCGACCACCTCCCGACGGTGCGCCGCACCCTGGCGCTGACCGACGAGGCCCGCGCGCTCCTCACCGCCGTGCCGGAGTTCGCCGTGCGCGGCGCGCGCGACATCCGCGCCCTGGTCCGGCAGGCGCGCGTCGGCCTCCTGCTCAACCCCAGCCAGTTGCTCGAGGTGCAGGACACGCTCGGCGCGGCGCGCAACGTCCTCCACGCCTTCGGCCGCCTCCCCGACGCCGCCGAGCGCTACCCCGGCCTGGCCGACCTCCTGGTCGCCGTGAGTCAGTTCCCGGCGCTGGAGGCCGACATCGGCCGCTCGATCGGCCCGCGCGCCGAGGTGCTCGACTCGGCCTCGCCCGAGCTGGGCAAGATCCGCCACGGCATCCGCAGCGCGCACGACCGCCTGCTCGAACGGCTCAACTCCCTGCTGACCTCGGCCAAGTACGGCGCCGCCATCCGCGAGCCGATCGTGACGATGCGCGAGGGCCGCTACGTCATCCCGGTCCGCGCCGACGCCCGCGCCGCGGCCGGCGCCATCGTCCACGACTCCTCCGCCAGCGGCCAGACGCTCTTCATCGAGCCGCCCGAGGCGGTCGAGCTGAACAACCGCTGGCGGCAGTTACAACTGGACGAGCAGCACGAGATCGAGCGCGTCCTGCGCCGCCTCAGCGACGGTGTGGCACAGGAGGCCGACGCGCTGGAGCGCACGATCGCCGGCCTGGCCGACCTCGACTTCCAGCTCGCCAAGGGCCGCTTCAGCGCCGACCTCGACGCCAGCAGCCCGCGCATCTGGGACGCCCGCTCGGCCCCGTCCGACGCCGGGGCCGGCGAGGACGGCCACCCGACGAAGCGCGTTGTCCTGCGGCGCGCCCGCCACCCCCTCCTGACCGGCAACGTCGTCCCGATCGACCTCGCGCTCGGCGAGGACTTCCGGGTCCTCGTCATCACCGGCCCGAACACCGGCGGCAAGACGGTCGCGCTCAAGACGGTCGGGCTGCTCACGCTGATGGCCCAGGCCGGCCTGCACATCCCCGCCAACGACGAGTCGGTCGTCAGCGTCTTCGCCCAGGTCTTCGCCGACATCGGCGACGAGCAGAGCATCGAGCAGAGCCTGTCGACCTTCTCGTCGCACCTGACCAACATCATCACCATGCTGGCGCGGGTCACGCCCGACAGCCTGGTCCTCCTCGACGAGCTCGGCGCGGGCACCGACCCGACCGAGGGCGCGGCGCTCGCCCGCGCGCTCGTCGCCACCCTCCTCGAACGCGGGCCGCTGACGGTGGCGACGACACACTACTCCGAACTGAAGACCTACGCCTACACGACGCCCGGCGTGGAGAACGCCTCGGTCGAGTTCGACGTGGAGACCCTCTCCCCGACCTACCGGCTGCTCGTCGGCATCCCCGGCCGCTCCAACGCGCTGGCGATCGCCCAGCGTCTCGGACTGCCGCCCGAAATCGTCGGGCAGGCCCGCGGCTACCTCTCGCCCGAGGAGATCCAGGTCGACACGCTGCTCGGGCAGATCCAGGCCGAGCGCGAGGAGGCGGAGAGCCACCGCACCGGCGCGGAACGCGAGCACGCCGAGGCCGGCCGGCTGCGGCGCGAGGCCGAGCGCCATCTGGCCGAGGCCGAGCGGGCGCGCGCACTGGCCCGCGAGGAGGGGTTAGCCGAACTGGAGACCGAGCTGACCGACCTGCGCGCCGAGTTGAAGCGGCTCCAGAAGGACCGCGAGCAGGTCGCGGTGACGCGCGAATGGTTGCGCCAGGCCGAGCAGCGCGCCGGCGAGATGTCCCGCCAGGCGCGGCAGGTCCGCGCCGCGCGCCCCGCCCCGACCGCGCCCCAGCCGGCCGGCGGCGCCATCCGCCCCGGCGACCGCGCGCTGATCGCCTCGCTCGGCCAGCAGGGCGAGGTGCTGGCGGTGGACCCGGCGACCGGCGAGGCCGACCTGCAGGTCGGCACCTTCCGCCTGCGCCGCCCGCTGGCCGACCTGACCCGCCTGAGCCGGGCGCAGGCCCGCGCCGCCGAGCCGCGCCGCCGCCAGGCGCCGGTCACAATCGCCGCGCCGCGGTCGGACGTGCCGATCGAGGTGGACGTGCGCGGGATGCGCGCCGCCGAGGCCGAGGAGGCGCTGGAGCGCTACCTCAACGACGCCTATCTGGCCTCGCTCCCCTTCATCCGCATCATCCACGGCAAGGGCACCGGCGCGCTGCGCCAGGCCGTGCGCGACTACCTGGCCCAGCACCCGCTCGTCACCGGCTTCGAGGGCGCCAAGGACCGCCAAGGCGGCGAGGGCGTCACCGTCGCCCAGATCCGGCAGACGTAGCGCGCGATATGCACAATGATGGTGTTGTGATGGTCGAAGAGAAATTCGCTTGTCCCTGCTGTGGTTTCCTTACTTTGCCGAGAGAACCGCCCGGAACGTATGGTACCTGCCTGGTGTGTGGCTGGGAGGATGACCTCGTGCAGTTTCGTGACCCGGACTATCGCGGCGGGGCAAACAAGGTCAGCCTCAACGAAGCGCGCCAGAACTATGCGGCAATCGGCGCATCAGAAGAAAGGCTGAAACAGCTGCTTCGTCCCCCGCGCGAAGAGGAGATCCCGCCCGGATCATCGTCATGAGCTGTCGAGCTAGTTCTCCCGACCAGCTGAGACTGTGGCGGAGAGATCGCCAGTGCCCTCGCGAACCGTCAGGATCTCCACGGAGAACCACGCCTTCCAGCACCTCGACGCGCTGCGCCGCAAGCGCGAGACGCGCCACCGCCACCGCCAGTTCTTCGTCGAGGGCGTGCGGCCGATCGACCAGGCGCTCGCGCACGGCTGGCCGGTCGAGGCGTTCGCCTACGCGCGCGACCGGCGCCTCTCCGACTGGGCCCGCGACATCCTGGCCCGCTCGCCCGCGCGGACGCACTACGAGGTGGCGCCCGCGCTCTTCGACAAACTGAGCGGCAAGGCCGAGCCCTCCGAACTGCTGGCGATCGTCGCGATGCCGGACGACGACCTCGCCCGCATCCCCCTCGCCGCCGACCTGCTCGTCGTCGTCTGCGACCGCCCGGCCAGCCCCGGCAACCTCGGCACGACGCTCCGCTCGTGCGACGCCTTCGGCGCCCACGGCCTGATCGTCGCCGGCCACGCGACCGACCTCTATGCCCCCGAGACGGTCGCCGCGACCACCGGCTCGCTCTTCGCCCTCCCGGCCGTGCGCGTCGCCG
>DASSSV010000082.1:0-2533 GCA_035708265.1 Thermomicrobiales bacterium | reverse complement strand
CCACGCCGAGCCCGACCTGCATCGCGTCGTAGAAGACGTAGTTCCCGGGGCGCATCTCGGTCACGCCGGCGACGCCGGCCGCCGCGCCCGCGCCCGGCGTCGAGCCGGTGCTGACGCGCGCGCAGGGCAGCCCGGCCGCGGCCAGTTCCCGCGCGGTCGCCACCAGCGTCTCCGCGCCCCGCCGCGCCAGCGCCGCGCGCTCGTCGGCGTCGGCCGCGCCGTAGGTGTAGCCCTCGTGCGCGCAGATGCCGGCGAAGCGCAGCCCCGGCGCCTCCGCCGCCCTCCGCGCCAGGTCGACCGTCGGCGCGCCGGGCGCGACGCCGACCCGGTGCAGCCCGGTGTCGACCTTGACCAGCACGTCGAGCGGCGCCGGCTCGCCGGCGAAGACGGCCGACAGCGCGGCGACTCCCTGCGGGCTGTCCACGATGGTGGACATCGTCGCCCGGCGCGCCAGCCCGGCCAGCCGCCGCACCTTCAACTCGGTGACGAGCGGGTAGCAGACGAAGATGTCGCGGATGCCGGCGTCGGCCAGGATCTCGGCCTCGCCGAGCTTGGCGCAGGTGACGCCGCTCGCGCCCGCCTCGAGTTGCATCCGCGCGATCTGCGGCGTCTTGTGCGTCTTGATGTGCGGCCGGAGCGCCACGCCCGCGCGCCGCGCGACCTCCGCCATCTCGACAATGTTGCGCTCCAGTTTGTCGAGATCCACCAGCACGCTCGGCGTGTCGAGGGTGGGATAGGGCATGGGCTCACTCCGTTCGCAGTCGGGAGTCGGGAGTCGGCAGTCGGCAGTCGGCAGTACCGGCTATCTAGCACCGACCGGTTGCTGCACGAAAGCCGGCACCCCCGACTCCCGACTCCCGACTACGCAGTCACGCCGAACTCGCGCTCGGCGATGGTCAGGCTGTCGTCGAGGATGCCGACGATGCGGTCGATCTCCTCGCGGGTGACGACGAGCGGCGGCGCGATGTGGATGACGTCCCAGACGCGCGAGAGGAGGCCGCGCTCGTTGGTCAGCTCGTTGAGCCGCTTGACGTAGTTGCTCTCGCGGCCCCACTTCTCCTTGGTCGCCTTGTCCTTGACGATCTCGATCGCCGTCAGGAGGCCGACGCCGCGCGCGTCGCCGACCGTCGGGTGGTTGGCGACCAGCGAGTTGAGCCCCTGCATCAGGTACTCGCCCATCTCGGCGGCGTGCTCGGGCAGCCGCTCGCGGCGCATGATCTCGATGTTGGCGATCGCCGCCGCGCAGGCCACCGCCTGCCCGCCGAAGGTCAGCAGGTGGCCGAAGACCGTCTCGTCCTGCTTGAAGACGTCGTAGACCTCGGGGCGGACGACGGCGGCGGCGATCGGCGCGTAGCCGCTGGAGAGGCCCTTCGCCATCGTCATGATGTCCGGGACGACGCCGAAGTGCTCGGCGGCGAACCACTTGCCGGTGCGCCCCCAGCCGTTGATGACCTCGTCCATGATGAGGAGGACGCCGTGCTTGTCGCAGATCTCGCGCAGCATCTGCCAGTACTTCGGCGAGGGGACGTGGACGCCGTTGGAGGAGGAGATCGGCTCGCCGATCACCGCGGCGACGGTCTCGGGGCCCTGGAACTCGATCTCCTGCTCGACGTACCTGGCGCACATGACGTCGCCTTCCTCGCCCTCCAGCCCGAAGTCGTTGCGGTAGTGGTTGGGCGAGGGGGTGTGGAACACGCCGTACATGAAGGGGCCGAAGTAGCGCTCCTGCTGGCCGCGGTTGCCGGTGGTGAGGCTCATCGCGCCGAAGGTCGCGCCGTGGTAGGAGCCGCGGCGGGCGATGACCTTGTAGCGCTTGGGGAAGCCGCGCAGCGCCTGCACCTGTTTGGCGATCTTCAGCGCCGACTCGACCGCCTCCGAGCCGCCCGAGCAGAAGAAGACGCGGTCGAGGTCGCCGGGGGTCAACTCGGCGACCATCTCGGAGAGCTGCACGGCCGGCACGTTGGTGTAGGAGGCGGAGGAGACGTAGGCGAGTTTGCCGGCCTGGCGGCCCATCGCGTCGCCGATCTCCTGGCGGCCGTGCCCGGCGTTGACGACCCAGAGGCCGGAGATGCCGTCGATGTACTCCTTGCCGTGGACGTCGTACAGCAGGCAGCCCTTGCCGTGGTCGAAGACCTTGAGGCCCTGGCGCTCGGCCAGTTCGACGTAGTTGGCCGAGTGGATCCAAACGTGGTCGAGCGCCTGGTGCTCCAGATCGCCGTAGGCTTCGGCGTGGGCGCCGGCGACGGCGCTGTCCATGGTCGTCGCTTCGTCGGTCATGATCGTCCCTCCTCGTCGCTCTACGCGGCTCGCCCGCGAGCCCGCCGATCGCCGTATCCGTCCGCGGCACCGCCGCCGGAGACGGCCCGATTGTAGCACGGGGCGCGCTGCGCGCGGGTTGCAGATGGCAGATGGCAGATTGACGGGCGAGGGCCAGGAGTTGCCGAGAGGGCGGACCTGCCGGCTGGACGTCGAATCAGCAATCTGCAATCCGTAATCTTCAATCCCGCGCCGGCGGCGCGAAGAGCGGCACCTC
>DASSSV010000081.1:0-12895 GCA_035708265.1 Thermomicrobiales bacterium | reverse complement strand
CGCGGCTCATCTATCAGGATGCACCGGTCATGATCCTGGACGAACCGGTCGCCAGCCTCGATCCGGAGGGCGAGCGCGCGGTCTTCAAGCTCTTCTCCCGGCTGGCACACAAGATCATCATCTTCACCACGCATCGGTACGACTCGATCCCGCGGGATACGCAGATCGTTGTCCTCGTGGACGGTCGCATCACCGAGGTCGGGACCCACGAGGAGCTCTTGCGGCGGGAGCGGCATTATTGGTCCCTCTACATGGCGGGGGGCGCGCGAGCGCGCGGCCTGCCGGGCGGCGACGTGATCGTCGAGGTCGCCGGGCTCTACTCGCACTTCGTGAGCACGCTCGCGCGCGGCTTGCCGGGCGACGATGGCCACCCGGACGATGCCGGGGCCGGCGCGTGCCCGAACCGCCCGGCGCGGTCGCGTCGCGCGGGCCCGCAGAGTACGCCCAGGCGCGCCGCGGAGGGCGCCTGAGGCGTGGCCGCACCCGCCCCGGGGACGGGGACGGCACGCCGGATGAGGAGAGCCACCGGAGAGCGGCGGTCGGCGAAGCGGTGCCTGCGCACGGCCGAACCGGGAGACGATGCGGAGGGGACTCATGTTTGCCGATGCTGTTGCGACGCTGACGGCGTCGATCTTCCCCATCTTCTACACGTATGGGGAAGGCCAGGACGTGGCCATCGAAGTCTGCGGCACGGGCTTCTTCGTCGATGACCGCGGGCACTTCCTCACCGCAGATCACATCATGAACTGCACACCGGCCGACTCGACGTACTACTACTACGGGAACGTGCCGGATCGGGTGAGTCAGCCGCCCGTGGAAATCGAGCCGGTCGCCAGCGATCCCCCGCACGACCTCTACTTGGGTCGGGTCACGCGGGACTACCTGCGGGCGGTCGAGCTCTCCGCTGCACCAGTGCGGCCCGGTGATCACGTCTGCCTCTCGGGCTATCCCATGGCGGTCATATCCATCGCCGCAGAAGGGAGATTCGTCGGCAATATCCAGCGCTACTGGCAACCGACGTTCGTCGTCGATGCGACGCAAGCGGTCATTCACGGCAGAAGGTACGACGGGTATATCGTGGATCGCCCCTGCTTCTCGGGCATGAGCGGGGGACCCGTCTTTGACGTGGAGGGCAAGGTCCGCGGTATGGGGGCCGGGACGCTCACGCGGACGATTCCCGAATTGGACGGGGACCCCATCGTCGTCAGAAACGGCATCGTCATCGATGGCGACTACCTCCGCGCGTTCGTCGAGCAGCACCTTCCCGGCTTTGGCAAATGAGGGACCGCCGCTTCATCGGAGTGGGGCGGCAAGGAGGTTCCGATGGCACGCCGCAGAGCGGGGGAGGGGGCGCCGCCACCCCTTCGGCGGCACCTGGCGGGCTGCCGCCGGGCCTTGGGGCAGTGGCGCGCGTTGGTGGGAGCGGCGCCGCGCCGCCCCGCCGTGGAGCCGCTGCTCGACGCCGTCGAGCGCGATCTCGATGCGCTGAACCACCACGCGGAGCGGCTGGAGGCGCTCGAGGCGGCCGGGCCGCGCGGCCCCGCCCTGGAGCCGCTGCTCGACGATATGGAGCGGGAGCTCGACGCACTGGACCGTAAGGCGGAGCAGTTGGAGGCGCTGGTACGGGAGGCGCTGGGTCGCCAGGCCGGGCGCGAGTGACCTTGAGTTGGGCCATGCCGACGAATGACGATCGCTCACGCCTTCGCGCCCTCCTGGCAAGGGCCAGGCGGCAGACGAGCCGGGATCGGCTCTGGTCGCTCGCCGTCGCCCACCAGCTCCTGCAAGAGTATCTCGGGGAGCGCCGCCGGCAGGTGGCGCGCGCCCGCGCGGCCAGGCGCGCGGGTCGGTAGTCGCCGGCCAGCGACCTACGGTGCCCCCGCCGCGGGCCGTGCTGGTTCCATCGTGCCTCCGCGCCCGTCCCGCTGAGCGGGGGCGCGCGGCAATGTGCGGTCCACACCGCGGCGGCGCAGCGAGCGCGGGGGAGAGAGACAGCGCCGGGCGGAATCCGCCTCCGCGCTCCTCGTCCTCGGCGCTCGCCGCGACAGTGCAGTACGTCCGCCCCGCGCTGTCCCGGCGAGGTTGCCCACCCGTCGCCGTCGCTCGTACTCGGCCGGCGCAGCGATCTCCGAACAGAAGCTTTCCGACGCGCGGCGACACATGGGGCCAGCCAATGCGGCCCAGTCCATCGCACGGGTGGTCAATACGCGCCCTCGGCCGCGGCGAGCGCGGCGGCCGCCGTCGAGCGGCCCCCAGACCAAGAGCGCAAGGGCGCGCCATGGCGCCTCGGGCACAAGACCAGCGCGAGCCGGTGGCCGGGACGCTTCGCCGGGCGGCGCCACCGCCCGGGACAGCGCGAGGGGCCGTGTGTGCGCCGTTTCGCCCGCGCCGGGGACGGGTGCGCCGCCTCGGTCGCGAGGCTCCGACGCGGAGGAGCACGCCGATGGCGTCCGCTCGCGCCGCGCAGGATCGAGGCTGTCGCGGGCGGGCCGTCGCTCGCCTCCAGCGCCCCTTCTCGCCGCGCTTGGAGCAACAGGATGACGATACGCAACCGCGGGCGACGAGCCCGGTGCGCCACGCCCCGCGTGCGCGAAGGCCCTCGACCGGTGGTGCAATAGGTAGTGCGATTGGGGAGACAGCGGGGGACATTAGGAGATGCCACCCGACAGGGCACTTCGCCATACCCCGCGCCAGCGCGCCATTCTCGACAGCGCGAGGCACGGGGCGACAGGGCGCGCGCACGGTTCACCTCCGTGCGTTCTTGTCGGCGCAATCGGCCGCACCCGAGAAGCCTGCCGGAGGCACGAATGCTGGTCTTGGTGCCGCTCTTCGGCCGTCTCTCTGGTGAGTAGTAGAGGCGACAGCAGGTGGCCCTCGGGCGCTATCGGCGTCACAGGGCGACAGCAAGATTCCTCACCGGGACAACAAAAAGAGCGCCGGTAGGCGCAAACGGAAGAGGCGCGACGAATGCCCTCTTAATCAGCGGGTTGTAGGTTCGAGTCCTACGCGGCTCACCCACGAAATCCCTGCAGTGGCAAGGAAAACGCAAGGGCGGGGACGCAGGCGTCCCGCCCTGCGTCGTGCCGGTAAGTGACGCGGCGAGTCGCCGGCCCCGGTCGCGTGCGGGTCGTCCTGCTGGGATGCCGCCCATCGCTGGGTGTCGGGTCTGCGCGTCGCGGTGCGACCATCGGCGTCGTGCGGCCGCGAGCCGGGCCGGGCTACGCGCGCGGCAGCGGCAGCGCGACCGGCTGGCCGCTGCGGGCGGAGCGCAGCGCCGCCTGGCAGAGCTCGACCGCGGCGCGCCCGTCCGCCCCAGTGACGCTCGGCGGGCGACCATCGCGGACGGCGTCGATGAAGTCCTGCACCTGCCCGGTGAAGGACTCCAGGCGCACCGGGTCGAGCGCGTCCTGCGGGTCGAGCGGCGGCTGCGTCCAGACCTGCCGCCATTCGCCGTCCTCGGCCAGGTCCAGGTGCGTGTAGCCGTCGAAGTCGAGCAGGCCGCGGTCGCCGACGACCTGCGAGTGGAACTGGCTGTCGGGGAAGGTCGCGCCGGGCAGCTCCAGGTTCACCCAGAGTTCGCCCGTCGCCCCGCCGGCGAACTCGACCAGCGCGACGGTGCTGAGGTTGGGGATGCCGTGGTCGCCGCGGCTGGTGACGTGCGCGTAGACTCGCCGCGGCTCGTCGTCCACGAGCCAGCGCATGAGGTCGAAGTTGTGGACGCACTGGCTCATGAAGAGCCCGGCCTCCGGGTCGGCGTACCAGGGCCGCGCCTGCACCACCGGCACCGACCAGGACTCCGGGAAGAGCGACCAGAGCCGGAGGTGGCGCACCGCCCCGATCCGCCCCGCGGCGATGAGGTCTCTGGCGCGCCGGTGGACGCCCCGGAAGCGCTGGCTCTGGACGACCATCAGCCGCACGCCCGCCGCGGCGCAGGCGGCGATCATCGCGTCGCACTCGGCCACGCTCGGCGCCATCGGCTTCTCGGCCAGGACGTGCCGGCCCGCCGCCGCCGCCAGCCGGGTCTGGGCCGCGCGCACCGTCTCCGGCCCGGCGAGGATGACCGCGTCGACGTCGGCGCGGGCGACGAGGTCATCCACCGACGGTGCGCAGGCGACGCCGTAGCGCGCGGCCAGGTCCGGCGCGCGCCGCCCGCCGGCGACGGCCGTGAGCGTGGCCCCGCGCGCGTGGCGCGCGAGAACCTCGGCGTAGGTGTGCGCCATGAAGCCGGAGCCGGCGATGCCGACGCGCAGATCCTCCATCGGTCCTCCCCCGTCTCGCGAGCGCGGCCCTACGCCGCGGGCACCGGCCCTCGGACCTGCTCGCGGATGTGGTCGATCAACGCCATCGTGCGCGCGGCGTCGTCCAGGTCCGCCGCGGGGCGGGACGGCGGGCGCCCCGCGCGCACGCAATCGAGGAAGTGGCGATCCTGGTCCCACCAGCCGTTCAGGTAGGGCTGCCGCGGCCGGTCGGCCCACTGGGGCGCGGAGGGGTCGGCGTGTTCGATGGCCTGGATCTCGTGGGTGAACGCGCCCTGATGCACGACGCAGCGTTGGGTCAGCCCCTCCAGGTAGGCCGAGGCGCGCCGGCCGTGGATGGTCAGCTTCTCGGCGCGCACCTCGCCGAGCAGGTGGTTGTGGAAGAGCGCGGTCGCGCCGCCCGCGAACCGCACCAGCGCGGTGAAGCTGTCGGGGTGGCGGTCGAAATACTGCCCGGCGTGGGCGTAGACCTCGGTGACCTCGCCGCAGAGGTAGCGCATGAGGTCGATGCTGTGGATGCAGCCGGTGGTGAGGACCTGCGCCAGTCCCTCCTCGGTGGCGCCCATTTCGCGCAGGATGTCCATGTGGAAATGGTAGAACTCGACAATGACTGTCGCGATCGGGCCGCCGGCCTCGACCAGCTCCTTCGCCCGGTTCAGCAGCGGCTGGAAGCGGCGGTTGAGGCCGACCATCCCGAAGACCCCGGCGCGCCGGGCCGTCGCCGCCAGCGCGCGGGTCTCCGCCGTGGCTAGGCCGGGCGGCTTCTCCAGCAGCGTCGGGACGCCGGCCGCCAGGCAGTCGCGGGCGATCGGGAAGAGGGTCGGCGGCGGGGTGAGGACGAAGGCGGCGTCCAGCCGCGCGGTCGCCAGCAGGCGCCGGTAGTCGGTCTCGGTCGCGGCGATGCCGAACTGGCTGCTCGCCTCGGCCAGCCGCTCGGGCGCGGTGTCGCACAAGACGAGCTCGACGTCGCCGAACCGGGCCAGGCAGGGCAGGTGCGAGCCGACCGCGATCCGCCCCGCCCCGATGACGCCCACCCGCAGTCTCGCCATCGCCGTCCTCCTGCCTGGTTGCTCTTACTGTCCGCCGTAGGTGAGCAGCACCGTCGGCGGTCGGCCGGGGTCGCGCAGCAGGTCGTAGGCGCGCGGCGCGTCGGCGAAGGGCACGCGCCGCGGCGCCAGCGGCGCGACGTCCACCTTGCCCTCCGCCAGCAGGCGCAGGAACGCGGCCTGGTTGCGGTTCTCGGTCCAGCGGACGTAGCCGACCGGGTAGTCGACGTTGCCCTCCTCGTAGACGGGGTCGTAGCGGCCAGGCCCGTAGGCGATGGCGGGGTAGAAGATCGCGTCGCGCGCGTACATGCGGTCGCGGTCGATCGCCATGCCGAAGAGCCCGACCCCGACGACGCAGCCGCGCTGCCGGAGCAGGTCGAAGGAGAGGTTGAGCGGCTCGCTCGACGGCGTCGCCACGGTCAGGACGACCGCGTCGGCGCCGAGGCCGTCGGTCATGCGGGCGACGGCCTCCAGCGGGTCCACTTCATCGGGATTGAGGGCCTCGTGGGCGCCGAACGCGCGCGCCTGCCGCACACGCCGCTCGTCGACGTCCAGCCCGAGGACGTAGAGCCCGGCCTGGCGCGCGATCTGCACCGCCAGCAGGCCGAGCAGGCCCAGGCCATGGACCACCAGCGTCTCGCCGATCTGGCAGCCGGCGCGCCGGACGCCGTTGAGCGCGATGCAGCCGACCGTCACGAAGGCGGCCCGGTCGAGCGGCACGCCGTCCGGCACGCGCGTCACGAGGTTCCGCGGCACGGCCACCCGCTCGGCGTGGACGGCGCACTGGTTGCCGGAGCACGCCACCCGGTCGCCGGGGCGGAGGTCGAGCACGTCCGGCGCGACCGCGAGGACCGTGCCGGCCAGGCTGTAGCCGAGCGCGGCCAGCGGCGGCTCGACGATGCGCGGCGCCGGCCCGTCCCAGCGCGTGCCGCCGCTGCGGAGTTGCGGCCGGTGCGGGGCGTGCGGGCCGGGGTAGGTGTCGGCCCCGGTCGTCTCCGGGCGCGCGGTGCTGGCGATGATGTGCAACTCGGTCCCGCTGCTGATGACGGAGAAGGCCGGGGCGACCAGGATCTCGCCCGCGCGCAGTTCCGGCTCCGGGACCTCGCGGAGCACCGCCGTGCCCGCCGTGGCAAAGACGCGCTTCATCGTCGCTCCTTGTCGCTCCTTACACGTCCAGTCGTTCGCCGGTCTCGGCGTCGAAGAAGTGGAGCTTGTGGCGGGGCAGCGTCAGGACGACCCGGTCCTCCACCCGGAGCCGGCGATCCGGCTCGACGCGCCCGGTGATCGTGACCGGCCCCCGGTTGACCTCCACGAAGGTGTCGGACCCCAGCGGCTCCAGCAGGCCGACCTCGCCGCGCAGTTGGTTGGGGTGCAGGTCGCCGTTTGGCGCGTCGAGGCGCACGTCCTCGGCGCGGATGCCGAGCACCGCGCGCGCCGCGCGCGGCGGCGCGGCCCGGCCGGCGACCGCGTTGGGCCAGGCCAGGCGGAGGTCGCCGGCCTGGTAGGTGACCGCGTCGGCGGTGACGCGCAGGTCGCCCTCGACGGTGCTCATGCGCGGCTTGCCGATGAAGGTGGCGACGTAGAGGTGCCGGGGGCGGCGGTAGACCTCCTCGGCCGGCCCGTATTGGACGATCTGCCCGTCGCGCATGACCGCGATGTAGTCGGACAGCATCATCGCCTCTTCCTGGTCGTGGGTCACGAAGATCGAGGTCGCCCGGAGCAGCTGGTGCAATCGTTTGATCTCGGAGCGCATGCGGGTGCGCAGGGCGGCGTCCAGGTTCGACAGCGGCTCGTCGAAGAGGAAGACCTTCGGCTCCTTGACCATCGCCCGCGCCAACGCCACGCGCTGCTGCTGGCCGCCCGAGAGTTGGGCGACACGGCGGTCGAGGAGGTGGTCGATCTCCAGCGCCTGTGCCACGCGACGGACGCGGGAGTCGATCTCGGCCTTCGGGCGCCGCCCGAGTTTGAGGGAGAAGGCCATG
Organism: Thermomicrobiales bacterium; assembly: GCA_035708265.1. Lineage (GTDB taxonomy): Bacteria > Chloroflexota > Chloroflexia > Thermomicrobiales > CADCWN01 > DASSSV01. Next base: position 5,614 of record DASSSV010000081.1, on the reverse strand, counting down.
TTGCCGTAGACGTTCATGTGCGGGTAGAGGGCGTAGTTCTGGAAGACCATCGCCATGCCCCGCTCGTGCGGCGCCCAGTCGGTGATCCGCTCGTCGTCGAGCAGGATCTCGCCGCTGGTGGCCTTCTCCAGCCCGGCGATGAGGTTGAGCGTCGTCGTCTTGCCGCAGCCGGAGGGGCCGAGCAGCGTGACGAAGGCGCGGTCGGGCATCTCGCACGAGACCTCGCGCACCGCCTGCACTGGGCCGAAGCTCTTGACCACCCGCTGTAGCGTCACCCGGCTCATCGGTCCCTCCCGAGTCGGGAGTCGGGAGTCGGGAGTCGGGAGTCGGGAGTACCGGCTTGCCCACCGTTGGCCGGTTGCTCTACGGAAACCGCCTCTCCCGACTGCCGACTGCCGTCTGCCGACTCGTCAATACTTCACGCCCTCGACCAGGCCGCGCACGATGTAGCGATTGAGGATGAAGACGAGCGCGACGACCGGCGCGATGGCGAGCATGCCGGTCGCCGCGACGAGCGAGTTGTCGGTGTGGAAGGTGCCGCCGACCAGGCCGGAGAGCCGGACGGTGATCGGGATGGCGACGCGGTTGGAGAGGATCAGGCCGAAGAGGAATTCGTTCCAGGCGCCGATGAAGGCGAAGATCGCGGTCGCGACGACGCCCGGCGCCGAGACCGGGATGATGACCCGGAAGAGGGCCCCCAGGCGCGAGCAGCCGTCCATCCGCGCGGCCGCTTCGAGCGAGCGGGGGATCTGCTCGAAGAAGTTCTTGAGCATCCAGACGACGTAGGGCAGGAGGAAGGTGGTGTAGACGGCGATCAACGCGGCGTAGGTGTCGAGCAGGTGCAGGTTGCGTATCAGCAGGAACATCGGGATGATCAGGACGATCGCCGGCACCATCCGCGTGGCGATGGCGAAGACCAGGAAGGCGCCCTTGTACGGCAGCGTCAGCCGCGCCAGCGGGTAGGCGGCGAGCGACCCGAGCACCAGGCAGAGGACCATCGTGGCCGTCGAGACGATGAACGAGGTGCGCAGCGCGTCGGTGTAGGCGCGGTCCGCCAGGATCGTGGCGAACCAGCGGAAACTGGTGTCCTGCCAGCGCAGGTGCGGCGGGACGGCGACGTAGTTGATCTCCGGCTGCACGCTCATTGTGGCGATCCAGGCGACGGGCGCCACGGTCCAGAGCAGGAAGAGGGCGACCAGCGCGTAGAGCACCGCCGGCCGGAACCACGGGACTCGCAAGCGCCTATGCCGCGCGCTCAACATCTCCTCATCCTCCCCGGTACCCGCCTCGCCGTCACCCGACTAGCCGACTAGCCGACTAGCCGACTCCGCCTCCGGCGGGTTGCCATCAGCCCGAACCCGAGCGCGCTCAGCGCCATGATCAGCAGGGTCAGCAGGATCGCCATCGCCGACGCGGGGCCGAGGCTCAGGCGCTCGAAGGCGTTGATGTAGACCAGGTAGCTGAGGACGACCGTGCCCTGCCCCGGCCCGCCGCGCGTCAGGGTGAAGATGAGGTCGAAGACCTGCAGCGAGACGATCGTCTCGAGCAGGACGACGAAGATCAGCGTGTTGCGCAGGTGGGGCAGGATGACGTAGCGGAAGCGAGCCAGCACGCCGGCTCCGTCCATCTTCGCGGCGCGGAAGAGGGACTCGGGGATGCTCTGCAGCGTCGCCAGCAGGATCAGCGTCTCGAAGGGCATCCCCTTCCAGGCGGTCGCGACGGCGGCGATCAGCAGGGCCAGCGAGGCGTTCTCCAGCCAGACCTGGTAGTGGTCGATCAGGCCCAGGCGCGCCAGGACGGCGTTGACCAGCCCGTAGTTGCTCTGGAAGAGGTACCGCCACATCACGCCGTTGACCACCGGGGCGACGGCCCAGGGGAGCAGGATCAGCACGCGCACGACCTTCCGTCCCCGGAAGGTCTCGTTGAGGACCAGCGCGAGGGTGAGCGAGAGGACGACGCTGATCGCGACGGTCATCGCCGCGAAGGCCAGCGTGCGGGCGATCGAGTCGCGCACGGTCTGGTCGCCCAGGATGCGGCCGTAGTTGGCCAGCCCGACCCACTTCTGATCCGGCGAGACGGTCAGCTCGAGGCGGTTGAAGCTCATCGCGATCGCGTAGGCGATCGGGTAGACGAGGAAGACGAGCAGCAAGGCCGCGGTCGGCGCGATCAGCAGCAGGCCGAAGTGCGACTCATCCAGGCGCTGAAAGCGCCGCGCCAGCGACGGCGCGGACGGCCGCTTCTCCGTGGGCAGCGCCGTCATGGTCCCCCTTCGGGCAGTGAGAAGGCAGAAGTGAGAAGTGAGAACCAGCGGCGCGGTACGCCAGCCCGCTGGCTTTTCTCACTTCTCACTCCTCATTTCTCACTTCACTTTCGCCCAATAGTCGTCGATGACCTTCTGGCCGTCCTTCTGGATGGCGGTGATGGCCTCCTGCGGCTCCTTCTCGCCCTTGATGACGCGCAGGGTCCAGTCGTTGACGACCGTGCCGAGGTCGAAGTAGTACGGCGAGCCGTAGCGCATCGCCGGGTACTTGCCCTGCTCCTTGGCGGCGGCGAACTGCGGCGCCGCCTTGGCGACCTCGGGGTCGTCGTAGGTCGCCTGCAACGCCGGCGGGCGGCCCCACTTCAGGGCCACCAGCTTCTGCACCTCGGGCGAGATGACGAACTTGACCCAGGCGAGCGCGAGATCCTTGTTCTTGGAGTACTTGTTGGCGGTGTAGCCCTCGAAGCCGTTGATCGACGCGCTGCGCAGCTTGATCCCCGGCACGATGCCGGTCGCGGCCTTCCCGACGATCTGCGACTGGGTCGGGTCCTGCGCCAGGGTGTAGTGGTTGGGAAAGGCGAAGTAGTGGGCCATGTTGCCGCCGCGGAAGATCTTGCCCTGCTCGATCGAGCTGCTGACGGTGACGCCGGACGGGTCGGCGATCTTGGACTTGACGTGCGCGTCCTGCAGCGCCGCCATCGTCGCCAGGCCGAACTCGTTGTCGATCTGCAGCTTCTTGAGGTCGTCGCTGAGGAGCTGGCCGCCGGTCGTGTTGAAGAGCTGGGCGAAGCTGACGAACCCCGAGTTGGGGTCGCCGAAGGTGAAGAGCGTGGCGAACTTGCCGCCGGTCGTGAGTTTCTTGCTGTAGTCCATGAATTGCTGCCAGCTCTGGGGCGCGGCCGTCGGGTCCAGCCCGGCGTTCTTGTAGAGCTCGGTGTTCCACATGAAGATCGAGAGGTTGGAGTCGAACGGCAGCCCGTAGAGCTTGCCCAGGAAGGTGAACGCCTTCACCGGCGCGGGCACCAGGCTGTCGAGCGTCGCCTTGTCGACCTTGCCGGTGAGATCTTCCATCAGCGCGGGGCCGTACTTCGCGCTGAGCGTCTCCCAGGTGTAGAAGGTGTCGAAGGTCGCGTCCTGGGAGGCGACGAAGACGGCGTACTTGGCGTCGACGTCGCCGCTGCCGATCTCGGTGTAGTTGACCTTGGCCCCGGTCTGCTCCTGGAAGATCGGCACCCAGAGGTCGCGCACGTTGGAGGTGTGGTGGTTCGGCCCGAGGAGGTTGAGTTCCTTCCCCGCGAACGGCTTGCTGACGACGGCCGGCGCGGTGGCGGCGGGCGAGGTCGCCTGGCCGCCGGCCGCGGTCGTGGCCGCCGGGGCGGGCGGCGCGGTGGGCGTCGCCGCCGACGAGCCGCAGGCGCTGAGGACCAGCAGGCCCAGGCCGGCGCCGGTGAACTGCAGGAAGCCGCGGCGCGACACACGGCGGGCCGGTTCGTTCGCCATGATACCCTCCAGAGACGTCCGGGCGGCGCGCCCGGAGACAATCCGATCGCGGTGGTGGACCAACCGTCGCGAGGGCTGCGGCTCCGTGCGTCTAGGCGACCTCCTCGCTCGCGCCGCGGTGGGCGCGCGGGCTAGCGCTCATCGCGCGCATCGGCGGCGGGGGATTCCTCCTCCGCCCGGCGCTGCTCCTCCAGACTCGCCAGCACCCGCTCGGCCGTCACCGTGATGTGGTCGGCGAGCGCCCGCGCGGCCCCCTCGCCGTCGCGCTGCCGGAGCGCGTCCACGATCCCCTGGTGGCTGCCGGCGATCAGCGCGGAGTCGTCGTAGAGGGCGTACTTGAGCAACAGGAAGGCGCGGAGCATCGTCTCCATGCCGAGCCAGGTTTCGAGCAGGCGCTTGCTGTGCGCGAACTGGCAGATGGCGAGGTGGAAGCGCAGGTCGAGGTCGACGATCCGCTCGAAATCCGGCCCCGCCGCGGCGTCGTGGAGGCCGTCGATCAGATGCTGGAGCTCGTCGAGATCCGCAGTCGAGGCGGCCTCCGCGCCGAGCCGCACGGCGTGGGCCTCCAGCAGGCAGCGGAAATTGTAGATGTCGCGCAGGTCCTCCGGGGTCAGCTCGGCCACGTAGGTGCCGTGGCGATGCTTGCTGACGACCAGCCCCTTGCTCTGGAGCATGCCGAACGCCTCGCGCACGGTCGCGCGGCTCACGCGGAGCCGCCCGGCGAGTTCGGCCTCCAGCAGCCGCTGGCCCGGCTTGAGCTGCCCGCGGTGGATGGCCTGGCGCAACTGCTCGTAGACGTGCGTGGCGATCGTCTGCGACTCGACGGGGGTGAGCGCGACCGACCTGGACATGGCCTCGACCTCGCGGGCGTGTCGTCCGATTGTCGACAATCTGATTTCCTGACCGTCGGCACGATACCACGTGGAGCGGGGCTTGTCAATCGGGTCAGCGGTCAGGCGCGCACCCCGCGCGGCGGCGACACCGCGTCCCTGATGTCCGGCGGGGAACCGGCCGGCAGCCGGGGCCCAAACCGGCCCTGGCGGGGGCTCGCAGAGAGAGGATGCCGTGGAGCGATCCGGCACGGCCGGGTCCGGCCGCGTGCCGAGGGTGGAGGCGGCCCGCCGCCCGCCATGGACCGGCGGCCGGTGGCCAGGGAGGCGCGCACGCCGATACCGCCCGGCGGATCCGGCGCGCCCGATGATGCCGGCGACCGCCCGATTCATCCGCGACGGTCGCCGCGGGCTCGGAGCGATGCGGCGTGGAGGTCGCGCGGGGTTATCCCGCGCCGTCTCGCGCGATACGCGAGGGCTCTCCGGCGCGAGGTGGCGCGTCCCGCACGAAGCGGGGTCGGTTCACTCGCCGGGGGCCGGCTCGTACCAGGTCGCCTCGCCGCCGGTGATGCTCAGGTGCGCCATCGTCGCGCCGGGGGCCGCCCCGTGCCAGTGGCGCTCCCCGGCCGGCAGCCGCACCAAGTCGCCCGCCTGCAGGCGCGCCTCGGCCGCCGTCGCCGTGGCGACGCGACATTCCCCTTCGAGCACGTAGAGGATCTGCTCCGCGGGGTGCTCGTGCCAGTGCGTCCGCGCCCCGTCCACGAAGCGCACCAGCGCGACGTTGGCGTCCGCCAGGCGCGCGGCCAGCCGCGTCAGCGTGACATCGCCGGCGAAGCGGTCGGCGCCGCCGCGCTGGCGCGCCAGGTCGGCGCCGCGGATGATCTCCATCGCGTCCCCTCCTTTCTCGATGAGCCGCCCCGCCCGACCTGCCCGCGCGGGCCCGCGGGCGGCGACCAGTCGCCCGCACGGCGCGTGCCAGAAGGGCGCGCGGCCGCGACCGGCGTCAGGTGAGCGGCGGGACGCT
>DASSSV010000080.1:0-17629 GCA_035708265.1 Thermomicrobiales bacterium | reverse complement strand
CCGCGGCCGGGCTGCCCTGCGCGCGCGTCAGCACCGGCTCGACGCCGGGCGCGGGCGCGGCGGCCGGCGTCGCCGGCGTGACCGAGATGCGCCCCGGGAACTACGTCTTCTACGACGCGATGCAGGTCGGGCTCGGCGTGGTGCCGCCGGAGCGCTGCGCGCTGCGCGTGCTGGTCACCGTCGTCAGCCACGCCGCGCGCGACCGCGCGGTGGTCGACGGCGGCTCGAAGACCTTCACCTCCGACACCGGCGCGCACGGCATGACCGGCTCGGGCGGGCACGGCATCGTCGTCGGCAAGGAGGGCGTGCGCCTGGAGAAACTCTCCGAGGAGCACGGCTGGCTGACGCTCGACCCGGCCGGCAGCGACGTGGCGATCGGCGAGCAACTGCAGATCATCCCGGTCCACTCCTGCCCGGTCGCCAACCTCGCGCCCGAGCTGGTGCTGGTCCGCGAGGGCGCGATCGTGGACCGCTGGCCGGTGGCCGCGCAGGGGCGCGTCCGCTGAGTGTGGGGCCGCATCGCAGGGGAGGGCCGCTATGAGCGGGATGAAGCTCGTGATCGCCATCGTCCAGGACGAGGACGTCGACGACCTGCTGAACGGCCTGCGCGCGCGGCACTTCGGGGCGACCAAGATCGGCAGCAGCGGCGGCTTCCTGCGCAGCGGCAACAGCACCGTCCTGATCGGCGTCGTGGCGGCGCAGGTGGACGCCGTGCTGACGGTCATCCGCGAGACCTGCCACCGCCGCACGCAGCTCGCCCTGCCCTACTCGCCGGCGCTCGAACCGGGCCTGCTGTACGTGCCCGACCGCTTCGAGGTCGAGGTCGGCGGCGCGATCGTCTTCGTGCAGTCGGTGGACCGTTTCGAGCGGCTGTGACCAGCAGGCGGACCCGGTGGAACGCGCCGCGCGCCGACGATTGAAATCGTCGCTAGAGGCTCGCTCCGCTCGCCGCGAAGTCCGCCTCCGCGGACTGGGCACGAGGTTCCGTCCCAACCCGCCGGGTGCCCTCTGGGCGTGGGTTTCGCGGCGCCATGAGGCGCCTCTAGCCGCGGTTTCAACCGCGGGCTAGGCGGCGGCGCAGTGCGCCAAATCGTCGGCTCGCCCGCGTCCGTGCGCGGCATTTCCGGCTCGGCCGGCGGTTGACTTTCGGCCCCGCGTGGGGTATCATTGGCTAGAACAAATATTCTGGTAGCCGGACGGTGGCGGCCAACGCTCGGACGGAAGGGTGAACCCCGTCAACCCGCGCCTGCGACCCGGAATGCGTGGAGATGCGACCCTGTAGAGCGACTGGAGGGACCCGATGTCGGGGCGTGGTGGTCGGGCGAGCAAGGGGCCGGTCGAACGGCTGGAGGGCGGCACGGAGAAGAACATGGTCGAACGAGAACGGGCGATTGACGTCGCGATCTCCCAGATCGAGCGGCAGTTCGGCAAGGGCGCGATCATGAAGCTGGGGGACGCTTCGGCGCGCATGGCGATCGAGGCGATCCCCACCGGCTCCATCAAGCTCGACCTCGCCCTCGGCGTCGGCGGCATCCCGCGCGGCCGGATCACCGAGATCTACGGCCCGGAGTCGTCGGGCAAGACGACGCTCTGCCAGCACATCATCGCCGAGGCGCAGAAGATGGGCGGCGTCGCCGCGTTCGTCGACGCCGAGCACGCGCTCGACCCGCTCTACGCCCAGCGCTGCGGCGTCAACCTCGACGACCTGCTGGTCTCGCAGCCGGATACCGGCGAGCAGGCGCTGGAGATCACCGAGACGCTGGTCCGCTCCGGCGCGATCGATGTGGTCGTGGTCGACTCGGTCGCCGCGCTGGTGCCGCGCGCCGAGATCGACGGCGACATGGGCGACTCGCACGTCGGCTTGCAGGCCCGCCTGATGTCGCAGGCGCTCAGGAAGCTGACCGGGGCGATCAGCCGCTCCAAGACCGCGGTGATCTTCACCAACCAGTTGCGCATGAAGATCGGCGTGATGTTCGGCAACCCGGAGACGACCTCGGGCGGCCGCGCGCTGAAGTTCTACGCCTCGGTCCGCATGGAGGTCCGCCGGGTCGACTCGATCAAGTCGGGCCAGGATGTGATCGGCAACGTCACCCGCGTCAAGGTGGTCAAGAACAAGGTCGCGCCGCCGTTCAAGCAGGCCGAGTTCGACATCATGTACAACGAGGGCATCTCCAAGTCGGGCAGCATCCTCGACGCGGCGACCGACCTCGGCATCGTGCGCAAGAGCGGCGCCTTCTTCTACCTCGACGACGAGCGACTCGGCCAGGGCAAGGAGAACGCCAAGGAGTTCCTCAAGGCCAACTCCGACGTGATGGCCGACCTCGAGGGTCGCATCCGCGCCACCGCGCCGAGCGCCAACTTCCAGCCGACCGCCCTCACCGACGTCGCCGCCGCCCTCGACGACGACGAGGACGAGGACGAGCTGGCGGACGAGGAATGAACTGAGCAGTGAGAAGTGAGAAAAGGGCGCCGGCGCAGTCGCCAATCCTTTCTCCCTACTCATCTCTCACTCCTCACTTCCGTAACATGGCACGGATCACCAAAATCGCGCCGCAGCGGCGCGACGACCGCCGCCTCAACGTCTTCCTCGACGGGCGCTTCGCGTTCGGGCTCGACGCGACGCTCGCCGAGGAGCGCGGTCTGCGCGTCGGGCAGGAGCTGACGCCGGGCGAGGTCGCCGCGCTCCAGGCCGACGACGAGGTGCGCGTGGCGACCGACCGCGCGCTCGCCTTCCTCACCTACCGCCCGCGCAGCATCCGCGAGGTCCGCGACCGTCTGGCGAAGAAGGGAGTCGAGCCGGCCGTGATCGACGCCGTGCTGGCGCGGCTGGCCGGCTGGGGCTACGTCGGCGACGAGGACTTCGCGCGCTACTGGGTCGAGAACCGCGAGCAGCACCAGCCGCGCGGCAAGCGCCTCCTCCAGCAAGAACTCTGGAAGAAGGGCGTCGAGCGCGAGACGGTCGCGCGCGTGTTGGAGGAGAGCGAGATCGACGAGGTGGCCGGCGCGCTGGCGCTGGCCCGCAAGCGCGTCGCGCAGTTCCGCGCGCTGGACGACGCGACCAAGCGCCGCCGCCTCGCGGCCTACCTCCAGCGCCGCGGCTACGACTACCCCACCATCAAGCGCGCCCTCGACATCCTCCTCACCCCCGCCGACGATGACGCCGAGGACGGCGAGCCTTTCGCCGACTCCGACAGTTACGCCTACGAAGGCCCCGCTGGCGAACCCGACGGCTGAAGGGACGATCACCGCGGAGGCGCAGAGTACGAAGGAGAGGACGCAGAGAGACGAGTAATTTCGTCTTCTCTCCGCGTCCTCTCTCCGCGTCCCTCTGCGCCCCTGCGGTGATCGTCCCTACCGCACGAGCGCGACGCCCGCGCCCGGGGCGACGTCGCCGATCGGCCAGAGGGGTTCCTTCGCTTCGCGGTACGCGGTCTCCAATGCCTCCGCGCGGTCTGCGGGGACGGCGAGCAGGAGGCCGCCCGATGTCTGCGGGTCGTAGAGGAGATCGCGGAGGGCGGGGCGCAGCGCGGTCGTGTCGTCGGGGATGGTGACCGGGAAGTAGTCGCGGTTGCGCCCGAGCCCGCCCGGCACCACGCCCGCCTCCGCGTAGCGGAGGGCGCCGCTCAGCAGCGGCACCGCCTCGTAGGCGAGGCGCAGCGCCACGCCGCTCTTCTCCGCCATCTCCGTCGCGTGCCCGATCAGGCCGAAGCCGGTGATGTCGGTGCAGGCGTCCACGCCGACCTCCTGTACGAGCCGGGCCGCGCCGCGGTTGAGTCGCAGCATGCTCGCAACCGCCTCGTCGAGGTGGTCGGCCTCGACCACGCCGCGCTTGAGCGCCGTTGTGACCACGCCCGTGCCGAGCGGCTTGGTCAGGTAGAGCCGGTCGCCCGGCCGCGCGCCCGCCTTGGTCAGGATGCGGTCGGGGTGGATCGTCCCGGTGATGCACAGGCCGTACTTCGGCTCATCGTCGGTGACGGTGTGCCCGCCCGCGACGACCGCGCCGACCTCGGCGAGTTTGTCCGCGCCGCCGGCGAAGATCCGGCCGAGGATCTCGCCCGGCAGGTCCTCCGGCCAGCCCGCGATGTTGAGGCCGAGGAGCACCTCGCCGCCCATCGCGTAGACGTCGCTCATCGCGTTGGCCGCCGCGATGCCGCCGAAGACGTAGGGGTCGTCCACGACGGGCGGGAAGAAGTCGACCGTCTGGATCAGCGCCTGCTCGGCGCCGAGGCGGTAGACGGCGGCGTCATCGCTCGTCTGCAGGCCGACCAGCAAATCGGGATGGCTCACCAGCGTCAAAGGGCGCAGGACCTGCGCCAGGGCCCCGGGGCCCATCTTCGACGCTCAACCGGCGCACGACGCCCGCGACGTCAGCCGGATCTCATCGCTCGTCTGCATCGCCGTCTATCCTCACTCCGGGCGGGCACGCTCGCGCCCCACTTGTCGCGTCGCGCGCCCCCGCCTGATATCGCATCGTAGGGCGGTGTGTGCCTGGCTGTCAACTACGGCCCTCACCCTCGTTCCCCTCGCCCGATGTTGAGAGAGGAGAGGATGGGAGTGGGGGCCAACCCGCCTGTGCTAGAATCGCGCCGGTTTGACGATCGGCGCCGCGTCAGGGTGGGGGAGTGATGGCACAGCCGCTCGACGGGATCCGCGTGCTCGACCTGACCAGGGTGATGACCGGGCCGTACTGCACGATGATGCTCGGCGACATGGGCGCCGACGTGGTCAAGATCGAGCAGCCGGGCAAGGGCGACGACACCCGCCCGTGGGGCCCGCCATTCCTCGAAGGCGAGAGCGCCTACTACCTCAGCATCAACCGCAACAAGCGCAGCGTCACCCTCAACCTGAAGCACGAGCGCGGCCGGGAGGTCGCCCGCCGCCTCGCCGCGCGCGCCGATGTCGTCGTGGAGAACTTCAGCCCCGGCACCGCGGGACGCCTGGGACTCGGCTACGAGGACGTGCGCGCGCTCCGGTCCGACGTGGTCTACTGCTCCATCTCCGGCTTCGGGCAGGACGGTCCCGAGCACGACCGTACCGCCTACGACCTGATCGTCCAGGGCATGTCCGGCATGATGAGCATCACCGGCGAGGCCGGTGGGATGCCGACCAAGATGGGCGTGCCGATCGCCGACATGACCGCGGGGATGTTCGCCGCCTTCGCCATCGTCAACGCGCTCTTCCATCGCGAGCGCACCGGCGAGGGCCAGTACATCGATACCTCGATGCTCGGCGCGCAGGTGGCGCTCCTGGTCTACTACGCGGTCGGCTACTTCGCCACCGGCGAGGTGCCGACCCGTCAGGGCAACCGCCACGCCACCGTCACGCCCTACGACACCTTCCCGACCGCCGACGGCTACGTCAACGTCGGCGTCGGCAACGACAGCCTCTGGCGGCGCTTCTGCGGCGCGTTCGGCCTGGAGGAGGCCGCGGCCGACCCGCGCTTCGCCTCCAACGCGGCGCGCGTCGCCAACAGCGAACCGCTCTACGCGCTGATCGACGAGACCCTCAGGCGCTACACCACGGCGGACGTGATGGCGAAACTCGACGCGGTCGGCGTGCCGGCCGGGCCGATCGAGACGCTGGACCGGGTCTTCTCGCGCCCGCAGACGCTCCACCTCGGCCTGAAGCAGCGCGTCGAACACCCGACGATCCCCGAACTCTACGTGCCCGGCGTGCCCTACCGCCTCTCCGCCACGCCCAGCCAGATCCGCCAGGCCCCGCCCCTCCTCGGCCAGCACACCGATGACGTCCTGGCCGAACTCGGCTATGGCCCCGACGAGATCGCCACGCTGCGCGGGGCCGGGGCAGTGTAGGGCGTAGAACGTAGAGCGTGAGAACGTGGAGCGTGAGAGCGCAGGCCCCCCTCCCGGTGCCCGCGCCTGCCGCCCGCGCCGCTCCCGCCTACCTTGCCAGTGCCCTTGAAGAGCGCCCCCGCGTTCACCCAGCCCCCCCCTCGCCCAGCATTGGGAGAGGGGGGACGGGGGGGAGGGCGAACGCCTCTACTTCGGCCGGTACACTTGCGGCTCACTCTGGCGGTAATTGGCGTAGAGCGCGTCCACGAAGGCGTCGCCCCAGCGCTGGCGCAGCAGGGCGTCGTCGGCCGGCTTGACGACGACCAGCGTGTAGCGATGCTCGCGGAGGCCGGCGACGATCGCCGTGTCGTCCCAGCGGCCGTAGCGGAGCAGGATCTGCGCGAGGTAGGGGTCGTCGATGACCGGCTGCCGGCCACGGATCGCCTGGTAGCCGACCTCCTCGGCCAGCACCGGCTCGGGCGCGGCGTCGACCGCGGCCAGGATGCGGTTGCGCTCGCCGCCCGTCTCCGCCGGCGGGCCGGGGACGAAGTTGGCCGGCGTGAAGTAGGTGTAGGCCCGCCAGGTGTAGAGGCCGAGGAGTGCGAAGAGGACCGCGGCGGGCAGCAGCGCGGCGGCCGGGCGCGCCTCCAGCAGCGCGCCCAGCCCGAGCGCCGTCCCCAGCCCGGCCGCCAGGCAGAGCGGGATGAAGTAGTAGCGGTAGGCACCCTCGGAGCCGACCATCAGCATCGTCGCCAGCGTCACGAATGGGTAGTAGGTCAGCGCCGAGCGGGGCCGCTTGACGACGCCCCAGGCGCCGTAGGCGAGCGCCGGGAGCAGCAGCGGCCAGTGGTATTGCCACATCTTCCGGTTGAGGCTGGCGAAGGTCGCGTCGGCGTGCCACAGGCGCATGTTGTAGACGATCAGGTGCTCGAAGATGGCCGGGCCGGCGATCAGCCAGAGCGCGCCGATGACGGCGCCGACGGCGAGCGCGACGGTCAGGACGAGCGTGAGGAGCGCGCGCGGACCGCGGCGTAGGGCGGCGATGCCCGCCGCGGCGAGCCCGAAGACCATCGACTGCTTGGCGAGCAGCGTCAGCGCGAAGCACAGACCGGCGAGCACCGTGCCGCGCCGGCCGGGGCGCGCCTCGAACCAGGCGAGCCCGCAGGCCGCGCAGCCGAGCGCGACCATGTCCGGCTTGGCCACCGCCAGTTCCTGCATCACCGGGACGGTGCAGATGAACGCGGCCCCGCCGAGGACCGCAACCCCGACGCGCAGCCGGCGCGGGCCGCCCGCCACGGCGTAGGCCGCGATCCCGCCGCCGACCGCGGCGACGAGGCCCCCCAGCACTGAGAGCGCGCGGCCGGTCGGGAAGGCCGCCGGGCCCGGCTTGAGCGCCCAGAGGGCGACGTAGAGCGGCGGGTAGTTCCCGGCGACGAAGCGGCCGGGCTGCTGGGGGCCGTAGAGGGTGCGCAGCCCGTCGAGGAGATTGCGGCCGAGGCGGTCGCTCTCGGAGAGCATCGTCGCCTCGCCGACGACGATCTCGTGCGGCCAGCGGATCAGCCCCCGGGTCAGGGAGACGTAGAAGGCCGCTCGCACGGCCAGCAGCGCGGCCAGCGCGAACAGGACGACGGCGCCCGCCGCGCGCAGGACGGCGACGGCGTCGACTCGCCGGGGCGCCTCGACGCGCCCGCTCCCCACCCTCATTTGCCGGCCAATCCCTCCCCCGGCCGGTCACGTCCCGGCCCCATGCCCTCTACCACTCGCGACGCGCGCCCGGCGTTACGGACACTGTCGGGGCCTCATCCCCGCCGTGCCTACGCCTCCGGCAGCACCCTGACGGTGAAGACGATGACCTCCGGCCCGCCCTCCGGGACGAGCGTGCGGTCGAGCCATTGCTCCATCACCTCGCAATGCGTCCCGGCGATCGGGATATACTGCCCGATCTGCGGCAGGACGTCGCTCGGCACCATGTCTTCGAGCACCTGGCCGTCGACGTCCTCGAAGCGGAGCCAGTAGGCCGGCGCCGGCCGCTCCTCCTGTGTCACGATCCTCCCTCCGCCGCAAATGCGCGGGCGGGCGCGGTGCCGCGCCCGCCCGATCGCCCCCGCGCCGCGCGCTAGAGCGACTTGCGGATCTCCTCGATCTGCTCGGCCAGCCGGTCGATCTCCTCCTCGGTGTTGTAGAAGCCGGTGGAGACACGATTGGCCGAGGGGTAGGGCGTGTAGCGGATGCTGATGCCCCGCTCGTAGAGTTTCGCGCTCAGGTCGGACGGCGCGATGCCTTCCAGCGCGAAGTGGACCAGCCCGGCCATCCGCTCGGGCGGCGAGACCATCGTCACGCCCTCGATCGCGGCCAGCCGCTCGTAGCAGCGACGGCCGAGCGCGGCGATGCGGGCGTAGGCCCAGTCCCAGCCGACGTCCTCGGCGATCCAGCCGAGGCTGGCGGCGAACCCGCGCACCGAGGGGCCGTAGAGCGTCGCGGCCTCGTAGCGCCGGGCGCCCTCGCCCGGCACGTAATGGCCGTCGAGGTCGCTCATCCCCGGCTTGACACCGGCGTAGCCCATGTAGGTCTGCTGGATGTCGCCCAGGCGGTCGCGGCGCACGAAGAGCGCGCCGGTACCGTCGGGGCCGCAGGCCCACTTCTGGCCCGAGCAGGCGTAGGCGTCCACGCCGAGGTCATAGACCTTCGACGGGACGTGCCCGAAGCCCTGCGCGGCGTCGCAGATCAGCAGCGCGCCGACCTCGTGCGCGGCGTCGGCCAGCTCGCGCAGCGGCAGCACCATCCCGGTGGACCAGGCGACGTGCGAGAGGACGACGGCCTTCGTGCGCGGCGACAGCGCGCGGCGCAGCTCCTCGACCGGGTCGACGTCCTTCAGCCCGATCCTGGTCATGCGGATCTTCGCGCCGTGGCGCTGCTTGATGAGGTACGAGGGGTAGAGGCCGCCGGGGTGCTCGGTGCGGGAGGTCACGAGCTCGTCGCCCGGCCCCCAGTCGAGCCCCATCAGCGCGATGTTCATCCCCTCGGTCGTGTTGTGCGTCAGCGCGACCTCGTCGGGGGCGCAGCCCAGGATATTCGCCACGCCCTCCCGCGCGGCGGTCTGCGTCTCCCCCATCCGCGACCAGGTGGCTGGGCCGATTCGCCCCTCCTCCAATTCCGCCAGGGCGTACTCCGCCATGACCTCGTGGGTCCGGCGCGGCAGCGGCCCGTTCGTCCCGGTGTTCAGGTAGGCGCGCGCGTGGACGGCCGGCAATTCCTCGCGGATGGCGCGGACCTTCTCGTGGTCGGCCGCGGTCGGCGCGGCGGTGCTGGTCTCGGTGGCCATCGGTACTCCTTTCGAGGGGTTAGGCGTTAGGCGTTAGGCGTTAGGGGGCAGACGATAGATGGTAGGCGGTGCCAGTGTGAGAGTACAGCCGTTGGCGCCTCCTCGACTCCTAACGCCTAACGCCTAACGCCTAATCGCTGCCGACCGCCGCGAGCGCGGGGGCCGGCTCGGCGGCGCGGACGGGGCGGACGCGGACGGCCAGGATCGTCACGGCGGCGGCGAAGCCGAGGACGCCGTTGAGCGCGAGCGACAGGTGGTAGTTGCCGGTGAGGTCGTGGTCATACCCGGCCAGCCAGGCGCCGATCCCCGAGCCGATGTTCATCGCCATGTAGATGAAGCCGAAGATCACGCCGAGCGAGGCGCGGCCGTAGACATCGGCGCTGATCGCCGAGGTGAGCGGCGTCGTCGAGGTCCAGGAGATGCCGAGGACGACCGCGGCCATGAAGATGCCGGTCAGGTTCGGCCCGACCAGCAGCAGCATCGCGAAGGCCAGGCCGCGCAGGAAGTAGGTCAGCGCCAGCATCGGGCGGTCGCCGACGCGGTCGGCTAGGTTCCCGATCGTCAGCGCGCCGAGGATGCTGCAGCCGCCGACGACCGCCAGCGTGGACGAGGCGACCATCTCCATCGTCGCGTGGCTGTGCTCGGGCATGTCGAGCATGTAGGGGATCATGTGGACCGAGGTGAAACTCATCGTGAAGCCGCAGACGAAGAAGCCGAAGGAGAGCTGCCAGTAGGCCGGCGTGCGCAGCGCCTGGCGCACCGTCACCTGCGGGCGCGCGTCCGCGCCGGCCGGCAGCGCCCGCCCGTGCGCGTCGAGTTGTGGCGCCTCGCCGGCTTCGGCCGTCGGGTCGTCGGTCGCGCCGGGGGGCGCGTCGCGCACGACGAAGTAGCCGAGCGGCAGCATCAGGAGCAGCGCGACGCCGGCCAGCACCCAGTAGCTCGTCCGCCAGCTCCAGGTGACCATGACCCAGGTGGCGAGCGGCACGATCGCGAGCTGGCCGAAGGCCGAGCCGGAGGTCGCGATGGAGAGCGCCAGGGCGCGCCGCCGCACGAACCAGCCGTTGACCAGCTTGGTCATGTTCACGTTGGAGGTCGCGGCGAAGGCGAGCGAGGCGATCACGCCGTAGAAGAGGTAGATCTCCCACAGCGTCGTCGCGAAGGTGAGCGGCAGGGTCATCAGCGCGGTCGCGATCACGCCCGCCAGCAGGACGCGCCGCGAGCCCCAGCGGTCCACCGCCCAGCCGGCGACCGGCTGCAGCGCGGCGAGCAGGAAGACGTTGATGCTGACGGCGCCGGCGAGCTCGCTGTAGGACCAGCCGAACTCCTTGCTGACCGGCTCGAGCACGACGCCGTAGAGGAAGCGCGCCCCCGACGTCACCGCCAGCAGCAAGAAGACCGTGGCGACGACGTACCAGCCATAGTAGACCGATGACGAATGGCGAATGACGAATGGCGAATGACGAATCGGGCCCGTCGGAGGCGGCGTTCCACGCTCCTCGCTGGTCGCACCGTGCTCTTCAGTCGGCCGCTGCGTCGTCTTCGACATCCTCGTCGTCATCCCTCGCTCGCCGTCATCGGCGGTTCACGGCCGGCCGTCAGCCCCGTTCCCGAGCGCTGACGGCCGGCCGCGTTCGTCATTCTTCGTTCGTCATTCGTACTTCGTCATTCCTCGTCCCTGCCCGCCTGGGTCGCCTCGCGGATCGTCTCGACGACGGCCGGGTCGGCGAGGGTGGTGGTGTCGCCGAGGGCGCGGCCGGTGGCGACGTCGCGCAGCAGGCGGCGCATGATCTTCCCGGAGCGCGTCTTGGGGAGATCCGGGGTGAACATCACCGTCTTCGGCCGGGCGATCGGGCCGATCTTCGTGGCGACGTGCTGGCGCAACTCCTCGCCGAGCGCCTTGGTCGGCTCGACGCCGTGGCGCAGGATGACGAAGCAGAAGATCGCCTCGCCGGTCAGCGGGTCGGGCCGGCCGACGACCGCCGCCTCGGCCACGCGGTCGTGGGAGACGAGCGCGCTCTCGATCTCGGTCGTGCTGAGGCGGTGGCCGGAGACGTTCATCACGTCGTCGACGCGGCCGAGCAGCCAGTAGTAGCCCTCGTCGTCGCGCTTGCAGCCGTCGCCGGCGAAGTACTTGCCGGGGAAGCGGCGCCAGTAGGTGTCCTTGTAGCGCTCGGGGTCGCCGTAGATGCCGCGCAGCATCCCCGGCCAGGGCTGCGTCAGGACCAGGTAACCGCCGCTGCCGAGCGGGACCGAGTTGCCGTCGTTGTCGACCACGTCCGCGGCGATGCCGGGCAGCGGGAACGTGGCGGAGCCCGGCTTGGTCGTCGTCACGCCGGGGAGGGGCGAGATCATCATGCCGCCGGTCTCGGTCTGCCACCAGGTATCGACGATCGGGCAGCGCTCGTGGCCGATGACCTTGTGGTACCAGATCCAGGCTTCGGGGTTGATCGGCTCGCCGACGGTGCCGAGGAGGCGCAGCGACGACAGGTCGTGCTTCTGCGCGTACTCCGGCCCCCACTTCATGTGCGCGCGGATGGCGGTCGGCGCGCAGTAGAGGATCGTGACCTTGTGCCGCTCGATCATGTCCCACCAGCGGTCGTGGTCGGGGTAGTCGGGCGTGCCCTCGTACATCACGCTGGTCGCGCCGTTGCAGAGCGGGCCGTAGACGATGTAGGAGTGGCCGGTGACCCAGCCGATGTCGGCGGCGGCCCAGTAGATGTCCTCGTCGTGCAGGTCGAAGACGTACTTGTGCGTCCAGGAAGCGTAGAGGAGATAGCCCGCCGTGGTGTGCATGATCCCCTTCGGCTTCCCGGTCGTGCCGGAGGTGTAGAGGAGGTAGAGCAGATCCTCGCTCTCCATCCGCTCCGGCTCGCAGGTGTCGGCCTGGCGGCCGACGAGGTCGTGCCACCAGATGTCGCGCCCTTCCTGCATCGCCACGTCCTGCCCGGTGCGGCGGACGACCAGCACCTTCTCGATCGTCGGGGTCTCGCGGAGGGCGACGTCGGCGTTGGCCTTCAGCCCGGCCGGCTGGCCGCGGCGGAAGCCGCCGTCGGCGGTGATCAGGACGTGGGCCTCGGCGTCGACGATGCGGTCGCGCAGCGCCTCGGCGGAGAAGCCGCCGAAGACGACGCTGTGCGGCGCGCCGATGCGCGCGCAGGCGAGCATCGCGATCGGCAGCTCGAGGATCATCGGCATGTAGATGGCGACGCGGTCGCCGCGCTTGACGCCGAGTTCCTTGAGCGCGTTGGCGCATTTGCAGACTTCCGTGAGCAGTTCGGCGTAGGTGATCGCGCGCTGGTCGCCCGGCTCGCCCTCGTAGTAGTAGGCCACGCGGTCGCCCTTGCCGGCCTTGACGTGGCGGTCGAGGCAGTTGACCGAGACGTTGAGCTGGCCGCCGGCGAACCACTTGGCGAAGGGGAGGTCCCACTCCAGCACCGTGTCCCAGCGCTTGTACCAGTCGAGGCTCTCGGCGACCTCGGCCCAGAAGCGCTGTGGGTCGGCCGCGGCGCGGCGGTAGATCTCGTCGTCCTTGATCAGCGCGTGCGCCTTGAACGCGGGCGGCGGCGGGAAGGTGCGGTCTTCCGCGAGCAGGGCCGCGATCGTCGCTGCTGACTCCTGTGCCACCAATACCCTCCTTCTCGCTCGCGTCGCGCGTCGCGCGGCACCGACAGTCCGCCATCGGCGCGACCCGGCGACCCTCGTGCGGCCGCCCGGCCGGAGGACACGCCTCGCGTCGCGACAGTCGCGCGCCCGCCGACCCCAGTTCCGCGCCTCCTGGCGGCGATTCTAGCACAATGCATTCCCGCGGCGGAACGGCGCGGGGGTGACGTGCCATCAGCTTGACCGGTCCGCGCACCATACCGGCGTTACCTGGAGAAGAGAAACGCCGGCCCGCCAGGCGAGAGAGCCTGGCGGGCCGGCGTGCGGGTGATCGCGGGATGCGCTGCGTTTAGCGCAGGCCGAGGTTCACGTAGTAGATCTGACCGTCGTCGAGCTGGACGCCGATGCGCCAGTAGTTTCCGGCCGCGAAGCCCTTCGTCCCCCAGTTGAAGATGTACTGCTGGCCCGTGCTGTCCCACCGATAGGTGCTCGCCGTGTCGACCGGATCGCTGTAGACGGTCTCGTCGACCGGCGCCGCGGTGCTGCTCCCCTGCGCCGGGGCCAGCCAGATCGGCAGGCTGTTGGCCTGCACGATATTCCCGGCCGCGTCCTTCAGCTGGAACTTCGCCGGCACGGTGCTCCCGCCCTTGAAGACGCTCGTCTGCAGGCCGGTCTGGTGTGCGGTGTCGTTGATCGGCTGCAGGAAGCCGTCGAAGCGGTAGATCACCCGGTATTTCACCGTCACCGTGGCCGTGTTGCCGGCCGCGTCGCTGGCCGTCGCGGTGTAGGTGTAGCTGCCGACGCCGTTGGGGGTGCCGCCGCTCAGCGTGCCGGTGCATGGGCCCGTGAGGCCGGAGCCGCCGCTATCCGTGGCCGAACACGCGGGGGTCGGCACCGCCCCCAGCGTGTAGGTGGCGCCGTTCGCCACCCCGCTGACCGTGATCGTCGGGACGGCGGTGTCGATGTTGATGCCGCTCACCGTGTAGGTCGCCGTGTTGCCGGCGACGTCCTGCGCCGTCCCGGTGACTGCCTGGTTCGCGCCGTTGGCGGTCAGGATGACGTCCGCTGGGCAGGTCGCAATGCCGGAGAGGGCGTCGCTGCAGGTGAAGTGGACCGTCACCGGGCCGTTGTACCAACCAGCCTTGTTGGCGCTGGTCGTCGCCGCGCCGGTGATCGTCGGCGCCGTCATGTCGAGCTCGACCGTCACGGAGGTGGTGCCGACGTTGCCGGCATAGTCCTGGGCCTGGCCGGTGACGACCTGCCCCGCCGTCTCGGCGCTCACCGTCACGTCCGGCGTGACGCTGGTCGGGTCCACGCCGGAGCCGCCCGGGTTGTCGACCGCCGTGAAGTGGACCGTGGTGGTGGCGTTGCTCCAGCCAGCCGCGTTGGCCGCCGGGCTGAGCGTGGGCGTAACGGTCGGGGCGATGTTGTCGTAGTTGATCGACGCCCCGGCCGGCGCCTCAGTGTTGCCGGCTTTGTCCACGGCGTGGTACGTGATCGTGGCCTGGCCGCTGGTCGCGTCCAGCGGGACGGTCACGGTGACGCTCGCGCCGTCGGCCACCTGCTCCTGGCCGCCGTTGACGCTGTAGTGGATCTCCTTGACGCCCGAGAGGCCCGGCTGGTCGGCCGCGGTGAGGACCACCGTAGCCGAGCTGCCCCGGCACCAGCCGTTGCTCCCCGTGCAGGAGAGCGCGGCCGTCGTCTGCGGCGCCTGGGTGTCGATGTTGATGCCCTTGACCGTGATGCCGGTGCTGCTGTTGCCGGCGACGTCGGCCGCCGGCCCGCTGGCGACGCCCTGGTCGGCGCCGTCGGCGCTGAGCACCTGGTCGCTGGGGCACTGCGCCACGCCCGAGCCCGGGGTGCCGTCGGCGAGCGCCGGGTCGGCGCAGGTGAAGTGGACCGTCACCGCGCCCTTGTACCAGCCGGCCGCGTTGGGCTGGGTCGTCGGCGCCCCGCTGATCGTCGGCGGCGTCCGGTCGATCTTGATCCCCCCGACGGTGCCCGTGCCCACGTTCCCCGCCTTGTCGGCGATCTTCGCCGAGGCGCCGAGGTTGCTGCCCTCGCCGGTGATCACGCTCGCGGCGGGCTGGGTGGCCGGGTCGATGCCGGCGAGGTCGTCCGTCCCCGTCCAGTTGATCGTGACGTCGGTGTTGTACCAGCCGGCAGCGTTGGCCGGCGTGGCCGCCGCGCCGGTGAGCGTCGGCGAGGTGAGGTCGATGTTGATCCCGCTCACCGTGTAGGTCGCCGCGTTGCCGGCGTTGTCAACGGCGGTGCCGCTGACCGCCTGATTCGCGCCGGCCTTGTTCAGAACGACGTCGGCCGGGCACTGCTGGATGCCGGAGAGCGCGTCGCTGCAGGTGAAGTGGATCGCCACTGGGCCGTTGTACCAGCCGTTGCCGTTGGGTGCCGTGGTCGCCTTGCCGCTGATCGTCGGCGGCGCGGTATCGATGTTGATCCCGCCGACCGGCGCCGTCGCCCGGTTACCGGCGATGTCAGTCGCGACGCCGGTGACCGTCTGGTTGGCGCCGTCGGTCGTGACCGTGATCGGGGCCTGGCAGCTCGCCACGCCCGAGAGGGCATCGCTGCAGGCGAAGGCGACCGTGACCGGGCCATTGTACCAGCCGTTGCCGTTGGGCTTCGTCGTCGGCGCGCCGCCGATCGTCGGCGGCGTCTTGTCGAGCTTGACCACGGCCGCGTCGCTGCCGACGTTGCCGGCCTTGTCGGCCGCCTGCGCGTTGACCGTGAGCCCGCCCGCGGGGGTCTCCGCGCTGACCGTCGCGCTGCACGTCACGCTGCCGTCGGCCGCCACCGGGCCGACCGTCCCGCCGCTCCCGCAGGCCACGGTGCTGACGTCCACGCCGGAGCCGCCCGGGTCGTCCACCGCGATGAACTGGACGGTGGTATCGGCGTTGGTCCAGCCGGCGCCGTTGGCCGCCGGGCTCTGCGCGTGGGTGATGGTCGGCGCCAGGTTGTCGTACAGCAGCGAGACCCCGGACTGCGCCTCGAGGTTGCCCGCGTTGTCGACGGCGTAGTACTTGACCGTCGCGGCCCCGCTCTGCGCCGCGAGCGGCACGGTCACGCTGACGCTCGCGCCGCTGGCGACCTTTTCCTGGCCGCCGTTGACGGTGTAGTGGATCTCCTTGACGCCCGAGAGCCCGGTCTGGTCGGTCGCGGTGAGGACGACCGTGGCCGTCTGCCCGCGGCACCAGCCGTTGCTCCCCGTGCAGGAGAGCGCGGCCGTCGTCTGCGGCGGGAGGGCGTCGATATTGATCCCGCCGACGGTGAAGGGCGCGGAGGTGTTCCCCGCCACGTCGGTGGCGCTGCCGCTCGCGCCCTGGTCGGCGCCGTTGGCGCTGAGCACCTGGTCGCTGGGGCACTGGGCCACGCCCGAGCCCGCGCTGCCGTCGGCGAGCGCCGGGTCGGCGCAGGTGAAGTGGACCGTCACGCTGGCGTTGTACCAGCCGGCCGCGTTGGGCTGGGTCGTGGCCGCGCCGCTGATCTGCGGCGGCCTTCGGTCGATCTTGATCCCACTCACGCTGGCCGGGGCGGAGACGTTCCCCGCCAGGTCGCTGACGGTGACCGGGCCGGCGCCGAGGTTGCTGCCCTCGCCGGTGATCACGCTATCGGCGGGCTGGGTGGCCGGGTCGATCCCCGAGAGCTCGTCCGTCCCCGCCCAGTGGATCGTGACGTTGCCGGTGTACCAGCCGGCGGCGTTCGGCTGCGTGGTCGCCACGCCGGCCAGTGTGGGCGCGGCCAGGTCGATGTTGATTCCGCCGACGGTGGCACTGTTCGTGTTGCCGGCGTTGTCGGTGGCCGTGCCGGTAACCGCGAGGTTCTTCCCCGGGCCGGCGACGATCACGGGGGCCGGGCAGTCCGCGATGCCGGTCTCGTTGTCGGCGCAGGTGAAGCTGACCATGACCGGCGCGTTGTACCAGCCGTTGCCGTTCGGCTGGGCCGAGACCGCGCCGGTGATCGTCGGCGGCGTCTTGTCGACCTGCAAGGTGAGGCTGTGGCCGGGCGCGGTCTGATTCTCGGTGTTGCCGGCCGTATCGACGCTCCAGAAGGTGAGGGTGTGGGTACCGCCCTGGTCGAAGGCGAAGGAGCCCTTATAGGGATGGGGAGCACCGCCGTCTACGCTGTAGTAGGTCTGGGCGACGCCCGAGAGGTTGTCGTTCGCCGTCAGGGTGACGGTGACCGGGCCGGCGTACCAGCCGCTGAACAGCGTGCCCGCGACGCTCGCTGCGGTGCTCGGCGCCGTGCGGTCGATCTTGATGCCGCTCACGGTCGTGCTGGTCGCGTTGCCGGCCTTGTCGGTGGCCGTCCCCGTAGCGGAGAGGTTGCCGCCCTCGCCGGTGACCGTGCTGGGCGACGGGCAACTGGCGATGCCGGAGAGCGCGTCGCCGCACGCCCAGGTCACCGTCACGTCGCCGGTGTACCAGCCGCTCCCGTTCGTGGGACCGCTCGGCGTGCCGTTCAGCGTGGGAGGCGTCTTGTCGACGTTGATCCCGCCGTAGGTCGTGCTGGCGCTGTTGCCGGCGGCGTCCTTCGCCGTGCCGGTGACGCTCTGGTTGGTGCCCTCGGTCGTGACCGTGACCGGGGCCTGGCAGCTCGCCACCCCGGAGAGGGCGTCGTCACAGGTGAAGCCGACCGTCACGTCGCCGTTGTACCAGCCGTTGGCGTTGGGCGGCGCGGTCGCCGCGCCGCCGATCGTCGGCGGCGTCTTGTCGATGCTGACTTTCGCCGGGTCGGTCGCGGTGTTGCCGGCGTTGTCGGTCGCCGTGCCGGTGACTGGCTGGTCCGCGCTCTCGGTGGTCACCGTCTGGGGGGCCGTGCAGCTGGCGACGCCGGAGGTCGCGTCGGCGCAGGTGAAGGTGACCGTGACGTCGGTGTTGTTCCAGCCGTTGCCGTTGGTCGC
>DASSSV010000079.1:0-7322 GCA_035708265.1 Thermomicrobiales bacterium | reverse complement strand
CCGCGGGCGCGTCGTCGGCGCGTCGCCCTCCGCGCCCGGCCCTCCCCCGCCGCTATGCTATACTGGCTCGGTAGTGGCAGGAGGAGAGGACAGGAGCATTGACCGCCGACGAAACGCCCGCGCCACCACGTCTCGGTAAGGCCGACCTACACATCCACACCGCCCACGGCGACGGCCTCGATGCGCCGGAGGCGATCGTCGACTTCGCCGAGCACCACACCGATCTCGACCTGATCGCGATCACCGATCACGACGAGGTCGCCGCGGGGCTGCGCGCGCGCGACTATGCCGCGCGGCGCGGCTATCGCGTCGGGGTCGTGCCGGGCGTGGAGATCACCACGCGCGGCGGGCACCTGCTCGTCCTCGACGTGGACCGGCCGTTCAAGATGCTCAGGCCGCTGGAGGAGACCGTCGACGCCGTGCGCGCGGCGGGCGGCGTCTGCATCGCGCCGCACCCCTATTCCTGGCTGACGACGAGCATCGGCGCGCGCGGCCTGCGCCGGCTCCTGCCGCCCGGCGGCGAGCCGAAACTCGACGGCATCGAACTGTGGAACCCGTCGCTGGCGGGCAAGATCTGCCACGAGCGGGCGCGCGTCGAGAACACGCTGCGGCTCGGGCTGGCCGAACTCGGGGGCAGCGACGCGCACGCCCGCGTCTTCGTCGGCACGGCCTATACGACGTTCCCCGGCCACACCTGGGAGGATTTCAAGCGGGCGTTGGCCGAACGGACGACGCGCGCCTACGGCCGCTTCTGGACCGCCGCGGAGGTCCGTCCGATCGCCATCCGGCAGACGGCGCGCGCCTGGTTCGTCACCCCGGTCGTCAAGGTCCGGCGCACGCTGACGCGGGACCAGGCGGCGCCCGCGCGCGAGCCCGAGGGGACGGCGCCATGAAGATCGCGCTCGTCTCCCCCTACGACTTCACCTACCCGGGCGGTGCGAACGAGCACATCGCCCACCTGGCGACCGAGTACCGCGAACTCGGCCACGCGGTCCGCATCATGGCGCCGGCCGCGCGCGGCCGCCCACTCCCGGCCGACCCCGACTTCTACCGCGTCGGGACGCCGGTGCCGATCCGCGGCAACGGCTCGACCGCGCGGATCACCCTGTCGATCACCCTCTCGCACAAGGTCAAGGAGATCCTGGCGCGCGAGGGCTTCGACGTCGTCCACCTGCACGAGCCGCTGATGCCGGCGCTGCCGCTGACGGTGCTCTACCACTCCGACGCGCGCAACGTCGGCACCTTCCACGCCTTCGCCGAGTCGAACCTCGGCTACTTCTACGGCCGGCCGCTCCTGCAGCCCTTCGTCGAGCGCCTCGACGCGCGCATCGCCGTCTCCGAGCCGGCGGCGCGCTTCGTCGGGCAATACTTCGGCGGCGAGTACGAGATCATCCCCAACGGCATCGAGGTCGCGCGCTTCGCCAACGCCGAGCCGCTGGCGCAGTACCGCGACGGCCGGCCGACGATCCTCTTCGTCGGCCGCTTCAACGAGCCGCGCAAGGGTTTCCGCTACCTCCTGCGCGCCTTCGCCCTGGTGCGCGAGCAGTTCCCCGACGCGCGCCTGCTGGTCGTCGGGCGCGGCGACGTGCGGCGCTACCAGGACTTCCTCGAGAGTAAAGGCGTGCAGGGAGTCGAGTTCGCCGGCTTCGTCGACAACGCCGACCTGGCGCGCTACTACGTCAGTTGCGACGTCTTCTGCGCGCCGTCGACGCGGGGGGAGAGTTTCGGGCTGATCCTGCTGGAGGCGATGGCGGCCGGGCGGCCGGTCGTCGCCTCGCGCATCCCCGGCTACGCCCAGGTGATCGCGCACGGGCGGGACGGCTGGCTGGTGCCGCCGCAGGAGTCGACCGCACTGGCGCTGGCGCTGGTGCGGCTGCTGGCCGACCGCGCGCTGCGCGAGGCGATCGGGGTGGCGGCGCGGCAGACCGCCCGCCGCTACGCCTGGTCGGAGGTCGCCCGCCGCGTCCTGGCCGTCTACGAGGGCCGGCCGGCGGTCGCGCCGGACCTCGCCGTCCCGGTGGGGCTGCCATGATTAATGAGCGCCTCCAGGAGTGGGGACGGGCGCAGGCCCGGCGGGTGGCGCGGTGGCTGCAATGGACCGGCCTCTCGCCGAACGTGCTGACCCTGCTCGGCCTGCTGCTCAACTGCGGGGTCGCCGCGGTGCTGGCGCTCGGCTACCTGCGCATCGGCGGTATCCTCGTCCTGGTCGCCGGCCTCTTCGACATGCTCGACGGGGCGATGGCGAAGGTGACCAACCGGATCACGACCTTCGGCTCGTTCCTCGACTCTACGCTCGACCGCTACTCCGAGGCGATCCTCTACCTCGGCCTCCTGCTCTACGTGCTGACGACGCGCGACGCCCGTCTCGGCGCGGTGCTGATCTACGTGACGATCTGCGGCTCGATCCTGGTCTCCTACGCGCGCGCCCGCGCCGAGGCGCTCGGCTACAAACTCCAGGTAGGGCTATTGGCGCGGCCGGAGCGGATCATCGTCCTGGCGGTCGGGCTGATGGCGGCGCACCCGCTCTGGGCGCTCTGGTTCCTGGCGATCTTCACCAACGTGACCGCCATCCAGCGCATCTACCATCTCTGGGCGACCGTCTACCGCCCGTCCCGCGACGAACACCGCTCCTGACGCCGGCCCCCGGCCCCGCCTTGCGGCGGCCGGCCGCGGAGGTGGCGCCTGTCCCCTACCGCCCCGGTTCTTCGTACTTCTCGCGCTCGCGCGCGTGCTCGGCGGCGTCGGCCCCGCTCGCCTCGGCCGCTTCCAGCGCCTGCTCTTCGAGGATCTCCGCGCGGCTCTCGGGGCGCGGCGGCGGGGTGCCCTCCGGGCCGGGCGCGGCGGGGCGGGCCCCCTTCGGTGCGCGCGCCGCGCGCATCTGCTCGTGGAAGTCGACGAGGCGCTGGCTGAGGCGTTCGCCGTAGCCGCTCAGCGAGACGACCGTCCGCCCCCGGTTGGTCGTGCGGACGCCGATCTCGCCGATCACCGTCGGCAGCGCGCCCTCGTTGCGGCCCATCAGCCGGACGGTGTTGGGCATCCCGCCGCGGCCGGCGCGGTAGCCCTGGGCGGTGAAGTACTCCTGCGCCCGCGCCAGCACCTCCGGCGCCGGCAGGTCGGTGATGACCTTCTTGACGAAGGTCGTGCGCTCCATCTCGCGCGCCATGTCTTGCATCGGCGATCCCCCGGGGAAGTCGTCAGTCGTCAGTCGTCAAAGGAGTCGAGAGTGAGGGGCGCGTCGTTGCTCGGTGAGGCGGGCTGGCGGCTGAAGCCGCGCCTAGAGACGGCCTACGGGCCGCCACGAAGCCCGCCTGCGCGGGCTGGGTTCCGGCCCGACGTCCCAGCCGGCGGAGGCCGGCTTCGTGGCGCCGCGGCCGCTTCCGCCGCCCGATTCGTTCCTCTACCAACTATCAACTACCAACCATCAACGCTACTGTCGTCTGCCGTCTGCCGCCTGCCGTCTCTCACTGGCGACCGACGACCGACGACTCCCCTGCGTTATACTCCCCGGCGAGCGTCCCGGCAACCGCCGGGCGCGGGCGCGCCGCGCGGGCGGCGGGGAGCGGGGTGAGGCGCATGGAGGACAGTTACCGGTTCATGTATCCCCGGATGGTCCAGAGCGTCGCGGCGCGCAGCGGCGCGGCGTTCGAGATGAACGCGGGCGAGCGCCTGCAGATCGTGGACCAGGCCGGCAAGCAGGTCTGCGCGCTGGTCGCCTTCGTGCGCAACTACCCCGACGAAGTCCTCTCGCCCAGCCATACCCGCGTGCGCGGCGACTCGATCATGCTCAGCGCCGGCGCGGACCTGGTCAGCAACCGGGACCGCGTGCTCTTCACGCTGGAGGAGGACACCGTCGGCCGCCACGACCTCCTCTACCCCGCCTGCGACCGCCAGCTCTACGAGCGCAAGAACGGTGCGCGCGACCACGCGAATTGCCGCGACAACTTCGTCAAGGCCCTCGGCCCCTACGGCATCACCTACGACCGCGTGCCCGACCCGGTCAACTTCTTCATGCACGTCACGATTCTGCGGCGCGGCCAGCTCGAGATCCGCGAGCCCTTCTCCGAGCCGAACGACCATGTCGTGCTGCGCGCGAAGGCCGACCTCGTCGTCGCGGTCTCGGCCTGCCCGCAGGACTTCGATCCCACCAATGCCTACAACCCGACCGACCTCCTGATCCGGCTCTTCAAGGACTGACGCGCGCTGGGCGGGGCCATGGACGACCTGCGCGAGCGCCTGCGGCGCCTGCCCGACCCCGAACGAGCCCTGCTCGGCCGGGTCGCCGCGGCGGCGCTCGCCCGCGACCTGGCGCCCTACCTAGTCGGCGGCGCGGTGCGCGACCTCCTCCTCGGCCAGCACAGTGGCGACCTCGACGTCGTGATCGCCAGCGACGCGGTCGCGCTGGCGGCGGCGCTGGCGGCGGAGACGGGCGCCGGCGTGCGCGTCCACGAGCGCTTCCGCACCGCCACGCTCGCCTGGCCGCGCGGCGGGCAGGTGGACCTCGTGACCGCGCGGCGCGAGCGCTACCCGGCGCCCGGCGCGCTGCCGGAGGTCGCGCCCGGCACGCTCGACGACGACCTGCGCCGGCGCGACTTCACCGTCAACGCCATGGCGGCGTCGCTGGACCCGGCGACGTACGGCGCGCTGGTGGACCCCTGCGGCGGCCTGGCCGACCTGCGCGCCGGGGCGATCCGCGCGCTCCACCCGGCCAGTTTCCGCGACGACCCGACGCGCCTGCTGCGCGCCGTGCGCTACGAGCAGCGCCTCTCGGAACTGGCGCGCGCCGGGGATGGCGTGACGCCGCGCCCGCCGACCTTCGCGATGGAGCCCGAGACGCTGGCCTGGTTCCGCGGAGCGGTCGCGGCCGGCGCGGTGCGGACGCTCTCGGTCGAGCGCCTGGCGCACGAGTTCGTCCGCCTCCTGGACGAGCCGGCCGCCGCGCCGATGCTGGCGCGCCTGGTGGAACTCGGCCTCCTGCCGCAGCTCAGCCCCGACTTGCGCTGGGACGGCGAGGTCCGGCGCGCCTTCGCCGACCTCGACGCCTCCTGGCTGGTCCCGCAGCCGCCCTACGCGGCCTGGATGGCCCGCTGCGCGCTCCTGCTGGCCCACCTGCCGCCGGGCCGGGCCGCGGACGCCGCCCGCATGCTCCGCCTGGAGGCCGCCGCCGTGGACCTCATCGCCCAGGTCGCCGCGCTCCGCGAGCGCGCGCCCGCGCTGACGCGCCCGCTCGGGAACGCCGCGCTCGCCAACCTGCTCGACCCGTACTCCGCGACCGCGCTTGGCGCGCTGGCCGCGCTGGAGCCGGACTCGACGCTCCGCGCGCAGGTGGAGCGCTACCTGGCCGAACTGCGCGACCTCAAGCCGGCGCTCACCGGCGACGCCCTCCGCGCGCTTGGCGTCCCGCCCGGCCCGATCTACCGCGACGCGCTCGCCGCCCTCCGCGACCGCAAGCGCGACCACCCGGTGCTGACCGCTGAGGACGAGGCGGCCTTCCTGCGCGCCTGGCTCGCCGCGCGGGGCGTTGACGTGGGGCGTGGAGCGTAGAGCGTGGGCCGTCATGGCGCGGTGGGGTGTTTGGGCCCCTACGAATGGAAGTCGCTCGCGGTGGACAACGGCTCGACGCGGAAGACGGCGCAGCGGGGCGCCAGGGCGGCGAAGGCGTCGGGTAGGGCGGCCGGGTCGGCGGGGAGGTCGTAGAGGCGGCGGAAGAAGCCGACGCCGTGCGGCACCTCGCGCGGGAAGGCGCGCAGGATCGGCGTGCGCTCCGCCTCCGGCAACTCGATCAGCGCTACCCGCTCCACCTGCCGGCCGCGGGCCAGCAACCCCCAGCCGGCCGCGCGCGCGTTCTTGACCCAGTCGGCGGCGCCCAGTCCGCCGACGATGTAGCGCCGGCCATCCACTGTCAACTCGGACACCGGCGTGCTCCGCGGCTGGTGGCTCTTGCGCCCCTCCACCGTCAGCACGCGCATCGTGCCGATCGCCAGTCCGCGGCGTTGCAGCCCCACGACCACCCGGTTGAGCGGCCTGAGCCAGCCGGGCAATTTCCCCGTGGTCGCCATCGCACCAACCTCCAGCATCGGTGAACCCTCCTCCATCATAGTCCCCTGGCGGACACATCGTCCGTAGCAGGCCGCGGGCCGCCGCGACGAACGGACGGCCCACGGCCCACGCTCAATGGCCTACGCCGCGACGGCCTCCTCGACGGCGGGCGCCTCAGCGACGGCCACGGCGCGCCGCCGCTGGATGGCGAAGCAGGCCATGGCGGCCAGCGCGACGACGACGATCGGCAGGATCAGCGTCGGGCGCATCGCGGCGACGAAGGCGTGGGTGAAGACGTCGTGCGCGAGCCGCTGGAGTTGCTGCGCCACCTCGGCCGGCAGGCCGGGCGGTGGTGTCAAGGCGCCGCCGGTCTGCCCGGCACCGACCTCAAGGCCGCCCTTCGCGGCGTCGCTGAAGGCGGCGATGAAGGGGCCGCGGAATTGCGCCGGGAGTTGCGCCGCGTCCTGCACTGCGCGGTCGTGCAGTGCGAGCGCCAGCCGGTTCTGCAACAGCGCGCCGACGATGGCGCTGGCGAGCACGCCGCCGAGTTCCTGGATCGTGCTGATGACGCCGGAGGCGACCCCGGCCAGCCGCGGCTCGACATCGCGCATGGCGATACTGTAGACGGGAGCCCAGACGCAGCCCATGCCGACGCCGGAGACGAGCAGCCCCGGCAGGAAGCTCCAGCGCCCCGAGTCGGCCTGCGCGATCCAGCCGATGTAGCCCATGCCGGCCGCGAAGAGGGTCAGGCCGGGGATCAGGACGACCTTGCCGCCGAAGCGGTCGGCCAGCGTGCCGCTCAGCGGGGCGACGAGCATCATCGCCAGCGCCTGCGGCGCGATCGTCAGCCCGGCCGCCAGCGCACTGAGGCCGAGGACCGACTGGAAGTAGATCGTCAGCGGCAGGAAGAGGCCGAGCATCGCGAAGCCCACCGCCGCCAGCACGACGGTCATGAGGGTGTAGTTGCGGTCGCGGAAGATGGCGAAGGGCAGCAGCGGCTCGGCGTTCTGGCGCAGCGCCTGCGAGGCGACGAAGGCGGCCAGCAGGACGACGCCCGCGCCGATGATGCCGGGGATGGTGACGAACGACCAGACCGTCCCCCAGTCGTAGCGCTGCCCCTCGATCAGCCCGAAGACGACGCCGAAGAGGCCCGCGGTCGCCAGGGCCACGCCCGTGAGGTCGAGCCGGTGCCGGCGGCCGGGCCGCAGGTCGGGGATGACCAACAGGGCCAGCACGAGGGTGACGAGACCGACCGGCAGGTTGATGTAGAAGATCCAGCGCCAGCC
>DASSSV010000078.1:0-10610 GCA_035708265.1 Thermomicrobiales bacterium | reverse complement strand
GCGCCTGCCACTCCGGCGAGTAGGTGGCGAAGGGGTAGAAGGCCGCGTGGCGCGGGGCGTCCGGCGCGTAGACCAGCAGCGCCATCGGTGGCCGCATCGCCTCGTGCGTCAGCAGGGGCAGGGCCTCCTGCGCGTCCGGTGGCCCCTCCACCAGCACGATGTCCGGCGCGAGCGCGTCGAGCGCGGCGAGGAGGCTGCGCGCGCAGCCGGGGCCGTGGTGCCTGATGCCGAAGACGGCGATGAGCGATGAGCGATGAGCGATGAATGGCTGATCGGTCATGGGCGCTCGCCGTCGCGGTGGACCTTACGCCGCGCGACGGTAGCGCGCAGGCCGCCGATGATCCGGCCGACTTCCTCGGCTTGGGCAAAGCGGTGATCGAACGTGGGCTGGTCCAGATCCTGAACGTCGAGGGCGACATACAACTGAGAGCGCAGGTCAGCGCATGATGCCTTGGCCACAGACAAGAAATGGTGGAACTCGCCGGTACCGCTCCGCTCGAAGCCTTCCGCGATGTTCGACATAATCGACACCGCAGCGCGTTGTATCTGACCCGAGAGCCCGAAGTCGCGCGCAAACCGACCCTCGCGGGTCGCACTGTACACCGCTTTCGTCAAGGTGCGCGCTCGCTGCCAGGCAATGAGATCCTCGAATCGCGTCACATTGGCCATAGGTGCTCCCCCTGCCGTCAACCGCGCAACACTCGCGCCGCCTCCGGCCACCTCAATGGCACACCTGCCCCATTCATCGCACATCGCTCATCGCACATCGCTCCTCACACCGGCGGCCAGGTCAGCATCCAGCCGCCGTCTACGAAGAAGGTGCTGCCGGTGCAGTAGGCGCCCTCCTCCGAGCAGAGGAAGACGACCATGTTGCCGATGTCGCGCGGCAGACCGGCGCGGCGAATCGGGATCTGCGCCTCGGCCCAGCGCAGGTACTCGGGGTCTTGCTGCGCCCGGCGGTTCATCGGCGTCAGGATCATGCCCGGCGCGACGTCGTTGACCGTCACGCCGTATTCGCCGAGTTCCAGCGCCAGCGACCGGGTCAGGTTGCGCAGCCCCGCCTTCGACGCGCAGTAGGCCGCGCCACCCGCCGAACAGGCTTCCTCGTGGACCGAGCTGATGTTGACGATCCGGCCGCCCTGCCCCTGCGCGATCAGCCGTTGCGCGGCTTGCTGGGCACAGAGAAAGGGGCCGTGCAGGTTAGTGCGGATTACCCGTTCCCAGGCCGCGAAGGTCGTCTGGTGGACGCGGCCGCTGCCGCCGATGCCGGCGTTGCTGACGAGGATATCGAAGCGGTCGAAGGCGCTGTCCAGTTCGGTGAACATGCGCGCGACGTCCTCGGGATCGCCGACATCGCCGCCGACGACCAGCGCGCGGCGACCGGCCGCGCGGACCAGTCGGGCGGTTTCCTCGGCGCCGGCGGCGTCATGGTGGTAATTGATGGCGACATCCGCGCCGTGCTGCGCGAGCGCCTCGGCGATGCCACGCCCGATGCCGCTACTGGCGCCGGTGACGAGCGCCACTTTGCCCCCCAGATCCATCCCTGCCTCTCCCCTACCCGCTCCCATCGTCACCGGCCGCCTCGCGCGTCCTCACTCATCGCTCATCGCTCATCGCTCAGCACTCCTCATAGCACTTCCTGGCAGCTCCGGTACAGATCCTTCCAGCCATCGCGCTCGCGCACGACCGTCTGCAGGTATTCCAGCCAGACGACGCGGTCCTGCACCGGGTCCTTGACGATCGCGCCGGTCAGGCCGGCCGCGAGGTCGTCGGCGTGGAGGGCGCCGTCGCCGTAGTAGGCGGCGGAGGCGAGGCCGCCGGTGACGACCGAGATCGCCTCGGCGGTGGAGAGGGTGCCGCTCGGCGACTTGATTTTCGTGTTGCCGTCGGCGGTGACGCCGTCGCGCAGCTCGCGGAAGATCGTCACGACGCGGCGGATCTCGGCCAGCGCGGGCTTCTCGGCGGGCAGTTCGAGCGCGCGGCCGAGCTGCGCGACGCGCCGATCGACGATTTCGACTTCCTCGTCGAGCGTCGCTGGGGTCGGCAGGACGACGGTGTTGAAGCGGCGGGTGAGCGCGCTGGAGAGCTCGTTGACACCCTTGTCGCGGTTGTTGGCCGTCGCGATGACGTTGAAGCCCTTGCGCGCCTGCACCTCGGTGTTCAACTCGGGGACGGGGAGGGTCTTCTCGGAGAGGATCGTGATGAGCGTGTCCTGCACCTCCGAGGAGATGCGCGTCAGTTCCTCAATCCGCGCGAGCCTGCCCCCCTCCATCGCGCGCAGCATCGGGCTGGCGACGAGCGCGGCCGGGGACGGCCCCTCGGCGATCAGGCGGGCGTAGTTCCAGCCGTAGCGGATCGCCGTCTCGTCGGTGCCGGCCGTGCCCTGGATGAGGAGGGTCGAGTCGCCGGAGATCGCCGCGGCCAGGTGCTCGCTCACCCAGCTCTTCGCGGTGCCGGGTAAACCGTAGAGGAGGAGCGCGCGGTCGGTCGCCAGCGTGGCGACGGCGATCTCGATCAGCCGGGCGTTGCCGATGTACTTCGACGTGACGGCGAAGCCGTCGGGCAGCGTGCCGCCGAGGAGGTAGGTGCGCACCGCCCAGGGTGAGAGGCGCCAGTTCGGCGGCCGCTGGCGGTCGTCCGCCTTCGCCAGCTCCGCCAGTTCCTCTGCGAACTGCTGCTCGGCGTGCTCGCGCAGCACCGCCGTGGCGCCGTCGCCGTTCGCCAGGGCGGGGCTCGCGTATCCGTCGCCGTTGCTCATAGCGGAATCTCCTTCATCAAGCGCTGCCGCAGCCGGATCGTCTCGGAGAACCTGTCCAGGTCGCTGCGCCATTGGCGCAGATTCCATTGCACGTTCGGGCTCTTCCCACCTGTGTCGGGCATTTCCCAATCGTCCAGCGCCCGCGCGAAGCAGCTGGGGGCGAGCGCGACGGCGGCGGTAGGCAGCGTCGTCTTCCACGAATCTGCCGGGACGTGGGCGACACGGTCGAGTTGACGCACGTACGCGCGCAGACCGGTGAGATAGGCGTCGCTGAAGAATGCGTTCCAGGGCCGGGGCAGGGCATCGACCACCTCTCCCCAGAACGTCTGAAATTCTTCCGCAGCAACTTCGCCCAGCAGGTGTGCGGTGAGCCGCTCGGCCTCCTGTTGGGGCAGGCAGCGAACCAGTCCGGCCAGCATCTCGCGCCTCCGGGTCGTGTGGCGGTACTCGTCGGCGGCATCCGCCGGGAGCGCCCACCAGCCCCACAGCGCCGCGGACCAGCCCGGGTCCTCGTGGAGTATGGCGGCGCGCGTCCACCCTTCGATGGCCGCGCTCCCCCATTCGGCGTCGCGGAGCGCGGCCGCGATGAGGGCGTCCGGCTCGACGCCGAAGCGCTCGGCCCAGTGGGACGGGGCGGTGACAGCCAGTGTCTGTATCAGCCACCAGGCGCGCTCGCCGGTGTGCATCGGCGGCTGCGGCTCGACGCCGTCGTGCTGCCAGGCCGGGTCACAGGCGTCCGGCAACGTCACGCGGAGCGTCCCGACCTCTTGCCCGCCCCCGGCGATGGCGCGCGCGAATCTCCGCAGGCCGCCTGCCTGAGCTGGCGGGGTGTAATCGAGAAGCGCATCGGCGCGCTCGCGCATCCTGGCCGCGAGCGCCGAGCCGGGCAGGCGGGCCAGCAGGCGGCTCGCGGCCGTGCGGACGGCCTTGCCCCGGTCGTCGAGCGCCGCTTCGAGGAACGCCTCGTCGTCGCCCGACAGGCCGGCTTCCAGCGTGGTGATCGCCTCGGCGCGGAACTCGGCCTTCTCCTGCGTCCAGACCGCCGCCAGCCACTCCCGCCCGCGCGCCGGGTCGTGCGCGCGCACGACGCGCAGCAGCGCCAGCCGCTGAGCCGCCTTCCCCTCCTGCCAGATCGTCTCGGCGTCCGCGGGCGGCGCCTCGCCGGCGGCGGGTAGCCGCTCCGCGGCCCAGCGCCAGGCCGTGTTATGCGCGGCGAGCCAGGGGCCGCGCTCGCCCATCGTCGCGAGGAGCGCCGGGCGGAGCGCGGCGTCGCGCACGCCGAGCGCTAGTGCGGCCGGGACAAGACCGGGCGGCAGGCGCAGACCGGCGCGGCGCAGGCGCCCTAGCGCCTCGGGGAGCAGGTCGACGTGCTGCCCCGCCGCCACTTCCCGGATCAGCCGCGCCGCGGCCGGGGGGCAGACGGGCAGGTGCTCCTCCGGCGCGGGATCGGGCGCGGCGACGGTGGCCGGGCGGCGCCCGGTCTGTCGGTAGACTGCGCCCGCGCCGGCCAGCAGCAGGAGCCGCCGCTCCGGGGTGAGGTCGGGCAGTTGCGCCGCCAGCGCGCCGGCCGGCGTGTCGGGCGCGGGCGTCTCGACGCCGCGCGCCGTGCCGGCGAGCGCGGCGCGCACGAGCGCGTCCATCAGCGCACCTCCGCGAACAGGTGATAGGCGCCGTCTGCCCATGCGCCGAGGGGCGTGAGCGCTGTGCCGTCCCACTCGCCCGCCAGGTCCAGCGGCCGGCCGCCGCCGAGCGCCAGCAGCCGCCAGTGCTCGCCCGGCGTGAGCGGCAGCGCCGCGCCGTCGCGGTCGCGCATCAGCCAGCCGGCCGCGTCGTCGCGGAGGGGCGTCACGCCGTTCAGGACGCAGGGGAAGCGGTCGAGCCAGGGCTGCCGCGCGGTCGCCGCCGCGACGCCGTCGAGGAAGGCATCGATGGTCGGCGGGCCGGGGAGCGGGCCGGCGAGCGGCGCGGGGGCGCCGTGGCGCTCGCGCACGAGCGCGCGCAGCGGGTAAGCGCCCGGCCAGTAGACGAGGTCGGCATCGAGCCGCGTGCCGGGTGCGAGCGTCTGCGCGAAGGGCGCGCTGCCGTGGGCGAACTGCAGCGCCAGTGCGGGCCGGCCGCTGCGCGCGCCGACGAGCCAGGTCGCTTGCGTCCTGAGCCGGTCCTCAATCGTCACGCGCTGACCGAGGACGAGCCAGCCGTCGCGCACCACCTCGCCGCGCGCCACCACCTCCTCCTCGCGCAGCGACCAACCGACCGCCGCGCGGACGTCCTCGCGCAGCGCGGAGTCGAGGTCGTCCTGGCGCCGGTAGGCGTGCGTGAGGAGCGCGAGGCGCCCGAGCCGGTCCAGCAGCCGCGCCGGCCAGTCGGGCGTGGCGTTTGGGATCGCCGCCATCCTGCGGAGCCGCGCGGCCAACCCCGGTGCCTGGGAGTCGACCAGCCGCGCCGCCTGGGCCTCCCAGAAGGTCGCCGGCCTGCTCTCCACGCCGGCCAGCCCGTTGCGGATCAGGTCGTCCAGCCAGAGGTCGAGCGCGTCGAGCCCGGCCGCGACGCGGGCCTCGCGGCGGTCGGCGCGCTGCGCGGTCCCGCCCTTCGCCCGCGAGGGTGCGGGCGCCGAAGCGGACGGGCCCGCCTCGCGCCGCTTCGCGCTCGCCGCGCGGCGGGCCAGCCAGTCGTCCACCCACGCGGGCGGCTCGCTGTCGGTGAGTGCGGCTGGATCACTGGCGGCGAGGACGAGGAGGCCGATGGCGTGCTTGCAGGGGAATTTGCGGCTGGGGCAACTGCACTTCGCGGTGAGGTCGTCGAGGGCGACGCGCACCTGGTAGAGCGCGCTGCCCTGGCACTCGCCCCATAGCGCCGCGTCGCTGCGCCCGAGGTTGCGCCAGCCCCGCGGCGTCCCGAGCTTCCTGCCCGCGGTCGCCGCGGCGGCGTCCGGCGCCAGCGCGAGCGCCTGCTCGACCGTCAGTTCCACCCGCGCCCCCCGTCGCGCAGCGTTTCGCCTTCCGTGGACTCCATCGTATAGAACGTCCGTTCTAAAGTCAAGAGCCGAAAGTACCGAATCGCGGCGGGCGGATCGGGGTGGGGACGTGGGGGCCGCTACTGGGGCGCCTGCCGGCGCATGACGCCCGCCTGCGTGGGTTGGGGGCATCCGACGGCGATCCGGCGGCGCTGGTAGGGGCCACGCGCGGCGTCGCCCGGTTCACGCCGGCACTCGCCACGAGGTGGGCGCGTCACCTGCGAGCGCATCGCCGTGGCATGCGGTATGATATGCGCCGCGATGCGCCGCGATGGGTCGGGGCGCGGCGCCGGGAGTGGAGGGGACGGGCGAGTGTGAAGGCGGCCGGGCGCGAGCGGGTCGCGACGATGGAGCAGCCAGCGGCGGTCGCCGCCGCGCGGGCGCGGGCGGCGCGCGGGGCCCGGCTCCGGGCGGCGCAGGGCGCGCTGATCTCCTACCTCTACCTCTTACCGTCGCTGATCGTCTTCGCCGTCTTCTTCTTCTACCCGCTCGTCAAGTCGGTCTACCTGAGTCTCTTCGCCAGCAACCCGTTCGGCTACGGCAACGGCATCTTCGTCGGGCTGGAGCAGTACCGCATCGCCCTCACCTCGGCCAGTTACCGTAACTCGCTCCTCGTCACCGTGCTCTACACGCTCTATACCGTGCCGCTCGGCCTCCTCTGCGCGCTCGGCCTGGCCGTGCTGGGCAACAGCCGCGTGCGCGGCATCGCGATCTTCCGCACCGCCTACGCGCTGCCCGTGAGCGTCTCGGTCGCGGCGGGCGCGTTGATCTTCCTCCTGATGTACAACCCGAGCGCGGGCATCCTCAACTACTTCATCACCTCGCTCGGCATGCCGTCGGTGTCGTGGCTGACGCAGCCGCGCTCGGCCCTCTGGGCGATCTCGCTGATCACCATCTGGAGCACGCTCGGCTTCAACTTCATCGTCCTCCTCAGCGGCTTGCAGGGCATCCCGGAGGAACTCTACGAGAGCGCGCGCATCGACGGCGCGGACGGCGCGCGCCTCTTCCGCCACATCACCCTGCCGCTCCTGTCGCCGAGTCTCTTCTTCGTCCTGGTCGTCTCGACGATCGGCGCGTTCCAGAGTTTCGCGCAGATCGACCTCCTGACGCGCGGCGGGCCGATCGACTCGACCAACGTCGTCGTCTACGCGATCTACCGCGACGCCTTCGTCAACTCGCGCGTCGGCTACGCCTCGGCGCAGGCGATGATCCTCTTCGTGATCCTGCTGGCGCTGACCGCCGTGCAGTTCAAGGTGCTCGAACGGAGGGTGGTGTACCAGTGACCGCGTCGGTGGGCGAGCGGGCCGGCGAGCGGGCGCGCGAGGGCGTCGGCGGGCGGCGGGCGCGCCAGATCGGGATCTACGCGCTCCTCGTCGTCACCTTCCTGGTGATCCTCTTCCCGCTGCTCTACGCCCTCTCCGCCAGTTTCATGACGGCGGACGAGATCGGGGCCTACCCGCCGCACTTCCTGCCGTCCGCCTTCGACCTGGCCAACTACGAGACGGTGCTGCGCCGCCTGCCGATCCCGCGCTTCCTGCTCAACAGCCTGATCGTCTCCGGTGGCGTGATGATCGGGCAACTCATCACCGCCAGTCTGGCGGCCTACGCCTTCGCGGTGCGCGAGTTCCGCGGGCGCACGGTCCTGTTCGCCTGCTTCCTCTTCACGCTGATGATCCCGTTCGAGGTGACGATCATCCCGAACTTCCAGACGGTGCAGGGCTTCGGCTGGACCGACACCTACGTCGGGCTGATCGGCCCCTTCGTCGCGACCGCGTTCGGGACGTTTCTGCTGCGCCAGTTCTTCCTGACGATCCCGAAGGAGTTGCACGACGCCGCGACGATCGACGGCTGCGGCAGCCTGCGCTACTTGCTGACGATCGTCCTGCCCCTCTCGCGCCCGGCGCTCGGCACGCTGGCGATCTATAGCTTCGTGCAGACCTGGAACCAGTACCTCTGGCCGCTGCTGGTGACGAACCACCGCGACATGCGGACGATCCAGATCGGCCTGCGCTTCCTCCAAAACGAGGAGTCGATCTCCTGGAACCTGGTCATGGCCGGCGTGGTCCTGGCGGTCCTGCCGACGGTGCTCCTGCTGATCTTCGGCCAGCGGCAGCTCATCCGCGGGCTGACGGCCGGTGCGGTGAAGGGCTGAGTGGCGGGCGACGAGATGAAGTACGAAGTACGAGGTACGAAGTACGAGTGACGAGCGGCGAGCGACGAGGGGTGGAGCGAAACTGACGACCGACGACCGACGACTGACGACCGGTGAGGAGGGAAAGCATCGTATGGCTGGAATGGAATCGGCGGTGAATGGGGAGATGGACGAGCCGAAACCGGCGCGCGTGTCGCGGCGCTGGCTGCTGCGGACGGGGCTCGGCGCGGCCGCGGGCGGGGCGCTGGCGGTCTTCCTGAGCGCCTGCGGCAGCGGCGGGAGCGCGACGAATACGCCGGCCGCGGCCGGGGGCGGGGGCGCGACATCGCCCGCGGGCGGCGCGGCGACCAAGCCCGCGGGGGGCGGCGCGGCCGGCTCGACGGCCGCCGCGCTCGGCACCCCGGTCGGCACGAACTCGGCCAAGCCGCCGAAGAACCCCAACGCGCTCAAGCTGGAGTTCTGGCACGCGATGGGCGGCCAGAACGGCGCTACGGTGACGAAGCTGGTCGACCAGTACAACGACAGCCAGAGCGACGTCTACGTCGAGGCGATCTACCAGGGCAGCTACGACGACACGTTGACGAAGGTCAAAGCCGGCCTGCCCTCGAAGACGCTGCCGCACATGGTCCAGATCTACGACATCGGCCTGCGCTTCATGATCGACAGCAAGGCGATCGAGCCGATGCAGACCTTCATCGACGCCGACAAGTTCGACACGTCGCAGTTCGAGGCGGCGATCCTCAACTACTACACGGTCGACAAGCGCCTCTACTCGATGCCGTTCAACACCTCCAACCCGATCCTCTACTACAACAAGAAGGCGTTCCAGGACGCCGGACTCGACCCGGCGAAGCCGCCGCAGACCTGGGCCGACGTCGAGCAGATGGCCGGCAAGCTGGTCAAGAAGGACAGCAGCGGCAAGGTGACGCAGTACGGGATCTCGATCGCCATCTACGGCTGGTTCTTCGAGCAGTTCCTGGCGACCGAGAACGCGCTCTACGCCGACCCCGACAACGGCCGCGGCGCCCAGCGCGCCACCAAGGTCGTCTACAACCAGGACCCCGGCGTGAAGATCGTCGACTGGTGGAACGGGCTGGTCCAGAAGGGTGTCGCCGTCAACCTCGGGCGCAACACCAGCGACACCCAGAAAGCCTTCATCGCCGGGCAGATCCCGATGACGATCGACTCGACCGCCGTCGTGCGCCAGGTCGTCAGCGGCGCGGGCGACAAGTTCGAGGTCGGCACCGGCTACATGCCGCGCCCCGATTCCTCCGGCAACGGCGGGATCATCATGGGCGGCGCGTCGCTCTACATCACGCAGAGCAAGCCGGACAAAGAGAAGCAGGCGTCCTGGAAGTTCGTGCAGTGGCTCGCGCAGCCGCAGCAGCAGGCGTTCTGGCACATCAACACCGGCTACTTCCCGGTCCGCAAGGACGCCTACGAGCTGCCCGAGGAGAAGGACAACGCCCAGAAGTACCCGCAGTTCCAGACGGCGGTCAACCAACTCCACGACACCAAGTTGACGCCGGCGACGAGCGGCGCGGTCCTCGGCGTCTTCGCGCAGTCGCGCGCGTCGACCGAGACCGCGATCGAGAGCGTGATCCTCGGCAAGGCGAAGTCGAAGGACGCGCTCGACCAGAGTGCCAACGACATCAACAATGCGCTCAAGCTCTACAACGACTCGGTGAAGTAGGGGGTGCTGGCGGACGCGCCCGCGGTTGAAATCGCCGGCTCGGTCGTCGCGAGTTACGCCAGGAGGACAACCGGCGCGGTGGACAGCGGGATCATCACCCTCACGACGGACTTCGGGGTGCGCGACGCCTACGTCGGCATCATGAAGGGCGTGATCGCCGCGCGGGCGCCGCAGGCGCAGGTCATCGACATTAGTCACCTCGTTTCGCCCCAGTGCATCCGCGAGGGCGCTTTCCTGCTGCACACCGCCTACCCCTACTTCCCGCCCGGGACGGTCCACGTCGGCGTCGTCGATCCGGGCGTCGGCACGGCGCGGCGCGCCGTCGCCCTCGACGTGCCGGGCGTCGGGCGCTTCGTCGGCCCGGACAACGGCCTCTTCGCCTACGTCCTCGACGCCTATCCCGACTGCGCCGCGCGCGAGATCGCCAACCCCGCCTTCATGCGCCTGCCGGTCAGCCGCACGTTCCACGGCCGCGACATCTTCGCCCCGGCCGGCGCCGCGCTCCGGGCCGGCGCACCCTTCGCGGAGATCGGCCCCGCGTTTGACCCCGTCACGCTGGTCCGCCTGCCCGACCTCTGGCCCGACTGGCGCGGCCAGGAAATTGCCGGTGAGGTCGTCCACGTCGACCACTTCGGCACGCTGGTGACGAACATCCCGCGCGCGCGCTTCGCCGCCCTCGCGCCCGCCGAGCTCGCCGCCCTCCGCATCGAGGCCGGCGGCCTCACCGTGCGTGGCCTCCGCGAGACTTTCGGCGACGCCGCGCCGGGCGAGGTGATCGCCCTCTTCGGCAGCAGCGGCTTCCTCGAAGTCGCGCGCGTCAACGGCCGCGCCGCCCGTTCCCTCCCCGGCGCCACCCTCGACACCGAAGTCGGCGCCCCCGCCCGCGTCTCACGTTGAGCCCCGGGGCGACGATTCACCGCAGAGGCGCAGAGGACGCAGAGGACGAGGAGAGAGGAGACGAAATTAATTCGGACTTCGGACTTCGGACTTCGTA
>DASSSV010000077.1:0-5062 GCA_035708265.1 Thermomicrobiales bacterium | reverse complement strand
CTCTGCTTCGGCAGCATCACCCACCGGCCGGTCGTGGACGACCTCTGGGACCGCCACTCCGAGCTGGCGGTCGAGCATGTCGGGCTCGCCAAGCGTGCGACCGCCGTCCTCGTCGCTCCGGCGACCGCCGACCTCCTCGCCAAGATGGCCTGGGGCTTCGCCGACGACGCGCTCCTCTCGACGCTGCTCGACACCCGCGCGCCGGTCGTCGTCGCCCCGGCGATGGAGCACGACATGTACGCCGCGCCGGCGACGCAGGAGAACATCGCCCGGCTGCGCGCGCGCGGCGTCGTCTTCGTCGAGCCGGAGGAGGGGCGCCTCGCCTCCGGGCTGACCGGCAAGGGGCGGCTGGCCGATCCCGAGGTGATCCTCGGGGCGCTCAGGCAGGCGCTCGCGCGCGGCGGCGACCTCGCCGGCCGGCGGGTGGTCGTCTCGGCCGGCGGGACGCAGGAGCCAATCGACCCGGTGCGGCTCATCACCAACCGCTCGTCGGGGAAGATGGGCTACGCGCTGGCCGAGGCGGCGCGCGACCGCGGCGCCGACGTGACGCTCGTGACGACGCCGGTCGCGCTGGCCCCGCCGGCCGGGGTGGCGCTCGTTCGCGTCGAGAGCGCGCTCGAATTGCGCGACGCCATCGCGGCGGCGGTGCGCGACGCCGACGTGCTGGTGATGGCGGCGGCCGTGGCCGACTACCGGGTCAAGGAGCCGGCCGCGCAGAAGATCAAGAAGCGCGGCAAGGCGGCGGAGCGGCTGACGCTCGAACTGGTGCCGAACCCCGACATCCTGGCCGAGACGCGCGGCGACTTCGTCAAGGTCGGCTTCGCGGCCGAGAGCGAGGACCTGCTGGCGAACGCGCGCGAGAAGCTGCACAAGAAGGGCGCCGACCTGCTGGTCGCCAACGACATCACCGGCGAGGGCTCCGGCTTCGGCACCGACACCAACCGCGTGATCCTCCTCGGCGCCGACGGCGCGACGGAAGAACTGTCCCTGCTGCCCAAGCGCGAGGTCGCCGACGCGATCTTCGACCGGGTGGTCGCGATCCTGGCGAGTCGGGCAGCCGGGTAGTTGATCGCTGATGGCTGAACGTCGGTAGTGGCGCGAGGGCCGTTTCTGCCAGCTAACAACCACCAACCCAGAATCCGGCGGCCCGCCCATGAACGGAGATACCCATGCTCGAACGGCTAGTGCGGCGGACGGTGCGCGAGATGGAGCCGTACGCCTGGGAGGATTCGACCGAGCAGGTAGCTGCGCGCCACGGGCTGCGCCCGGAGGACGTGGTGCGCTTCGACCTCAACACCTCGCCCTTCCCGCCGGCCGTCTGGGACGCGGCGATGGAGGCGGCGCGCGCCGAGCGCAAGCCGAACGAGTATTTCGACACGAGCTACGCCGCGCTCGCCGCCGCGCTGAGCGACTACTGCGGCGTGCCGCCCGAACAGCTCGTCATCGGCGCGGGCGCCGACGAGATCCTCGACGTCGTCTGCAAGGCGTTCCTCGACAACGGCGACGTCGTGGTGATCTCCGCACCGACCTATTCGGTCTACGCGATCGTCGCGACGCAGCTCGGCGCGACGGTGCGCGCCGTGCCGCTCGGCGAGGGCTTCCGGCAGGACATCGACGGCTTGCTGGCGGCGGCGCGGGACGCCAAAGTCCTCTTCCATTGCAACCCCAACAGCCCGACCGGCAACGCCACGCCGCCCGCCGATCTGAAGCGGCTAGTCGCCGAGGCCCCCTGCATCGTCGCGGTGGACGAAGCGTACGCCGAGTTCGCCGGCTGGTCGGCGGTGCCGCTGATCGCGAAGTTCCCCAACCTGGTCGTCGTCAAGACGCTGTCTAAGGCGTTCGGGATGGCCGGGATGCGGCTCGGCTACGGCGTCGCCGCGCCCGAGGTCGTCGCCGTGCTGAACCGCGTGCGGCCGCCGAACAGCGTCTCCTATGTCACCGCGCGCGTCGCCGCCGCCGCCGTGCGCGACCGCGCCGGCATGGAGGAGCACGTCCGCGCGATCCTGGCCGGGTGCGAGCCGCTGGCCGCGGGGCTGCGCGCGGCCGGCGCGCACGTCTACCCCTCGGTGACGAACTTCCTCCTCACCCGCTGGGGCGGCCCGGCCGACGCGCAGGCGATTTATGACAAGATGGAGCGGCAGGGCTTCGTCGTGCGCAACTTCGCGCATAGCCCGCTCCTCCCCGGCCACCTGCGCGTGACCGTGCGCTCGGCCGAGGAGAACGCGCAATTCCTGGCGGCGCTGCGGAAGGAAGATGCATGAAGCATGAAATCGGGCTCAACCGACAGCCCTCGGTCATCCCCGCCCGGTTTCATACTTCATACTTCATACCTCTCACTTCTCACGTCCGCGCCGCCTGGAGGCGCGTCAGCTCCTCGTCGGCGACCGCCGGGTCGAGCTTGGTGAAGAGGGGGGCGGGCTGACGGAGGGGCTGGCCGGCCGGGACCTCGCCGATCGCCCAGCGGGCGGTCGCCGGAACGGCGATCTCGCCGTCGCGGCCGAGGCCGCTGTAGGTGCCGGTCGCGGCGTCGCCGGGGTCGAAGCCGAGCATCGCGTGCAGCCGCTCGGCCGAGAAGGGCAGGAAGGGGTAGGTGAGGGTCTTCAGCGCGTCGAGCACCTGGATCGCGACGTAGAGCGCGGTCGCCGCGGCCTGGCGGTCGGTCTTGATCGCTTTCCACGGCGCGCGCTCGTCAAGGTAGCGGTTGGCGGCGCCGGCCAGCGCCAGCGCCTCCCTGAGCGCGTCGCGCAGGTGGACGTCGGCCAGCAGGTCGGTCACCCGGGCGAAGGCGGCGTCGCGCTCGGCCAGCAGCGCCGTATCGGCCGGGCCGAGCGGGCGCGGTGCCGGCACCCGGCCGTCGAAGTTGCGGTAGGTGAACGAGAGGACGCGGTTGACCAGGTTGCCGTAGGTCGCGACGAGCTCGCTGTCGATCCGCGTGACGAAGTCGCCCCAGCT
This sequence comes from Thermomicrobiales bacterium, assembly GCA_035708265.1. Lineage (GTDB taxonomy): Bacteria > Chloroflexota > Chloroflexia > Thermomicrobiales > CADCWN01 > DASSSV01. The sequence continues at coordinate 2,110 of DASSSV010000077.1, read as the reverse complement.
CCAGTTGCTGTCGCGCGTCTCCGGCGCGACCGCGGTCAGGTAGTAGCGGAGCGCGTCGGGCTGGTAGCGATCCTCCACGTCGGGCAGCCAGACCGCCCAGTTGCGGCTGGTGCTCATCTGCTCCCCTTCGAGATTCATGAACTCGCTCGCCGGCACGTCGTAGGGCAAGTCGAGCCCGCCGTAGCCGATCAGCATCGCCGGCCAGATGATCGTATGGAAGGGGATGTTGTCCTTGCCGAGGAAGTAGTAGGAGCGGGGCGAGGGCCGGCCGTCGCCCGTCGCCGTCTCGTCGGTGCGCCACCAGCGCTCCCAGGCGTCGGGCGTGCCGCGGCGCTGGGCCCACTCGATGCTGGCCGAGAGGTAGCCGATCACCGCGTCGAACCAGACGTAGATGCGCTTGTCCTTGAACGCCGGGTCGTCGAGCGGCACCGGCACGCCCCAGTCGAGGTCGCGGGTGATCGCGCGGCCGTGCAGCCCCTCGCGGAGCCAGTTGCGGGTGAAGCTGACCGTGTTGTTGCGCCAGTAGCCGCGGTCCGTGCCGTCGAGCCAGGCGCGCAGCGCCGGTTCGAGCTTGCCGAGGTCGAGGAAGAAGTGCTCGGTCTCGCGGAAGACGACCGGGCTGCCGTCGAGCACGCTGCGCGGCTCGATCAGCTGCTCGGGGTCGAGCAGCGTGCCGCAGTTATCGCACTGGTCGCCGCGCGCGCGGGCGAAGCCGCAGACCGGGCAGGTACCCTCGACGTAGCGGTCGGGCAGGAAGCGCTGCTGCGCCGGGCTGTAGCTGCCGGTCATCGTGTCGCGGTAGAGGTAGCCGCGCTCCAGGAGGCGCAGGAAGAAGTCCTGCGTGACCGCGTAGTGGTTCTCGGTGTAGGTCTTGGTGAAGAGGTCGAATTCGATGCCGAGCGCGTTGAAGGTGCGCAGGAAGCTGGCGTGGTAGCGCTCGACGATCTCCAGCGGCGACACACCCTCGCGCTCGGCGCGGATCGTGATCGGCGCGCCGTGGCAGTCGCTGCCGCTGACCATCAGCACGTCGGCGCCGCGCGCGCGCTGGAAGCGCGCGAAGATGTCGGCGGGCAGGTAGACGCCGCTGACGTGGCCGACGTGGAAGGGCCCGTTGGCGTAGGGCCAAGCCACGCAGACGAGCACGCGCTCGCGCTGCGATGTCTCCGGGGTCGCGGTCGTGCCGGTCATCGTCGGGTCGCCCTCACCATCCTCGCCGCCCGCGCCGGGCGGCCCACGCACGACGGTCGCGCCGGCGCGCGACCTCTCGGAGCATTGTAGTACAGCGGCGGCGAAAGGACGAAGAGAAGGACTCAGGACTCGGTGTTCTCCGTGCGGCCGGTTCGCCATCGGGCACACTCGTCGCTTGGAGCCCACTGAGTCCTGAGTCCTGAGTCCTGAGTCCTCGTGTAACCTTCCCCGCCCCCCACCGTATCTGTAGGTAAGCCATCCGGTCGCGAGGTCGCGGCGGGTGCGCGGGGCCGGGCGACCGGCCGGGGGGCGGGGCGATGAGCTGGCCGAGCGATACACTCTCCGGGATCTACCTCTTCCTCTTCGCCTTCGGGTTTATCTTCAGCGTCGTCTCGCTCTTCCTCGGCTCGGTGGGCCACGACCTGCACCTGCCGGGCGGCGAGCACCTGGGACACGCGGCCCACGGCGGGCATTTCGAGCACGTCGGCGACCTGCACGGCGCGCACGACGCCCACGCGGGGCACGCGGCGCACGCCGGCCCCGCCGGGCACGACGCCCACGCCGCCCAGCCCGCCCACGGGGCGCACGGGCCGCAGGGCGCGCCCGGCGACGCCGCGCACGCCGCGACGCCCGCGCCGCCGTCGCCACTCAACATCAGCACGGTGATGATGTTCATCACCTGGTTCGGCGCGGCGGGGTACATCCTGCGGCGCTACTACGGCTCGCCCGCCCCGCTCAGCCTGCTGGCGGCGCTGGCGCTGGGGCTCGCGGGCGCGGCGCTGGTGTACCTCTTCCTGGCGAAGGTGCTCTGGCGCGGGCAGACGGAGCTCGACCCGCTCAACTACGCCGTCGCCGGCACGCTGGCGCGCGTCTCCTCGCCGATCCGCGCTGGTGGCGGCACCGGCGAGATCGTCTACACGCT
>DASSSV010000076.1:0-8238 GCA_035708265.1 Thermomicrobiales bacterium | reverse complement strand
AAGGGCCACGCGCCCGTCGACCGGGCGCTGCTCGCCCGGCATCGCCGGGGCCTCGTCTGCCTGACCGGCTGCCGGCACGGGGCGCTCGCCGCGCCGCTCCTGGCCGGCGACGAGGAGGTGGCCCGGGCCAATGCGCGGCGCCTCCTCGGGCTTTTCAAGGGCGACTTGGTGGTGGAGATCCCGCGCAACCGGGTCGCGGGCGAGGGGCCGCTGGGCCGGCGGCTGGCCGCGCTCGCGGATGACCTCGGCGTCCCCTACGTCGCCACCGCCAACGTCCACTACGTCGCCGCGGCCGACGGCGCCGTCGCCGACGTGCTCGCCTGCATCAAGGCCGGCACGACGCTGGAGGCCGCGCGCCACCTGCGCCCCAATCATCACTTCGACCTGGCGTCCGAGGCGGCGATGGCGGCGCGCTGCGCCGACCTGCCCCGAGCCGTCGCCAACACCGCGCTCGTCGCCGCCCGCTGCGCCTACCCCCTGGCCTTCGGGCGGCACGTCTTCCCGAGCGTGGACCTGCCGCCCGGCCGGACGGCCGACGCGCACCTGCGGGGCCTCTGCCGGGCAGGGCTGACGGCCCGCTACGCCGCCGGCGACCCGGACCTCTGGCGCGCGGCCGTCGCCCGCCTCGACGCCGAGCTGGCGGTGATCGCGCGGCTCGGCTACGCCCGCTACTTCCTCTTCGTGCGCGCGGTCGTGGCGTATGCGCGGGCGCGGGGCATCCGCTGCCAGGGCCGGGGGTCGGCGGCCGGCAGCCTGGTGGCCTACTGCCTGGGCATCGGCCGCGTCGAGCCGATCGCCAACCGCCTGCTGTTCGCGCGCTTCCTCTCCGCCGAGCGGGCGACGCCCCCCGACATCGACGTCGACTTCATGCACGGCGGGCGGGACGAGGTGCTGGCCTGGATCTACGACCGCTGGGGCGCGGGAGATCGGGTGGCGATGGCCTGCACCTACCAGTGCTACCACGAGCGCGGCGCGGCGCGGGACGTAGGCAAGGCCCTCGGCATCCCCCTCCCGGCGCTGGCCGCGCTGGGGCGCCGGCTGCGCCGCGGCCAGGACGCCTCGCTGGCCGCCGCGGTGGAGGCGGTGGCGGACGCGGGGGCGGCCCGGCGCGCCCCCTGGTCCACGCTGCTCGCCCTCGTGCCGCGGCTGGTGGGCCTGCCGCGCCACCTCGGGCTGCACAACGGCGGGGTGGTCGCGAGCGGCGTCCCGCTCTCGGACCTGGTGCCGCTCGAGCGCGCGGCCAAGGACGGCATCGTGGTCACCCAATGGGACAAGGAGGGGCTGGAGCTGGCCGGGCTGGTCAAGCTCGACGTGCTCGGCCTCCAGGCGCTCGACCTGGTGGATGGGGCCTGCCGGCTGGTCGGCGACGGGCGCGGGGGCGCGCTCGACCTCGACGCGCTGCCCCTCGACGACCCCGCGGTGTTCGACCTCCTGCGGCGCGCGGACACCGTCGGCGCCACGCAGGTGGAGAGCCGGGCGCAGATGGCGCTCCTGCCGCTGATGCAACCGAACGAGTTCCAGGACATCGTCGCCGCCATCTCGCTGATCCGGCCCGGGCCGGTGCAGGCGGGCGTGGTGCGGCCCTACCTGCGCCGCCGCGGGGGGCGGGAGCCGGTGGCCTACCCGCACCCCGCCCTCGAACCGATCCTGCGCGGCTCGTGGGGGATCCTCCTGTGGCAGGAGCAGGTGCTGGAGGTGGCGGCGGCGCTGGCGGGGTTCAGCCCGGGCGAGGGGGACGAGCTGCGGCGGGCGATGGGCAGCGCCCGCAGCCGGGCGCGCATGGCCGCGCTGGAGGCGCGGTTCCTGGCGGGCGCGGCGGCCAACGGGGTGGACGCGGCGACGGCCGCGGGCGTGTTCGCGCAGATCGCCGCGTTCGCCGGCTACGGCTTCTGCCGGGCGCACGCCGCCAGCTTCGCGCGCCTGGCCTACGAGTGCCTGTGGCTCAGGGCGCACCACCCCGTCGCCTACACCTGCGCGCGGCTCAACGCCCAGCCGGGCGGGTTCTACCCCCCGGCGGTGGTCGTCGGCGACGCCCGCCGCCGCGGCGTCGCCGTCCTGGGGCCGGACCTCGCCAGGAGCGCCCACGACTGCACGGTGGAGGGGGCCGCGGTGCGGCTGGGGCTGCGCTACGTCCGGGGCATCGCCGCGACGAGGGGGGCGGCGCTCGTCGCCGAGCGCGACCGCGGCGGCCCCTACCGGGATCTCGCCGACCTCTGCCGCCGCGCGCACCGGGTCCTCACGCCGGAGGCGGCGACGGCGCTGCTCGCGGCGGGGGCGTGCGACGGCTGGGGCGCGGCCCGGCGCGCCCTCATGTGGGCGCTGCCGGCGGCGTGGCGGGCGGCGACGGGGCTGCCGCTGCCCGCGGCGCCGGTGGCGCTACCCCTGGAGACCGCCGCCGAGCGCCTAGACGGCGAACTGTGGGCGACGGGCATCCCGCTCTCCGGGCACCCGCTGGCGCTGGCGCGGCCGGCGCTGGCCGCCCGCGGCGTGACGCCGCTGGCCGCGCTGGCGGCGACGCCGCCCGGCCGCGAGGTCACGGTGGCCGGGCTCCTCGTGATCCTGCAACGCCCGCCCACCGCCCACGGGGTCGCGTTCGCGACGCTCGAGGACGAAGGGCAGCTCGGGAATCTCGTGCTGGCGCGCGAGGTCTACGAGCGCTGCCGCGCGGCCCTAACCGCCCGGCCGATCGTCCTGGCGACCGGGCGGGTGCGGCGCCGCGGGCCGGTGGTCGACCTCGCCGTCGGCGACGCGCGGCCCTGGCGCGCCGCCGGCGAGGCGCCTGTCGGGGGTGCACTGCCGGGTGGGGGCGCGTGGGCGTGATGGGGGCGCCGGCGGCGGTGCACCAAGCCACCCCGGCGCGCGCAGCTCGTCCGGCCGCGGGGAGGCGCTGGCGGACGATGCGGGAGACGCCGGTTCACGCGCGGATACCGGCCGGGGGCCGCGAGGAGCCCCTGCGACCTTTCTGCCCTCCTGGCGCTCTTCCCTCGTCCCGTTCTCGCGCAGCGCGCATTCCCTTGTCAAGGGCCGACGGCCAGACCATAATATGCCGGTGCCGGTGGCGACCTGGCCGCATTACCGACGGGACGACAGTCGGGCTCGTGAGGGCATCCGCAGCGGCGCACGTCTCGGCGTCCTGCGCGTGTCCACGGGGGGCGGGGCTGACAATGGGCACGTCGCAGGAGAACGCACCCACGCGATCGCCGAAGACCGGGCCCGCTCCGGCCACGCCAGCGAGTCGACCGCGCTATCGGCACCTGGCGGCGCTGGTGGACGGGCAAGCCCGCGTTCTGGAGATGATCTCGCAAGGGCTCCCGCTCGCGCCGGTCCTCGAGGCCATCACCCGCTGGGTGGAGGCGCAGTCGCGCACCGGCGTGCTGGCCTCGGTCCTCCTCCTCGGTCCGGACGGCCAGCACCTGCTGCACGGTGCCGCCCCCAGCCTCCCCCGGGCGTACAACGACGCGATCGACGGCCAGCCGATCGGCCCGGCGGCGGGCTCTTGCGGGACGGCCGCCTTCACCAGACGCGCGGTCATCGCGGACGACATCGCGCACGACCCCCTCTGGGCCGACTACCGGGAGCTGGCGCTCGCGCACGGGTTGCGGGCGTGCTGGTCGACGCCCCTGCTCGCCCGCGACGGCCGCGTCTTGGGCACCTTCGCCATGTACTATCGCCGGCCCCGCTCGCCCTCGGCGGAGGACTTGCAGCTCATCCGCCTCGTCACGCGCACCGCCGTCCTGGCCATCGAGCACCAGCGGGCGGCGGGCGAGCGCGAGCGGCTGCGCGCGCGCGCGGAGGCCGAGCGGGAGCGGCTGCACGCGCTGCTGATGGAGGCGCCGGTGGCCATCGCGCTCTTGCGCGGGCCGGACCACGTCTACGAGCTGGCGAATCCGGTCTTCACGCGCGCGCTCGGCGGTGGCCCGGAGCTGATCGACCGGCCCATCCGCGAGGCGGGGCCGGATCTGGCGGGGCCGGGCCTCCTCGCGGCGCTCGACCGGGTCTACGCGGGCGGCGAGCGTTATGAGCGCAGGGAGATCCCGCTCACGCTCGCCCGCGGCCATCGCGGCAGCCCGGAGGAGGCCTACGTCGACGTGGTGGCGCAGCCGACCCGCGACGAGGCGGGGGCGGTGGACGGCGTCCTGGTCTACGCGGTCGACGTGACCGCGTCGGTGCGCGCGCGCCGTCAGGCGGAGCAGAGCGAAGCGCGCTACCGCACGCTGTTCGACTCCGTGCCGGTGGCCGTCTACACCTGCGACGCCGACGGCGCGATCCAAGAGTACAACCAGCGCGCCGTCGAGCTGTGGGGGCGGACGCCCGCGGCCGGGGACCCCGACGACCGCTATTGCGGCGCGCTCCGGCGCCGCTACCCGGACGGTCGGCCGATGCCGCGGCGCGACTACCCCATCGCGCGGCTGTTGCGGGGCGCAGCCCGCGACGAGGCCGCCGCCGACTGCCTCATCGAGCGGCCGGACCGGTCGCGCCGGCATGTCGTGGCCCACGCGCACCCGCTGCAGGACGGGCGCGGGGAGCTGGTCGGGGCGATCGCCTGCCTCTACGACGTCACCGAGCGCCAGCAGGCGGAAGAAGCGACGGCGTACCTGGCCGCCATCGTGTCGTCGTCCGCCGACGCCATCGCGAGCAAGACGCTGGAGGGGATCATCACGAGTTGGAACGCCAGCGCGGCGCGGATATTCGGGTATACGGCCGAGGAGATCATCGGGCAGCCGGTGCTCCTCCTGATCCCGCCCGACCGGCGCGACGAGGAGGACGCGATCCTCGCGCGCCTCAAGGCGGGGGAGCGCATCGAGCACTTCGAGACGGTGCGGGTCACGAAGGATGGCCGCCCGCTCGATGTGTCGCTCACCATCTCGCCGATCCGCGACCGCGCGGGCGCCATCATCGGCGCCTCGAAGATCGTGCGCGACATTACCGAGCGCAAGCGGCTGGAGCGCGAGCGCGCGGAACTGCTCGGCATCGTCGCGCACGATCTGGGCAACCCGCTGACCGCGATGAAGGGGCGGGTGCAGCTGCTGGAGCGGCAGGTCGCGCGCGGGCGGGTGCCGGAGGTGGGCGCGCTGCACACCATCAGCGAGGCGGTCGCTCGCATGGAGCGGCTCGTGCGCGACCTGCGCGATACCGAGAGCATCGAGGCGGGCCGGCTCACCCTCGTCGGCGGGCGGTGCGACCTCATCCCGCTGGCGCGGCACGAGGTTGAGGCGGCGCGGATGGCGAGCGGGCGGAGCGTCGACCTCGTGCTGCCGGAGACGCCCGGCGGGGCGGTGGAGGTGGAGGGCGACCGCGACCGCCTCGGCCAGGTGATCGCCAACCTGCTCTCCAACGCCCTCAAGTATTCGCCCGCCGACCGGCCGGTCGTGCTCACCATCACGCGAGAGGAGCTGCCTCCCGGCCAGGGTGCCGCCGCACTGGCCGGGCGAGGCAGGACCGGTGTCGCCGGGGGCGGCGGGGCCGAGTCGAGCGTCGAGCCGCGGCCGGCCGGGCGTCCGAGCGTGCGGGTGGCGGTGCGCGACGAGGGGCCGGGCATCCCGGAGGAAGCGCGTGCGCAGCTGTTCGAGCGCTTCTACCGCGTGCCCGGTATCGAGGTGCAGCACGGCGCGCGGCGCGGCCTGGGCCTGGGCCTCTACATCTGCCGCCAGTTGATCGAACGGCACGGCGGGCAGATCGAGGTGACGAGCGAGGTCGGGAGAGGCTCGACCTTCTCCTTCACGCTGCCGCTCGCCGGCCGCGCATCGGCCGCGGAGCACCTCCCGGCCGGCGACGCCCCGCCCGCCGCGCCGCCGGAACCGCGCCGCACGCCCCCGGCAGGTTGACGGGCGAGGACCGGCGCGGGACTAGGCGCCGGCGTCCGGCCCGGGCGGGAGAGGCGGGTGCGGCAGGCCCAACTGGTCCATCAGCCGCAGGGCGTTCTTCGGCCCCTGGTCGGCCTTGTTCGTGTTGAAGAAGACGTGGACCTGCCGCGCCTCGGCCGCCGCCCGCTCGAGCTTGGGCCGCCACTCCGCCAGTTCGTCCGCGCTGTACTCCCAGTCGAAGCGGTCCCGGCTGGAGCGGCCGAACGTGTACCAGGTCTCGGCGTTGCGCCCGTGGAAGCGCACGACGGCGAGCCGCGGGTCGGTCACGCCGTAGACCGGGGGGACGCTGCCCGAGCCGAACTGCGGCTCGTCGGCCATCGTGTAGGCCAGCCCGGCGTCGCGCAGCAGCGCCAGCGTCTCGCCGGCGTGCTCCTCGTCCAGCCAGTCGCGACGGCGGAACTCGATGGCGAGGGGGTAGTCGGGGAAGAGCTCGGGCAGGAGCCGCAGGTACTCCTGGTGCTCCTCGGTGTTCCGGTAGGAGGGCGGGAACTGGAAGGTGATGGCCCCGAGCTTGCCCGCCGCGGCCAGCGTGGCGAGCGCGGCGGCGAAGGCGGCGGCGAGGTCGGCGTCGGGCTCCGGGGCTTCGCCTTTCGGCGTCTCGGGCGTGCTGGTGAGTTGCCGGGGTGGCTTGACGTCGAAGGTGAAGCCGGGCGGGGTGCGCCGCGCCCAGCCCTCGACCATCTTCCGATTGGGCACGCGGTAGTAGGTCGTGTTGACCTCGACGATCGGGAAGTAGCGGGCGTAGAAGGGCAACTGCCCGGCCGGCTTCGTGCCGGGCGGGTAGAAGGGGTCGTGGTCGCTCCACGCCGAGGTGCCGATCAAGAGCGCGCCCATCCCGCACCTCCCGCGCCGCGTCCGCGCGCCGCCACCGCGGCGATGCGCCACGCCGGCGCATCGTAGGATGCGCACCAAGGCGGACGTCAGCCAGTCTTGGTGTCGCCCTGCAGGCCGTGGGAGCCTGCCCGTCGGGTGAGTGCGGCGTACACCTCCTGCGCGAGGACATCGCGGAGCAGGGGGAGTGCCGCGGCCGGCACGGCGAAGTAGACGCGGCCGTCCTCGTTGTCGGCGCTCAGCACCCAGCCGCCGCCGTACGGGCCGCCAGCGATGCGCGCGGGCGGCATCACGCCCAGCCGCATGCCCCGCGCGCGCAGGCGCCGCAGCCACTCGCCGATCGACATCTCGACGCCGATCGGGCGCACCTCGGCCGCCTCCCAGGCGTACTCGTCGATGGCCTGGACGATCGGCTCGCGAGGCTCGACCATGAGGACCCTTCCGCTCCCGATAGGCACCAGCACCACCAGCCATGTCGGCTCGGGATGCGGGCGCGGAACTATCTTACCAGAGCGGGGCCTGCTCGCCGTCCTTCGCGGCCAGCAGCGCCCGCACCTGCTCGATCGTCGCATCGCGCCGCTCCCCCAGGTCGCGCGCGGTCACCACGCGCACCGCCCAGCCCGCCTCCCCATAGGCGGCCACGCGCCGCGCGTCGCGCTCGCGGATCCCCCGCTCGACGAACCAGGCCGCGTCGTGGGCCGTGCCGTTGACCTCGATGGCGAGGCGCCGCTCGGGCCAGGCGAAGTCGGCGTAGACGCGGCCGGGCACGACCGGGTACTCGCGGAAGTACTCGCGGCCCTCGCGCTGCCCGACGTCGGCCAGCAGCCCGATCATCGCGCGCTCGTCGGCGCTGGGGTGCTCGCGTCGCTGGCGGGCGAGGACGCCGGCGGCGAAGTCGCGGCCGTGGCGCCGGGCGGTCTCGGCGAAGCCGGCCCGGCCCGCCGCGCGCAGGCTCTCGACGCTGCGATGGGCCTGGGCGTAGGCCTGGTAGTCGCGGTCCCGGAACTTCTCGCGGCCCAGCGCGCGCCAGTGGGCGCGCTGCTCGGGGGAGGCCGGCGGCGGGCGGCGCGGCGCCGCCTGACCCCGCCCGCCGCCGCTCCCGGCCGGTCCCGCCCCGGTGCGCGCGGCCTGGTCGCGGCCGTCGCCCCAGTCACCGCCCATCGTCGCCTCCTGAGCCCCGCGCACGCGGCGTGCGGGGATGCGCCGCGGGACGGCGTGGCGCATCGCGCCGCCCCGCGGCATCCTGGCGTCAGAAGGGCACCTCGTCGTCGGCGATCTCGTCCTCGGTCGGCGCGACCGGCCGGGCGCCGGCGCGGGCGCCCGCGGCCTCGTCGTGGCGGTCGCCCAGCAGGACCAGGTCGCTCGCCACGATCTCGACCGCCGTCCGCTCGACGCCGTCGCGGTCGGTGTACTTGCGCGTCTGCAAGCGCCCCTCGACGTAGACCTGCCGGCCTCTTGAGAGGTACTCGCCGGCGATCTCGCCGAGCTTGTCGAAGGCGACGCAGCGGAACCACTCGGTCTCCTCGACCGCGTTGCCCTGCTG
>DASSSV010000075.1:0-7320 GCA_035708265.1 Thermomicrobiales bacterium | reverse complement strand
AGCGCGCGGGCGCCGATCCCGCTCGGCCTCGATGCCTTCGCCTGGTTCCGCCTCGACTTCACGCCGCGCGGGCCGGTGGCCGACGCGGCGGAGGCCGAGCGCAGCCGGGAGGCGCTCATCCGCTTCATCGGCGAGGCGGTCGCGACCTACGGGCTCGACCCGCGCCGCGTCTACCTACTCGGCTTCAGCCAGGGCGCCATCATGAGCCTCGCCGTCGCCCTGACCCGGCCCGACCTCCTGGCCGGCGTCGTCGCGATGAGCGGGCGCCTGCCCACGCCCGCCGCCGACGCCGTCGAAGCCGACGCCGAGGCCCTGACCGACCTGCCGATCCTGATGGTCCACGGCGTCGCCGACCAGGTGTTGCCGCTCCACCACGGCCGGGAGGCGCGTGACCACCTCGCGGCGCTCCCGGTCGCGCTGACCTACCGCGAGTACCCCATGGGGCACGAGGTCACGCCGGAGAGCCTGCGCGACATCGCCGCCTGGCTGACGGCGCAACTCGACGGCGCGGCGGAGATGATAGACGATAGGCGGTAGGAGATAGGTGCGCCGAGCGTGAGGTTTCCCCCCGCGGCGCGTATCCTCTGGTAGACCGTCCGGGGCCGGGCTGCGGGAGGCGCGGCCGGCCCGCGGGGTGGCGCGATGTCGGTTGATGGCGCGAGAGGGGAAGATGATGCGAGCGTTGATCGCGCTGATAGCCGGCCTGGCACTCGGCCTGATCCTCGGCGGGGCGTTGGCCTTCTTCCTGATCCCGAGCGGGGCGGCCGCGTCCGTGCCCGCCCTCGGCGACGCCGCCCAGCCCTACGACGTCTCGTTCACCGCCACCGAGGGCTTCCTGCAAGAAGAGCTGACCCACCCGTCCACCGGCAACGCCGGCAAGACCGCCACGCCGACGCTGCGCGACGCCGAGGTGCGCGTGCTGCCGGACGGCACCATCCAGGTCCGCGGCACGACCAGCGCGCTAGGACTCCCGGTGCCGGTGCGCGTCGAACTCCAGCCGCGCGTCGTCGCTGGGCAGTTCAGCGTGGTGCTGCTGCGCGCCCAGGCCGGCGCCTTCGGCCTCCCCAGCAGCCTCGCCCACCAGATCGAGGACCAGGTCAACGCCCGGCTGCGCGCCACGATGGCCAACCAGCCCTTCCGCATCGTCGCCCTGCAACCCGCCGCCGGGCAACTGACGGTGTTGCTCAAGAGCAACCCGTAGCGAGACGGCAGACGGCAGACGGCAGTAACCTGGCGTGGCGGTTTCAACCGCCAGCCGGCCCAACCCGCCCTCTCCCCCTCCACGCCACCGCTCCGCCCCTCCGTCTGCCGTCTGCCGCCTGCCGCCTGCCGCCTGCCGTCTCCACCTTGTCCTCGCCCCCGCCGCGCGCGTATGATGCGCCGGGCCGAGTGTGCGCGTCGCCGCGAACGAGAAGGAGGGGGCACCGTGACGGACGAGCCGGAGGCCGCCGCTGGGCGCTGGGCATATGAGATGCGCCTGCGCTACCCGCAGATCATGGAAGTCGCGCCGTCGCCCGACGGCGAGCGAGTCGTCTACGCCGTGCGCGAGCCGATCCTGACCGACGAGCGCAGCGAGTTCATCACCCACCTCTACCTGGCAAACCGGGGCGGCGGCGAGCCGCGGCAACTGACCTTCGGCGATCAGGCCGACGGCGGCGCCGCGTGGTCGCCCGACGGCCGCTACGTCGCCTTCATCTCGCGCCGCTCCGGCAAGGCCAACGTCTGGGCGATGCGCGTGGACGGCGGCGAAGCCTGGCCGCTGACGCGCTACGACAAGAGCGACGTCGCCGCGCTCGCCTGGTCGCCCGACGGCGCGCAAATCGCCTTCGCGATGGGCGACCCGCCGACCGAAGACGAAGAGAAGAAGCGCAAGGCGCGCGACGACGCGCAGGAGTGGGACCGCGACTTCACCTTCGCCCACCTCCACGTCGTCCCCTTCGCGGTCGGCCCGCGGCAGACGCCGGAGGCGCGGCGGATCACCGCGGGGCGCTTCCACGTCACCAGCTTCGAGTGGCTGCCGGACGGCGGCGCACTGGCGCTGGCGCACCAGCCGACGCCCGACGCCGACAGTTGGACCGCGTCGCGCGTCGCGCTCGTCAATCTCGACCGCGAGAACCCCGCCGGCGAGGTAGACCTGCGCGACCTCGGCCCGCTCGGCGGGTTCATGCCGCGCCTCTGCCCCTCGCCGTCCGGCCGCTGGGTCGCCGCCGTCGCCAGCGACCGGCCGCCGCGCTGGGCCTTCGCCTCCCGCCCGACCCTCTACCCCGTCGAGGGCGGCGAGCCGCGCGCGCTGGCCGCGACGCCGGACGGCCAGACCGACCTGCTCGGCTGGTCGCCGGACGGCCAGGAACTCTACGTCCACGACCTCCGCGGCACGGCCAGCCAGCTCCTCGCCGTCCCGGTGTCGGGCGGGGCGCCGCGCGAACTGACCGACGCGCTGGTGCCGAAGAGCCTGCCGGCGGCGAACCGCGGCGGGCAGATCGCCTTCGTCGCGCAGGACTTCCACACGCCAAACGCCGTCGCCCTGCTCGACGTGCCCGGCGGCGAACCGCCCGCGACCGTGGCGACGCCCGCGCTGCCGGCCGACTGGCCCGACGCGCCGCTGCCGCGCGCCGAGACGCTGACCTGGCGGGCGCCGGACGGCCAGACGATCGAGGGCATCGTCGTCTACCCGGCCGACGAGACCGGCGGGCCCTACCCGACGATCGTCGAGGTCCACGGCGGGCCGACCGGCGTCTACCAGCGCAACTACCTCGGCGGCATCCAGGGCTACGCCGACATCGTCGGGCTGGCCGAGCGGGGCTACGTCGTCTTCCGCGCCAACCCGCGCGGGTCGAGCGGTTACGGCCGCGACTTCCGCTTCGCCAACTACGGCGACTGGGGCGGTGGCGACTACCGCGATATCATGGCGGGCGTGGACGCGCTGGTGGCGCGCGGCATCGCCGACCCCGACCGCCTCGGCATCCTCGGCTGGAGTTACGGCGGCTTCATGACGAGCTGGGTCGTCACGCAGACCGACCGCTTCAAGGCCGCCTGCGTCGGCGCGGGCGTGACCAACCCCACGAGTTTCAACGGCACGTCCGACATCCCGAGTTTCATCCCCGACTACTTCGGCGCCGACTTCTGGGACGACCTGGAGCCCTACCGGCGGCAGACGCCGATTGTCCACGCGGCCAACGTCCGCACGCCGACGCTGATCCAGCACGGCGAGAACGACATCCGCGTGCCGCTCGGCCAGGGGCGCGAGTTCTACAATGCGCTCAAGCGGCGCGGCGTGCCGGTCGAGATGGTGATCTACCCGCGCCAGGGCCACGGCGTCGCCGAGCCCCGGCTGATGCTCGACGTGCGCCGGCGGGCGACGGTCTGGTTCGAGCGCTGGATCGGCGGGGCGGGAGCGCCGCCCGCTGACGCCTGAGCCGCGTGGGCGGGGCGGGCATCACTCCGAGGGCGCCCGCCCCGCCCGGCCGCGGCGTCAGGCGCCCGGTGTCAGGCGTTGCCGGCCGCGCCCGCCATCAGGGCCGCGATCTCGGCCAGGTCGGCGTCGGTCAGTTTCCAGTTGGCCGCGGGGAGCGCCGTCTCGATCTCGGCGGCGGTGCGCGCGCCGACCAGCGCGACGCTGACGGCGGGCTCGTGCAGCGCCCAGGCCAGCGCCAGTTGCGCGACGGTGCGGCCCCGCTCCGCGGCGAAGGCCCGGAGGCGGTCCACGACGGCGACGTTCCGCGCCAGGTTGTCGGGCGCGAAGATCGGCAGGCCGAAGGCGCTGCCGCTCGCGCGCCAGTCCTGCTCCCCGAAGGTCGTGTCGGCGGTGAAGGCGCCGGTCAGGAGGCCGTGGGCCAGCGGCCCGTAGGCCATCACGCCGATGCCGTGCTCGCGGCAGAAGGGGAAGGTCTCGGCCTCGCGCCGACGGTCGAAGAGGTTGTAGCCGACCTGCTCGGCGTGCAGCGGGCCGTGTTCGAGGCAGGCGGCCATCTGCTCGGGCGAGAAGTTCGACACGCCGACGTAGCGCGCCTTGCCCGACTCGCGCAGGTGGTTCAGCGCGCGCATCGTCTCCTCGGCCGGCGTCTTCACGTCGGGCCAGTGGATCAGGATCAGGTCGACGTAGTCGGTGCCCAGGTTGCGTAGACTCTGCTCGACCTCGGCGAGGATGTGGTCGTAGGTCGCGTCCCGCCCGAAGCGCCGCTCCTCCGGGATGAACGGGATGCCGCACTTGGTCACGACCGCGACGTCCTGGCGGCGCGGGCCGAGCGCCTGGCCCAGGAGGCGCTCGGCGCGGCCGAGGCCGTAGGCGGGCGCGGTGTCGAAGCAGGTCACGCCGAGGTCGAGGGCGTGGCGTATCGCGCGGATCGCCTCGGCGTCGTCCACTCCGCCGTAGCCCTCCTTGACGTAGGTGCCGCCGATCGGCCAGGTGCCGAAGCCGATCGCCGAGGTGCGCAGCCCGCTCGTGCCGAACTCGCACTCTTCCATCCTCATACCTCCCCTCTCGCGCCCGTTCAGGCGATGATCGCCACCATCCCCAGCACCAGCCGGCAGAGCGCCGGGTCGCCCTCCAGGGTCGCCCGCGGCGCGGCCTCGTCCGGCGCGATTCCCCTGGTGAAGAGCCGCCAGGCCAGCGCCTCGTCGAGCGCGACCCGCGCCGCTGCCCCTTCCGGCGCGCCGGCGTAGAGCGTCCAGCCGCGCGCCTCCCGCACGGCCGCCCAGTCGCCGCCGCTCGCGCCCTCGATGCGCAGGCCGACGGCCGTGCCCGCCGGCGCGTCGCTGTCGCGCAGCGCGTGGGGCAGGGCGCGGACGAAGGTCGCGAGCACCGGCGCGAAGAGGCGCGAATCGGTCAGCGGGGGGGCGCCGACGGCTTCGCGGATGTGCTGCTGGTGGTGCCAGCGCTCGGTGTATTCGCGTGCCACGTCGAGCCAGACCGGCGCGGGCTCGGGCCCGGCCCAACTGACCGTCCCGTCGAGGGCGAACTGGTCGAGCGCCGCGAAGCAAGCCGCGACCCGGTCGCCGCTCCAGGCCAGGAGGTCGCAGAGCACGCCGGGGCTGAGCCGCCGCGCCCCTTGCACCCACTCCTCGTTCTGCCGGTTCACGAAGGCGAGCAGGTCCTCGCCGGGTCGCGGCGCCCAGCCGGCGTAGCCGTCCCGCTGACGCGAGAGCCGACCCAGGTCGTCGGCGAGCAGGTGCGCGGCCAGATCCTTGACCGACCAGCCCGGGCAGGCGGTCGGCGCGTCCCACCGGTCGGCCGTCAGCCCGTGAAGCAAGTCCAGGAGCCGGGCGCGCTCCTCCGGGTAGCGGTCGAGGACGAGGACCGGTTCGGGTGGTCGCATGGCGCACCTCCCGTTCGCCGCCGGCGTCGGGGAGAGTATACGGCATCCCGCCTGTGAGCAGGTCGGCCGCGCGAGATTCGGCCTGCACGACCGGGCGTGCGCCCCCCCCGCCCGCCCAGGATCGCGCGCCGGATGCCGCCCGGCCCGGCGCCGCCCCGGCTTCGCGCCGCGCGGCGGCCCCGGGCGATGGCTGCCGACGCCCGGTCCCCCGCCTGCAGAACCCCTCCGGTAACCCCGCCCCAACCCGATCGCTTGACGAGCCACGCGGGGCCGTCTATGCTCGGGCCGGGCAGCCCCTCTTTCAGCCCTGGTATCGACAATCGCCGACCGAGGAGCGGGGATGCGGGAGACGAGATCGCCGCGCGTGCTCGTCGTGGAAGACGAACCGGACCTGGCCACGATCGTGCAGGAATGCCTGCAAGAGTGCCTGCGCGACATCGCCCCCGAGATCGTCCTGACGTTCGACTTCGCGGAGGCCGCCGCCGTCCTCGGGCGCGGCGAGGTCGCATTGGTGCTGACCGACTCGCTCTACAACCCCACCACCGACCAGTTCGCCGAGCGCTGGGCCCGGCTCGATCACCTGCGGAGCCTCGCCGGCCCGGCCCCCGTCGTCCTCTCGACCGCCTACGCCGAGAAGGAGTTCGCCGACTACCGGGAGCACGGCATCGCCGACCTGCTCGCCCGCCCGTTCGAGCTGGAGACGCTCTGCGCGGTGGTGCGGCGGCACCTCGGCCTCGCCGGCGCCGCGCCCCGGTAGCGCGGCTCCTGGCACGGAATCTGCGCCTGCGAGGCCAACGGGCGTCGCGGCGAACCGGCGCCCGGCGCGAACGAACAGGAGCGTAGCCCGTCATGCGCACCCCTGGCCACATCCTCGTCGTCGAGGACAACCCCGCGATCGTGACGATCCTCACCGAGATGCTCGCGGGCGAGGGGTACCAGGTCGCCGCCAGCACCGGCGGGCGGGCCATCGAGGCCGCGCGCGACAATCCGCCGGACCTGGTGCTGCTCGACGTGCTGATGCCCGAGATGGATGGGCCGGAGGTCTGCCGCCGCCTCAAGGCCGACCCGCGCACGCGCGACGTGCCGGTCGTCTTCCTCACGGCGCTGCCCCCGGTCGTCCTGCCGCAGCGATTGGCCGGCTGCCAGTACGAGGCGCTGATCCGCAAGCCGTTCGAGGTCACGGAAGTGCTCGGCACGGTCGAGCGGCTGCTCCACGCCTGAGCGGGCGACTACGCCAGCAGCGGCACCCCGACGCGCGCCGCCGCGTCGCGCAGCCGTGCATCCCGCGTGGCGAGCTGCAGCCCCTCCCGCGCGGCCAGTTCGAGGTACGCTGCGTCGTACGCCGACAGCCCATGCAGCCGCCCGAGCGCCAGCACGGCGGTCAACGCCCCGCTAATCGCGCCGTCGTCCACCGCGATCGGCAGCTCGCCGAGGATGTGCGCCAGGCTCGCGGCCTTCGCCTCGGTGAGTCGCTGGCGGCGCTCGCCGATGAGCAGCGCATTCGCCATCTCCAGCGGCCAATGTACCGGCACCACCGCGCCGTTCAGCCGGGTCCGCTCGAGCATCGCCTCGGTAAACGGGGTGATCTCGTCCTCGAAGCACCAGGCGAGGGCGACCGAGGCGTCCACGACGAACGTCATCAGCGCCGCCCCTCCTCGATCATCTCGCGGATCGAGAGCCCGTCCAGCCGCAGCCCCTTCCGGAGTTCGCGCAACTTCTCGATGGCTTCGTCCACGTCGCGCCGCCCCGCGCCGTCGGGCGGCACGAGTTTCGCCACCGGTACGCCGTGCCGGGTGATCGTGATCGTCTCGCCCCGCTCGACCTCGTCGAGCAGTTGGGCCAGGTGTGTTTTCGCTTCGTAGGCGCCGACCCGCTTCATCGTGTCTCCCCTTCCTTACTGGTCGTAGACCAGTCTAACTCGGTGGGCGTGCGGGAGCAAGGGGCGGCCGGCGGCCCTCACCCCCCGACCCCCTCTCCCAACTCTGGGAGAGGGGGAGCCCGCCTC
>DASSSV010000074.1:0-2512 GCA_035708265.1 Thermomicrobiales bacterium | reverse complement strand
GCATGCCCCCGGCACCCCGCACCATCCTGATCGTGGAGCCCGACCCCGACATCCGCGACCTCATCGCGCTGATCCTGCGCGACGCGGGCTACCGCGCCACGCGGGCGGCGGGCGAGGCCGCGGCGCGGGCGGCGCTGGCCGCCCGGCGCTACGACCTCGTCCTGCTGGACACGCTGGGCGTCGCGAATGTCCGCGACCCCGGCCGCTGGGCGGCGGTGGGGCGGGTGTGGGCGGCGGCGGGCGGCACCCCGACGATGCTCGCCACCCCCTACCCGCCCGCGGCGTTCGCCGACTGGCGGGCGCGCGGCTTCGCCGGCCTGATCGCCAAGCCGTTCGACTGCGACGACCTCCTCGCGGCGGTGGCCGCGGCGCTGGGCGGCGACACGGTATGCGTGGGCGGGGGCATGAGGCAGGCTATCACCGGTCGCCGCTCCGTGCCGTCTCGCGCCCAGCGCGCGCGGTGAGCCGGCGCATCGTCGCGGGCCGGAGCGCGCCGGCGCGCCGCTCTTCCCAGCCGACGCCACCGCCCGAGCGGAAGACGCGCACCGGCACGCCCGCGGCCTCGGCCTGCCATCGTCACCGCCCGCGGATGCCTCGTAGACGTCCTCAGCGCCCCCGAGAGCCGCGGGAGGGGCCTGTGCCTGCTCACGACGCAGACCCGGCCTCAGCGGGCGGGCGCGCCACACGGCGACGCGGCCGGCCGCGATCGGCCGCGCGCCGCGCGCGGGAGGGCATGATGGGAACGCTCGCCGCCCAGTCTACCACGCGCGCCGGCGGCGAGCGGCGGCCGGGCCGTAGGGCGGGGTGTCCCTCTCGGCCCCGAGGCCCAGATAGTTCGTCTGCACCACCTCGCCGGCGCGCCGGCCGGCCCCGCCCCAGCACGCCAGCGCCACGGCCAAGACCAAATCGTCGTGCTCGCCCTCGCGGTGGCTGAACTGCATGTTCCCCGAGTCGCTGATCCTGGCCTCGAAGCCGCGCAACTCGCCGAGCAACACCGCGGCGTCGGGCAGGTGCTTCGCGACCCTGATCCGCCCGCGCTGGATGGCGACTTGCGCGACGCCGACCAACTCGCTCTTGGCGACGTGGAATTCGCCGGGGCCGGCCTGAGACCAGCCCTTCCCCGCGGTGATCGAGCAACTGTTGACGCCGAGCGACCGCAAGATCGGCTGCGCCCGCAAGCGCTCGACGACGGCGACGCCGACGCCGGTCGCGTCCACCCACACATTGAGGTCCGGCCGGGGCCGGCCGTTGAGGAGCGCGAGCAGCAGCCCGTCGAGGTCGTGGGCGATCGTCTCGTAGGGCGTCAAGAGTTCCCAGCGCTGCAAATGCCGGACGTGCCAGTGCGGGTCATCCGACCAGGCCGGGATCGCGCGGAAGGCGCGCTCGTCGATCCGCACGGTGGCGGGCAACTCTTCCACGATCGCCAACGCCGTGTAGTCTTGGATTTTCCCCAAATCCAGGCCGATCCACAGCCGCATCGGATACGGCGGCGTCGCGCTCATCGTCCCCTCCTCGCGCCTGCCCCCACTCACGCCGGCCGCGTGAGCGGGAACAGGGGTTGCACGTCGTCATCCAGTAGCGCGTCGACATCCTCGCCCCTGAACAGGCTGTTCACCGGGTCGAGGAAGGCGCACTCGTACTCTTGCGGGTAGAAGATCCCGAGCGCTTGCCGCTCTTCGGCCAGGAACGCGGCGCTGATCCGCGGGCACATGGCGGCCGGGATTTCGTAGCGCTCCCAAGCGCCGCCCCCGGCCCACGCCTCGAAGAACCAGCCGCGCCGCCCGAACGGCGTCGAGAGCGCGGCGAGCCGGCCGCCCGAGACGGCGAGCATCGGCCTGACCGCGGTCACGAGGTCGTCGCTGACGCGGGCGGCCTCATCGAGCACCAGCAAGCGCGCGCCGCTGAAGCCCCGGATCGTGCCCTCCTTGCCCGGCAGCGACACCACGCGCGAGCCGGCGCGGGTCTCCAGGCTGAGCACGTTGTCGGTGTCGAGCGGGGCCGCCTCCGCGCCGAGCGCGTGGAACACGTCGCGCACCTTCCTGAACAACTCGCCCGACTGCCGCTGCGACGGCGAGAGCAGGAGGGTCAGGCTGCCCGGTTGGTACAGCGCCGTGTGCGCCGCGAGCACGCCCGCGCAGGTCGACTTCCCGACTTGCCTGCTGCAATTGAGCAGCAGCCGCGGCGCGGCCGAGCGGAGCACGTCGCGCTGCCAGCCATCGGGCTCGGCACCGACCGCCCGGCGGAAGAGCCGCACGGGGTCGAGCGCCGCGCCCAGGTCGCCCGCGAGCGCTCGCGAGGGATCAGCCGGCATCGTCAAGCGCCTCCAGCACCGCCGCCCGCGCGGCCGGGAAGGGGGCCAGCGCTTCGACGATCTTCGCCCGCAACGCCGCCCACTCTTCCGAGCCGGCCAGGTTCGCCGGGCGGTCGATCTCGCCGAGCAACTTCGCCTGCAAGGTGATCTGCCGCTCGATCCGGTCGAGGGCTTTCAACGCCAGCCCGTCGTCGTTGGCCT
>DASSSV010000073.1:0-5873 GCA_035708265.1 Thermomicrobiales bacterium | reverse complement strand
GGTTGAGGGCGCGGATCTGGCGCGCGATCTCGACGGCGGGCCGGCGCCAGTCGACCCGACCGTCCTCGCGCGCGAAGAGCCGCGAGACCGTCGCGCGCGACTCGCCCTGCGGCCGGGACGCGAGCGCGCCGTCGAGCCAGGCCGGGATCGTCTCGATCAAGAGCGCGGCGCCGAGGTCGAACAGCACCGGCGTCAGGCTCGCGGTCGTCTCGCGGCCGGTCAGCGGCAGGCGGCGCTGCGCCAGGATCGGGCCGGTGTCCATCCCGGCGTCGGTCAGCATGATCGTCACGCCGGTCTCGCGGTCGCCCGCCAGGATCGCGGCGGCGACCGGCGCGGGGCCGCGGTGGCGCGGCAGCAGCGAGGGGTGGACGTTGAGGCAGCCACGCGGCGGCAGGGCGAGGACGGCCGGCCGGAGGATCTGCCCGTAGGCGGCGATGACGAAGAGGTCGGCCGCCGCGGCGGCCAGGCGCTCCAGCGCCGCCGCGCCGCGCAACCGCTCCGGCTGGTAGACGTCGAGGCCGTGGGCCATCGCAGCGGCCTTCACCGGCGGCGGGGTCAGGTGGCGACCGCGCCCGGCCGGGCGGTCCGGCTGGGTGACGACGAGGGTCACGGCGACGAGGGGCGATGCGACGAGCGCGTGCAGGACCGGGACGGCGAACTCGGGCGTGCCGAGGAAGACGACGCGCGCGGGCCGGCCGCGCGGCGGGTCAGCGCTCCCCCCCGCCATCGCCCGCCCGCTCGTCCTCGGCCAGCACGCGCGCCACCGCGATCTCCGCCAGCGCGCGGAAGGTCTCGGTCACGTTCGTGTCGGTCTTCGCCGACATGCGCCGGTGCCCGTGCGCGCCGGTGTAGTCGGCGAGGGTGTCGCCCCACGCCTCCGGCACCTCGGCCGGCAGGTCGGTCTTGTTGCCGGCGATCAGGAGCGGGGTGTCGGGCGCGTAGCGGCGCACGCGCTCGATCCAGACCGGCAGGGCCTCCAGCGAGCGCGGCTCGGTGACGTCATAGACGAGAAGCGCGGCCTGCGCGCCGATGTAGAAGTTCGGGCGGTCGCCGGCCTGCCCCTCGATGTCCCAGAGGGCCAGTTTGAAGCGCTCGCCACCCAGGTCGAACTCCTGGGTCGTGATGTCGATGCCGAGCGTGATGTTGCGCGCCTCGGTGAACTTCGCCTTGGCGTAGCGGCGGATCAGCGAGGTCTTGCCCACGTTGCCCTCGCCGCCGACGATCACCTTGACGGTCCGCAGCGCCGGTGTCCCTACCATGATCCCTGGCCGTCACTCCCGGCTCGCCGCGCGCGGCGGCTCACGCCGACTCGGCCGCCACGCCGTTCGCCAGCGTGCCGATCCCCTCAACCTCGACCTCGATCCGGTCGCCGGGATGCATCGGCCCGACGCCCGCGGGCGTGCCGGTCATGATGACGTCGCCCGGCAGGAGGGTCATCACCCCGGAGATGAACGCGATCAGGAATGGCACGTCGAACAGCAGGTGCCGGGTGTTCGACGACTGCTCGACCCCGCCGTTCAGCCGCGACTGGATCGCCAGCGCGTCGGCGCGCAGATCGGTCGCGATCCAGGGGCCGAGCGGGGTGAAGGTGTCGAACCCCTTGGCGCGCACCCACTGGCCATCCTGCTGCTGGTAGTTGCGCGCGCTCACGTCGTTGCCGCAGGTCAGGCCGAGGACGTAGTCGTAGGCGTCCTCGCGGCGGACGTGCCGCGCGCGCCGGCCGATCACCACCGCCAGCTCGGCCTCATAGTGGACCGGTTCTGCGCCCGCGGGCAGCAGGATCGTCCCGCCGTGCCCGAGCAGGCTGCTCGGCGGCTTCATGAAGATCACCGGCTCTTTGGGCAGATCGAGCGCCGGCCCCGACTCGGCGACGTGGTCGGCGTAGTTGAGCCCGACCGCGACGATCTTGCTCGGCGCGACCGGCGGCAGGAGCGTCACGTCCGCCAGCGCGCCGACGCGCTCGCCGGGGATCAGCGCGCCGAAGAGCTCGCCGCCCGCCGCGCGAACCGCGTCGCCGTCCACGACGCCCAGGCGGGCCGCCTCGCCATCCCGATAGCGCGCGATCCGCACCGCTCGCCCTCCTCTCCGCGTACCCCCTGCACGCCGCGTGCCCGCGCCAGCCCGCTGCGCCGCGATTCTACCACGCCCGTCGCGCCCTGTCGCCGTCCCCGCCGCCAAGTAACTGTTCAGAGTCAGGGGGTAACCTCGCCGAAACTGGCATCTTCGAGAAGTACGTACGCCGGTTGAATGCAACGGCGCGGCGATTCTGCCCTGCCAATCTGAACAGTTACGCCGCCAAACACCCTCGATGCCCCCGTTGCGCCGCACCGCGCGGCGTGCTATAGTGCATCTGTCACCAGCCGCGTGCCATGTCGTGGGGGCACCGGGTCAGATGCACGACGACGGCGCCGGTGAGGAGGCGATCAGGCGGAGTTCCCCGGCACGGCGGGGAAACCCATCGGGGCGTGGCGCAGTCCGGTAGCGCACCTGGCTGGGGGCCAGGTGGTCGGAGGTTCAAATCCTCTCGCCCCGACCAGCAGATTTCCGCGGCGACGACGCCCCACCGGTTCAGGCCGGTGGGGCGCTTGACCTATGCTGACGACCTTTTGCCCCCTGCTCTCACACCTCGCCACCCAAAGCCAGCGCCCAGTCGGGGCAGGCGCGAGCCGGGCGGATCAGCCGGTCGCGGGCACGCTTTAAGCGCGTATGCCGGGTCGGGGTTGGTGGGCCGGCGACTGCCCTGGCAATGCGCCAGCCTGCCGGACTCGCCGTTTCTCGACGAGCAATGCCAGCGCTCGTTGCAATTCAGGCGCCGGTGGGTCATGCTGGCGATGCAACGTGCGTTGCACGGGGAGGCGCCGCGTGACCGCGTCGGGCTGGTGCTGGTCGGCCGGGCGGTCGGCTGGGTCGGGCGGGGCGTGCGCGGCCCCCTGCGCGACGCACGGGCGGGACTTCGGCTTCCACCGCACGGCCGGCACCGTCGGCGCAGTCGTCGTCCCGCTGGTCGGCATGGCGCCGCTAGCGCTCGTGCAGCGCCGCGGCGGCGATGGGCGCGGGGGCGCTGCTGCTGGCGCGATACGGGCGGGGGCGCGATGATTGAGCGGTGGAGGCGGCGGGCGCGACGGCTCAGGCGGGAGGTCTACGCGCTCTACCTGGCCTGCAAAGACCCGCGCGTCCCGTGGTACGCCCGCCTGCTCGTCGGCGGCGTGGTGGCCTATGCGTTCAGCCCGCTCGACCTGATCCCCGACGCGATCCCGGTGCTGGGCTACCTCGACGACCTGGTGCTGGTCCCGCTCGGCATCGCGCTCGCGCTCCGGCTGATCCCGCCGCCCGTCCTGGCGGAATGTCGCCGCGAGGCGCGGTGGGCCATGGACGAGGGGCAGCCGGTCAACCGGCGCGCGGCCGGGGCCATCATCGCCATCTGGCTCGCGCCGGCGGCGCCGGTCGCGCTCGATCGCCTCGTCACGTAGCCGCCCCGCGTGGGACGATCGCGCCGCGCCACGCGCCCGGCGCCGGACGTGCGCGATCGAACCGGGCCACTCCAGAATAGCAAAGGCATCGGCCGGCGCGGGCGGGGACGGGGTCAGCCGTGCCGCGGGGCGCGAGCGCTTCCAGCCGCGACGCCGGCCGCCGGCGCCCCGCGCCCCCCGAGGCCGGGCGCGGCCGGCGCGCCCTATTTGCTTTTTTCGGCGGAGGTGCTAAGATACTGCCGAACGATCTCGCCACAATCCAGTCCGCAACGCACTACGCCGTCGCGTCGCAGGGCACATGGCACGAAGTTGTCGCCGCTCGCACACGAAACCGACCAGACGGGCCTAGCCCGGTAAGGGAGCTCCACACGGGGGCGCGGCGCTGCGCCGCCTCGTTCTCCGGCGCGTACCGGGGGAGCACGGAGCCGTCGAGCGCGTCAGGTTGCCGCAGGCGACGTTGCCTGAGCGGGATGAACCGCATCTGCGCGGGTAGGATGCGCGTCTTCGCGTCACCCCGCAGATCCATCGCCGGCCTGGCGATCGACCTCCGGGCGAGGCTGGGGGGAGGCCCGCCCGGGGTGTTGCCGTAGACCATGCCGAGATGGGGGACTCGGAAAGGAGGGGGTATGCCACTCGTGCCGCTCTAGCCCCCGGCCTGCGCGGGCCGCTGTCGCGCGCCGGGGCGAGTCACGGGAGCGTCGCTCCAGGTCCCCCGCGTCTACGACGGACAACGCTGCGATCAACCGACGGGAAGGAGTAGCCGGTCATGAAACTGCCGACCCCGACCGAGTGGGTGAACGATCCCGAGCAGGTCAAGCTCTTCACCGAGCGCATGCGCGCCGGGCGCATGCCGCGCCGCCAGTTCCTCGCCATGATGGGCGCGTACAGCGCGGCGGCGGCCCTCGCCGCCTGCGGCGGCGGCGCGGCCACCCCGACTAGCGCCCCCGCGGCGACCAGCGCCCCGGCCGCGACCAGCGCGCCGACCAAGGCGGCCGGCGGCGCGGCGACCAGCGCGCCCACGACCGCGCCGACCAAGGCCGCGACCAGCGCGGCCGCGGCCAGCCCCGCCGCCAGCGCCAGCCCCGCGGCGAGCGGCAGCCCGGGCGCCGCGACCGTCCCGGTCCCGCCGCTGTCGAACTGGCCGGCCAACCTGCCACAGCCGACCGACCTGGCCGCCGACCAGACCTGGCGCAACTACGCCAACGACGAGCCGGGCGGCTTCGACTTCAACAAGGATCTCTACGCCGGCGGCTCGACGAACATTTGGGAGGGGCTGCTGCGCTACGACCCCGACTTCAACCTTTGTCCCGGTTCAGCCGAGAGCTACACGATTTCGCAGGGCGGTCAGGTCTACACCTTCCACCTGAGCGACAAGGCCGTCTGGAGCAACGGCGACCCGGTCACGGCCGACGACTACGTCTGGTCGTGGACGCGCCAGTTGGACCCCGCCACCGCCGCCAGCTACGCCGGCTTCCTCTACGACATCAAGAACGGCGAGGCGTTCAACACCAAGAAGGCCGGCGTGACGAAAAACGACCTCGGGCTGAAGGCGGTGGATAAGAAGACCTTCGAAGTGACGCTGGAGGGGCCGCGCGGCTTCTTCGCCATCCTCGCCGCCTACGTCGCGGCGCTGCCAGCCTACCGGCCGGACGTGGAGAAGTACGGCGACAAGTGGGCCGACCCCGGCGCGATCGGCCGCCCCGTCGTCAGCACTGGGCCCTACATCCTGACCAAGTGGGACCACAACAAGGGTTGGGAGACCGAGCGCAACGAGAAGTACGCCACCAACCCTAAGCCGCACTTCACCAAGATCAACTACCCGCTGATCCCGCGCTCGGCCGGCCTCGGCCCCTACGAGGCGGACCAGGTCGATGTCGCCAGCTTCCAGCAGATCCCCGTCGGCGACTACCCGCGCATCCAGAGCGACCCGAACCTGAAGAAGGACCTGGTCAAGTTCTCGCAGAGTGGGTTGTGGTATCTGGTGCCGGAGGTGGACAAGCCGCCCTTCGACGACGTCAAGGTGCGCCAGGCGGTGGCCCACGCGGTCGACCGCGACAACCTGATCAAGGTCATCCAGGGCCTCGGCGAGCCGGCCTACACGCTGATGTCCCCCGACCTGCCCTACTACATCGACCCGGCGAAGTACCCGCATTTCAAGAACGGGCGGGACTTCAGCCCGCAGAAGGCGATGGACGCGCTGAAGGGCTCGAAGTACGAGGGCGGCAAGAACTGGCCGCCGATCAAGCTGAGCTACCGCCAGGAGGGCGACATCCCCAAGACGGCGGCGCAGTTCATCCAGAAGCAACTCAACGACAACCTGAAGATGAACGTCGAGCTGGAGGAGTTGGAGGCGCGGACCTTCCGCGACAGCATGTACAACCGCAAGCTCCAGTTCATCTTCAT
>DASSSV010000072.1:0-10423 GCA_035708265.1 Thermomicrobiales bacterium | reverse complement strand
ACGCAGATCAACCACGGCCGCGCCTTCTTCGCCGAGCCCGAGCGCCTCGGCGAGTACATCCTGGTCGACTACGTCGACCGCAAGCGCAAGACGAAGGCGATCCGGTAGCACGCCGAGGCGACATACGTAGGATGGGCGAGGCCCCGGCGAGGACGATCGCCGGGGCCTCGCATGCTGGGGGCGGGGGCCGAGTGGCTGCAGCCGCCCGGCCGCGCGTCGGGAGAGAGACAACCAGAATGGACGTCGGGAATCCGCCAGACCTCGCGGACGTGGCGCGGCGCTTCGGGCAGGAGCGGGATTTCCTCAGTTCGCCGCTGTACCGGTCGCTCGCCAGGACGGTGGCCGAGAACGAGGGGCTGGTGCGGCTGGCGGCGCGGGGGCGGCCAGGGCAGCAGCCGACGTTCCTCTTCTTCGCGACGGTCCACGCCCTACTGCTGGCGGGCGCCGACCACGAGCTCGCCCGCTACTACCCTTCGATCGTCGGCGACGACGCGCTCCCGCCCGAGGGGGCCGGTCCGGCGCTCGTCGACTTCTGCGCGGCGCACGAGGCGGAACTCGCGGCGACGATCGAGACGCGGCTGGTGCAGTCGAACGTCGTCAAGCGGGCGCTGCCGCTCCGCCTCGGCCTCGCCGCGATCGGCCGCCGGGTCGGCGCGCCGGTCCACCTGATCGAGATCGGCGCGAGCGCCGGGCTGCTCCTCCGCTGCGACCGCTATGGCTACGGGCTCGGCGGGCGGCGCTTCGGCGACCCGCGCTCGCCGGTGCAGATCGAGGCCGAGTGGCGCTCCGACCGCCCCGTCCCCGACCTCGACGCGCTGCCCCCGCTCGCCAGCGCGACCGGCGTAGACCTCAACCCGCTCGACGCGGGCGACGCCGCCGACCGCCGCTGGCTGGAGGCGCTGGTCTGGCCGGAGAACCGCGGCGAGGCGGATCTGCTACGCCGGGCGCTGGCCGTGGTCGCGCCCGACCCGCCCCCCATTCGTGCGGGCGACGCCGTCGAAGTCTGCCCGGCGCTCGCGGCCGAACTCCCGCCCGGTGAACCGCGCGTCGCCTTCCACGCCTTCACGCGGCTGCACGTCGCGGCCGACCGTCTCGCCGCGTTCGACGCCGCGGTCGCCGCCCTCGGGCAGAACGGCCCGCTCTACCAACTGTCGCTCGAAGGCCGGGGCGCGCTCGACCTGCGCGACCCCTCCGGCGCGCCGACCCACCTGGCGGCCTGCGGCGGGCGCATCGAGTGGATCGAACCGCGCGACATCTGAGCGACAGCCGGGCGCACGCTTCGACTATACTTCCGCGAGCGCCGCCAGGGCCGCGCGACGGCGCGCGGCGGGCGGGCGGCCGGTCACGATGAGGTGAGGAAGGAGCGCCCGGCATGGGGTCCGCCGTCGCCAGCGAGCCGCGCTTCGCGGTGCTGCGCAACCGCCCGCTGCTGACCCTGATGCTGGGCCACTTCACGGTCGACACCTACAGCGGGCTGCTGCCGATCCTCTACCCGCTGCTGATCGGCCGCTTCAACCTGGACCTGGCGACCGTCGGCTTCGTCTCGCTCGCCTACAGCGGCGTCGCCTCGCTGGTGCAGCCCTTCTTCGGCTGGATCGCCGACCGCTACGGCACGCGCTTCATCGGCCTGGCGCTGATCTGGACCGCGACGATGTACGCGACGATCGGTTTCGCGCCGACTTTCCCCGTGCTGGTGCTGCTGGCCGGGCTGGCCGGGGTCGGCTCGGGCGCCTACCACCCGCTCGGCGCGCTCAACGCCAACGCGGTGATCGCGGAGAAGCAGCGCAACACCGCGATGTCGATCTACGTCACCGGGGGCACACTCGGCGTGGCGCTCGGGCCGATCGTCGGGGCGATCCTCTTCACCGCGTTCGGCGTGCGCGGCACGGCGCTGATGTTCTTCCCCGGCATTGGCATCGCGCTCTGGCTCCTCTTCGAGATGCGCTCGATCGCGCTGCGCCGCCCGTCGCGCGCGGCGCGCGCCCTCGCGCCCGCCAACACCGCCCGCGAGCCGGTGCCGCTGGTCCCGCTGATCGCGGTGATCGTCGTGATGATGTCCCGCTCGTGGACGGTCTTTGGCATCGAGGCGTTCATCCCGACCTGGTACCAGTCGCTCGGCTACGACGCCTCGTTCTACGGCCCGCTGGCGACGACGGTGGTGCTCGCCAGCGCGCTCGGCACCGTCGGCTCGGGCACGCTGGCCGACCGCTACGGGCGCAAGGCGGTCATCGTCGGCTCGCTCGTCGTGACGATCCCGGTGGTGCTGCTCTTCGCGCAGTACACCGGGCCGGTCGGCTTCCTCACCGGCGCGCTGCTCGGCCTGCTGGCCGCATCGACCGGCCCGCTGATGCTGGTGATGGGGCAGCAACTGATGGCCGGGCAGGCGGGCGTCGCCTCGGGCTTGATCCTCGGCCTCGGCTTCGTCACCGGCGCGATCGGCGTCCCGATCATGGGCGCGCTGGCCGACGCCTTCGGCATCCAGGCGGCGATGCGGTTGCAGGTCCTCGTCGTCATCGCGACGATCGGCGTCGCCCTGCTCCTCCCCTCCGAGGCCCACTTGCGCGCCCTCGCTCAGCGCAAGCCCCTCCCCGCCCAGGCGGGCGATTGAGGCAGGGGACGATCACCGCAGAGGCGCAGAGAACGAAGGAGAGGACGAGGAGAGAACGAGTATTGACTCGTCTTCTCTCTCCCCGTCCTCCTCGTCCTCTGCGCCTCTGCGGTGAACGTCCCCCGTCCCCCTACCGGACGCCGGCTTTGTTGAGCACGTCGGCCATGCGCTCGAGGGCGCGGGCGATGTTCTCGCGCGAGTTGGCGTAGGAGAAGCGCAGGTGGCCCTCGCCGTACTGGCCGAAGGCGGTGCCGGCCAGGCACGCGACGCCGGCTTCGTTCAAGAAGACGTCGGCCAGGTCCGCCGAGGAGTAGCCGGTGCCGGTGATGCGCGGGAAGGCGTAGAAGGCGCCCTCCGGCGTCAGGCACTCGACGCCGGGCAGGGCGTTGAGGCCGGCGACGATCAGGTCGCGCCGGGCGCGGAACTCGGCCAGCATGCGGTCGACGCTGTCCTGCGGGCCGGTGAGCGCTTCCACGCCGGCCCACTGGGTCGCCGCGTTGGTGCAGGAGTTCGAGTTCACCTGAAGCCGCGAGACCGCCTCGGCCAGCCAGGTCGGCATCACGCCGTAGCCGAGCCGCCAGCCAGTCATCGCGTAGGTCTTGGAGAAGCCGTCGAGGATGATCGTCCGCTCCTGCATGTCGGGCTCGGCCGCGATGCTGCGGTGGACGCCGCTGTAGAGGAGGCGCGAGTAGATCTCGTCGCTGAGGATCATCACGTCGGGGCGCTCGCGCAGGATCGCGGCCAGCCCGGCGATGTCCTCCGGCGTCAGGACGCCGCCGGTCGGGTTGGCCGGCGAGTTGAGGATCACCAGTTTGGTGCGGTCGCTCAGACTGGCCTTGAACTCGTCGAGGTCGAAGCGGAACCCGCGCTCCTGCCGCAGCGGCACGAAGACCGCCTTGCCGCCGACGAAGTCGACCATCGACTCGTAGATCGGGAAGGCGGGGTTGGGCATCGAGACCTCGTCGCCCTCGTCCACCAGCGCCATGATGACGAAGAACATGATCGGCTTGCCCCCCGGCGTGACGACGACCTGGGCGGGGTCGACCGCGATGCCACGCGTGCTCGCCACCTCGCGGGCGATCGCCTCGCGCAGTTCCGGGATGCCGGGCGCCGGGGTGTAGTGCGTCTCCCCCTCGCGGAGCGCCTGGCAACCCGCCTCGACGATGTTGTCGGGCGTATCGAAGTCCGGCTCGCCGATCTCCAGGTGAATGACCTCGCGCCCCTGCGCCTCCAGCGCCTTCGCCTTCGCCAGGACCGAGAAGGCCGTCTCCGTCCCCAGCCGGTCCATCCGGCTCGCCAGCCTCGCCATCGTCCGCTCCTTCCCTTCACGCCGGCCCGCGCGGGCCGCCTCCAGTCTACTACCGGCCCCCGGGCCGCCGCCTGCTAACTGGCGACTGGCGACTGACGACTGACGACCGGCAGCGTCTGCAGCGCATGCGGCACGATCAGCACGTCCGCGGCCGGCCCGAAGCGCGCCGCCACCAGCGCCAGCGCGTCGTCCATCGCCGGGACCGCGGTCATATGCGCCCGCTGCACGACCTCCGGGTCGCGCGCCCCGACGACGACGACGGTGCAGTGTTGCAACACCTGGGCCATGATGTAGGCGCGCTGGCCGCCGGGCGGGTAGCCGTTGGCGTGCGCGTCCGCGATCACCGCGGCCGGGTCCGGCGCGCGGGCGAGCGCGTCGTAGAAGCGGCGCTCGCCCTCGCCCTGCCCCGGCCCCTCCGGCAACGGCGCCGGGACGATCAGGAAGCCGCCCTCGCGCACGACCGGCGTCGGCGCGAAGTAGAGGTACGACGCCGCGCGCGACGCCTGGTAGAGATTGACGTCCTTCGGCCAGCCGACGCCCGCGACGGCGGCGTCGTACTGCCGGCCGATCGGCGCGGTGTAGTAGCCCGCCGCCTCCGCCACCAGCGTATCGTGGACCGTGTCGGGGTCGCCGGCCGCCACCGCGACGATGCGGTAGTCCTCGTCGAGCACGACGTTGATGGCGAAGCGCAGGCCGGCGCGGCGGCCCGCCTCGCGCACGATCGCCTGGAAGGGGTTGCCGTCGATCCGGGCCAGGCGCACGCCGGGGTCGTCGAGCATCCGCGGGCCGTGGGTGAAGGCGATCGTCGCCTCGCCCGCGCAGCCGATCGCCAGCGTCTTGGCGCCGCCGCTGTAGCCGGCGTACTGGTGCGGCTCGACCACGCCGGTCGCGATGATCAGGTCGGCCTCGTAGGCGCGGCGGCTGACGACCAGCGGGCAGCCCAGCGGCCCCGCCCCGAGGTCGGTCAGCCAGGCGGGGTCGCGCGCGTCGTGGTCGAGCACCTTGTAGCGCTGGACGATGTCGGTGCCGAGTTTCTCCTCCTTCTCGGCCGACGTGCTCGGCCGGTGCAGCCCGACCGCCACCAGGATCGTGATGTCCTCCTTCGCCACGCCGGCCAGCTCCAGCGACGTCACCAGCGGCGGGACCAGCAGTTGGTCGGGGCAGGCGCGCGTCGCATCGGTCACGGCGATGCAGACGCGGTCGCCCGGCCGCGCCAGGTCGGCCAGCGGCGGCGCCCCGACCGGCTGGCTCAGCGCGTCGCGGATCGCCCGCCACGCCTCCAGGGGCGCCGCGCGGCGCGACGTCACGACATCGGCACGCATCCCGGCCGGCACGTCGAAGCGCAACGTGCCGTCGGCGAAGGGGATCTCGTACACAGTGCGGTCCTCACCCCCCCATCCCCCCTCTCCCAATCCTGGGAGAGGGGGGTGACTCGACGTAGACAGGGCGCTGCTCTTCCGGGCCACGGACCAGGAAGATGGCCACCGCTTCTCTCGGCAGATCTCCCCCTCTCCCAGGATTGGGAGAGGGGGTCGGGGGGTGAGGGCCACCGGGCCCCACACGCCCCTTGTGCTACTATTATGCCACCGTGCGGCGCCCGGCGCGGGCGGGACGACGGGACGAGCAGGAGAGGGAGGAGCGGCGATGCGGGGGAAGGTGACGGTGGTCGGCGCGGGGATGGTGGGCGCGACGACCGCGCAGTATCTCGCGCAGAAGGGCTACGCCGACGTCGTGCTGGTGGACATCATCGAGAACCTGCCGCAGGGCAAGGCGCTCGATCTGATGGAGGCGGCGCCGGTCGTCGGCTACGACGCCAAGGTCGTCGGCTCGAACGACTACGCGGCCACGGCCGGCTCGGACGTGGTGGTGATCACCTCGGGCTCGCCGCGCAAGCCCGGCATGAGCCGCGACGACCTGCTGCGCGTGAACATGAACATCGTCGGCTCGGTCACCGACCAGATCGTCAAGCACAGCCCGAACTGCGTCATCGTCGTCGTCACCAACCCGCTCGACGCGATGTGCCACGTCGCGCTCCAGCGCTCCGGCTTCCCGAGCGCGCGCGTGATCGGCCAGGCCGGCGTGCTCGACTCCGCCCGCTTCCGCACCTTCATCGCGATGGAACTCGACGTCTCGATCGAGGACGTGACCGCGTTCGTCCTCGGCGGCCACGGCGACACGATGGTCCCGCTGCCGCGCTACTCCACCGTCGCCGGCATCCCGATCACCGAGCTGCTCTCGAAGGAGCGGATTGCCGAGATCGCCGAGCGGACGGCCGGCGGCGGCGGCGAGATCGTGCAACTCCTCGGCACCAGCGCCTACTACGCGCCGGCCGCCTCGGTGGTGGAGATGGTCGACGCGATCGTGCTCGACAAGAACCGCGTGATCCCGTGCAGCGTCTACCTCCAGGGCCAGTACGGCATCGACGGCCTCTACGTCGGCGTGCCGGTGAAGCTCGGCGCGGGCGGGCTGAAGCAGGTCATCGAGATCACGCTGACGCCGGAGGAGCAGGCCGCGTTGCAGAAGTCGGCCGGCGCCGTCCGCGAGTTGGTCGCGGCGATGGCGCGCCTCGGCGGCGAGGGCTGAGCGGCGGCCGGGCCGCCGGCCGGGCGCGGATCGGGAACCCCATGACTGGCGAGGACGTCGCAGCCGGCGACGACATGCTCGGTGTCGACGAGGCGCTCGCGCGCGTGCTCGCCGGTGTCGCGCCGCTGCCCGCCGAGAGGGCGCCGCTCCTCGACGCGCTCGGCCGGGTGCTGGCCGAGGACGTCGTCGCCGACGCCGACATCCCCCCGTTCCGCAACTCCGCGATGGACGGCTACGCCGCGCGCGCGGCCGACCTCGCCGGCGCGTCGCGGGAGCGGCCGGCGCGGCTGCGCGTCGTCGCGGAGGGCCCGGCCGGCTACGCCCCGCGCGGCGCGGTCGAAGCCGGCACGGCGATCCGCATCATGACCGGCGCGCCGCTACCGCCCGGCGCCGACACCGTCGTCCGCTTCGAGGACACCGACGAAGCCCCCGGCCGGGCGCGCGGGGGCGGCGCGCCGGGGACGGTCGGCGTCCTGGTCACGCAGGGGCCGTGGGTCAACGTCCGCGAGGCCGGCGAGGACATCCGGTGCGGCGCGACGGTGCTGCGCGCCGGGACGCCCCTGCGCCCGGCCGAGATCGGCGTCCTCGCCTCGCTCAACCGCGCGACCGTGCCGGTCCACCGCCGCCCGGTCGTCGCGCTCGTGGCGACCGGCGACGAGGTCGTCGACGTCGGCGGGCCGGCGCTCCGGCCGGGGCAGATCCGCAACAGCAACAGCTACGCGCTGGCGGCGCTGGTGCGGCGCTACGGCGGCGTGCCGCGCGTCCTCGGCGTGGCGCGGGACGACGTGGCCGAGTTGACCGCGCTGCTGACCGCCGCGCGCGACGCCGACCTGATCGTCTCGTCGGGCGGCGTCTCGGTCGGCGACTACGACATGGTCAAGGACGTGCTGCGGGCGGAGGGTCGGATCGCGCTCTGGCAGGTGCGGATGAAGCCGGGCAAGCCGCTGGCGTTCGGCCACCTCGGCGAGCGCCCCTTCCTCGGCCTGCCGGGCAACCCGGTCGCGGCGTTCGTCTCGTTCGAGTTGTTCGGACGCCCGCTCCTGCTGCGCCTCCTCGGCCACCGCGACGTCCGCAAGCCGACCGTGCGCGCCCGATTGCTGGAGGCGGTCGAGAACCGCGGCGGGCGGCGCCACTACGTCCGCGCGACCGTCGCGCGGGCGGCGGACGGGCTGGTCGCGCGGCCGACCGGCGAGCAAGGCTCGGGCGTCCTGACCGCGCTGGCGCGCTGCGACGGCTTGCTGGTCGTCCCCGACGGCGTGCGGCGGCTGGCGGCGGGGGACGAAGTCGAGGTCGCGATGCTGCACTGGGAGCAGGGCGCGGGCGAGTTCTGCGAGGCGGAGTGAGCCGTGTACGTGGTGGCGACGCTCTGGAAGTTCGCCGGGGCCGACGAGGCGCGCGAGGCACTACGCCGCCTGCGCGACAACTACGGCCCGCTGATGCGCCAGGAGGCGAGCCTGCGCGACTGGTACCTCGTCGCGGTCGGCGCGGAGGAGGCGCTGGTCCTCTCCTTCTGGGAGAGCCGCGCAACCTACGAGGCCGCGCTGCCGCACCTGGCCGGCTGGGGTCAGCAGCACCTCGCCGACCTCGGCGCGCGCGTGCAATATCGGCGCCGCGGCGATCTCGCGGCGCACGAGTCGGGCAGCGGCCGGTGTCACCGCGGGCCGTGAGTTTGCGTTACATGCTTCGACGCGGGCGCATCGGGCGCGTCCGCGGCGTCCTCGTCGCCGGCCGGGGTGTCCGCCTCGTCGGTCTGATCGTCGGCGGCGAGGTCGAGGCGCGGCAGCAGCGCGAGGGCGACGGCGAGGATCGCCAGCAGCAGGAAGACGTGGATGACCGGGCCGAGGAACCCGCTGTAGAGCCCGAGCACCCAGATGATGACGCTGAGGAGCGCCGCGATCCACCACATGCCCCGCCCACCCCGGTCGAAGTCCCGTCACGCCACTGGAGATAGTAGCGTGCCGGCCGGGGGGACGGCAACGGCGCGGCGAGGGTCTTGCCCCCCTGTCCCCCTAATGCTGGGGGGAACCCGTCGTCAACGCCGTGGCGATGGGGGCGCGGTCGATTAGCCGGGGGTGAGCGGGTTCCCCCCAGGATCGAGGGGAGCGGTGGGCCGCCACCGCGCCCCACGAAAGCCCATTCGTCATTCGTACTTCGTCATTCGTACTTCGTACTTCGGGGGGTGGGTATGCCTCGAGTGAACGGACGCGGCGCGCTGGCGCGGCTCGGCTCCGGCGCGGCCAACGCCGCCGAGCTGGTCTCCATTGTCCGCGAGATGAGCTTCGACGACCTGCGCGACGAGGCGCAGGCGCCGCCGCAACTCCTCCTCGTCGGCGCCGATCGCGCGGCCCTGGCGGCGTTCCGCGACGCGCTCGGCGGCGAGGGCGCCGCGCGCTACATCGACGTCGCCACCTTCGACCAGGTGCCGCGCGACCTCCACCCCTACGACGGCATCGTGCTGGTCAACGCCGGCCCGGCCGACCGCGCCCGGCCGGAGATCCAGCGCCTCCTCACCGGCGCCGAGACGGCCGGGCGGACGCTCACGTTCCAGTCGCCGCCCGAGACCGGCAGCAGCGCCGGGCCGGCGGTGCCCACGGAGGAGGCGCTCGGCGACCTGCGCCGCCGTCTGTTGACCCGCCTGAGCCACCGGCAACTCGCGCTCGGGCGCTACCTGCCGGCCTTCCGCGGCGAGGCGGCGAGCAGCATGATCGGCGCGACGTCGCGCGCCAACGCGGAGTTCGCCTTCCTGGCGAACGTCCCGGCGCTGATCCCGCTGGTCGGCGGGCTGCTGGCGGCGGGCGCCGACTCGATCGTGCTGACGAAGAACCAGCTCATGCTGCTCTACAAGCTGGCGGCGATCCACGGCCGGGACCTCCGCCAGCCGGCGCGGATCTACGCCGAGATGCTGCCGGTCGTCGGCGCGGGGCTCGTCTGGCGCACGGTGGCGCGCGAGCTGGCGTCGTTCATCCCCTTCGCGGCCGGCACGATCCCGAAGGTGCTGGTGGCCTACGCCGGCACGGCCGTGACGGGGCAGGCGGCGAACTTCTACTACGAACAGGGGAAGCGCCCGAGCGGCGCGCAGTTGCGCCGCTTCTACGAGCGCGCGGCCGAGATGGCCGGCAGGTTGCCCTTCCCGTCGCGCGACGGCCACCGCGACGCGATCGAGGCCGACTACCGGGAGCACCCGCCGCGCGAGCAGCCGCCCGCACACCCCGGCGCCGCCCCGCCACCACCGGCGAGCGCCACGGAACCGGGCGAGCGAGGGGCCTGAGCCGGCGCGGGAGCGGGCCGCGGGACCACGGCGCGGGTCGTGACGGGACGTGTGTGAGCGGTTTGCGCCGGGGAGGGCGCCTGGTGGCCCAGGCCGCGGCTCGGGGCGCCTGACGGTGCATGATGCCCGCGCCCGGAGGGCACCCGGCGAGCCCGCCCGTTTCAACCCGCAGAGACGGGTATCGCGGCGAGCGGCGGCGAGCCTCCAGCCGCGGTTGCAACCGCGGGCGCGCTGTAGTCGCTGCGCGTCGTCCGGCCGCTGGGGGCTGGATTTTTCCGCCGAACCTGCTACACTGTGGCCGGGTACCGCTGAACGTACACCCCACCCACGCGCGCGATGAGACAGGCTGACGGGGAGAAGCACCGCACCAGCGGCGTGTCGCGCGGCACAGCCGGCCGCCCGCGCTGCCGGCGCGCCGCCCGCCGCCCGGGCGCGGGGAGATAGGACGAGGGCCATGCAACCCAAGCGCACGCTCTACCACCTGATCGCCGTCACGGGGATCGCCGGCGGCGCGCTGCTGCTCGCGGCTTGTGGCGGCGGCGCCAAGCCGACGCCCACGGCGACCGCCGCGCGCATCGCGACGGCGCCGCTCGCCTCGCCGCAGGCCGCGGCCACGCCGACGACCGCGGCGCCGTCGCCGCCCCCCACCGTCGCG
>DASSSV010000071.1:0-3497 GCA_035708265.1 Thermomicrobiales bacterium | reverse complement strand
AGTTCGTGGAGCGAACCCACGGCGAGCGAGAGGTGATGAAGATATTCCTTGCTCCCGGTGCGCCCGTGCCCTTCGGCGACGTTGGCCGGCACCGAGACCGCGGCGCGCCGAACTTGTTGCACCAGCCCGAACCGCTCCTCCGAGGGCCAGGCGCCGGTCGCAACGTAGACATGCTCCACGAGATCCATCGCCTTTTGCCAGGCGATCAACTCCCGATACCCGCCCACCTCTCCCGCCCCTCTCCTAACGCCTAACCTCTAACGCCTAACCCCTCACAACTCGTTCGTCACCAGCCGGCAGATGCCGCGCAGCGTCTCGAAGACGCCTTGGCCGCGGACGGCGACCGACTGGTAGCGCGGCACCTTCATCGGGTTGAGGTAGCGGTCGAGCACCGGCATCGGCAGCGCGGTCGGCAGGTCGATCTTGTTGTACTGGAGGAGGAGCGGGAAGTTGCGGAACTGCTTGTTCTGCCGCCCGAGGTTCTGCGCCAGCTCCTTGAGGCTGTCGATGTTGTCGCGCAGGCGCTCGCGCTCGGCGTCGGCGACGAAGACGACGCCGTCGGCGCCGTTGAGGACGGCGAAGCGGGTGCGCTCGTAGAGCTGCTGGCCGGGCGTGGTGTAGAGGTGGAAGCGTACGGTGAAGCCGCGCACCTGCGCCACGTCGAGGTGCAGGAAGTCGAAGAAGAGCGTCCGCTCGGTCTCGGTCGCCAGCGACAGGAGTTCGCCCTTCGTCTCCTGGGGCACCCGCCGGTAGATGTACTCCAGGTTCGTCGTCTTGCCCGAGAAGCCCGGGCCGTAATAGACGATCTTGGCGTGGATTTCCTTGGTGGCGACGTTGATGACCGCCATCGTACTCGTCCTCGCGGCATGCGCACCCGGCCAACCGGCGGCGGCGCCCTGCCCTGCTACGACGTCGCGCCCGCGCGCGCCGTCATCCGCCGTGCTCCAGCCCGTCGAGCCGCACGCGCCCCTCGTCCGACCCCGCGGCCTCCACCCGCCCGATCGCCCGCGCCTCCGGCGCCAGCGCGCGCGCCGCGCCGGCGTCAGCCGGGCGGCAGGCGACGACGAAGCCGACGCCCATGTTGAAGACCCGGTACATCTCGGCCTGCTCCACCCCGCCCCGCAGCCGGATCAGCTCGAAGAGGAGCGGCGTATCCCAGGCGCCGAGGTCGAAGCGCGCCGCCAGCCCCTCCGGCAGCATCCGCGGCACGTTCTCCACCAGGCCGCCGCCGGTGATGTGCGCCATCCCGGTGACGAGCCCCGCGTCCAAGAGCGCCGAGACCGGCGCGAGGTAGGAGCGGTGCGGCGCCAGGAGCGCCTCGCCGAGCGACCGGCCGAGCCCGACCGGCGCCTCGGCGAGCGCCGCGCGCACCTCGTCCGGCGCGCCGGTGAGGCCGAGCGCCGCGCGGGCCAGCGCGTAGCCGTTGGTGTGCAGCCCCGCGCTCGGCAGGCCCAGCAGCACATCCCCCGCGCGGATCGCCGTGCCGGTCACCAGCGCGTCGCGCCGCACCCGGCCGACGATGAAGCCGGCCAGGTCGTACTCGCCGGCCGCGTAGAAGCCGGGCAACTCGGCCGTCTCGCCGCCGAGCAGCGCGCAACCGTTGG
Organism: Thermomicrobiales bacterium; assembly: GCA_035708265.1. GTDB lineage: Bacteria > Chloroflexota > Chloroflexia > Thermomicrobiales > CADCWN01 > DASSSV01. The sequence continues at coordinate 1,893 of DASSSV010000071.1, read as the reverse complement.
CCTCGCAGGCGCCGGCCAGCCCGCCGACGACCGCCTCGACGGTCGCCGGGTCGAGCGCGCCGGTGGCGAAGTAGTCCAGGAAGAAGAGCGGGCGCGCGCCGCAGGCCAGGATGTCGTTGACGCAATGGTTGACCAGGTCGGCGCCGATCGTGTCGTGGCGGTCGAGCGCGAAGGCGAGCTTGAGTTTGGTGCCGACGCCGTCGGCCGAGGCGACCAGCACCGTCTGGCCGTCGCCGACGTCGGCGAGCGCGTAGAGGCCGCCGAAGTGCCCGACGTCGGCCAGCACCTGCGGGCCGAAGGTGGCGCGCACCCGGCCCCTGATGCGGCGCAGCGCCTCGTTGCCGGCGTCGATGTCGACGCCGGCCGCCCGGTAGGCTGAGGTCGTCCCCGCACCGCTCACGTCCGGTCCCCCGCCGCCGGTCGGCGCCGCGCGGCCGTCACACCGCCGCCCGCGCCGCCGCGACCACGTCGGCGCGGTAGCGCCGGGTGATCAGGCGCAGGCGCCCGAGGTTGGTCTCCTTGCCCGCCAGGATCACCAGGGCGATCTCGTCGTCGAGCACGCTGACGATCACCGTGCCCTGCTCGTACTCGAAGAAGGCGCCCTCCATCGCCCCGCGGTCGATCTCGCGCCCGAGGGCCTGGGCGACCATCACGCCGTTGACCGCGACCGCGGCGAACTCCTCGGCGTCGAGGGAGACGTCGTCGCGGCGCGCCGCGTCGATCAGGAACCCCTCCGTGCTCGCCGCCGCGACCAGCTCGGCGTTCCCCGCGACCTGGATCCGCGACAGGACGGCGGGCAATGAATCGGCCATCCCTGCTCCTCCTCTCCGCACTCCCCTGGGATTCTCGGCGCGGGCCGACCCGGACATATGGGGATACCCCGCCCAGATACGGCTATCGTGCCATCTTTACGGGCGACCGTCAATGCGCGGGCCATAGGAAAAACGGGTGGGATGCGCGCCCCATCCGTCCGAGACCGCCTTCCCGAGCGGGCGGGCGGAAGGACTCAGGGCTCAGTAGGTGGCCCCGGCGGCCGGCGTGGGTCGTCGGCGTGACAATTCCGGCATTTCGGGCGTAGGAATGGGTGAACCCCGCGGCGCGGGAGCATGGTGCGCGCCGGTCGCGCGGCCGCCCCGGGCGGGGTACGATACCCGGTAGTCGCTCAGCACGACGAGAGAGCGCAGCGCGGGGGAGCGCCATGGCGCTAGAGGGGGTGCGGGCGCTGTCGCTCGCCGTCAACGTGCCCGGCCCGGCCGCCGCGGCGCGGCTGCGCCGGCACGGTCTGGCCGTCGTCAAAGTAGAACCGCCCGGCGGCGACCCGCTGGCGCGCTTCTGCCCTGCCTGGTACGCCGCGCTCGCCGCGGGCCAGGAGGTCGTGGCGCTCGACCTCAAGGACGCGGACGACCGCGCGCGCCTCGACGACCTCCTCGCCGCGACCGACCTGCTGCTGACGTCGAGCCGACCCGGCGCGCTGGCGCGGCTGGGGCTCGGCCCGGACGACCTGCGGGCGCGGCACCCGCGCCTCTGTCACGTCGCGATCGTCGGCTACCCCGCGCCCGACGGGGAGCGGCCGGGGCACGACCTGACCTACCTGGCCGACGTCGGGCTCGCGGCGCCGCCCGACCTGCCCCGCACGCTCCTGGCCGACCTGGCCGGGGGCGAGCGCGCGGCCGCCACGGGGCTCGCGCTGCTGCTGGCGCGCGAGCGCGGCGGCCCGGCCGGGCGCGCCGAGGTGGCGCTGGCGGACATCGCGGCCGACTTCGCCGCGCCGTGGCGCCACGGGCTGACCGGCCCGGGCGGCGTCCTCGGCGGCGGTTTCCCGGGGTACGGCCTCTACCGCGCCGGCGACGGCTGGGTCGCGGTGGCGGCGCTCGAACCGCACTTCTGGGCGCG
>DASSSV010000070.1:0-14817 GCA_035708265.1 Thermomicrobiales bacterium | reverse complement strand
ACGCCGACCAGAAGCTGATGCAACAGCTCGCCGATGGCGGCAACGGGCGCTACAGTTACGCCGCCACCCCCGACGAGATCCCGCAACTGACGCTCAAGGAGGCGCAGCAGCTCGGCGGGCAGACGCTGGCGACCGGCGCCTTCCAGCCGGTGCAGACCGCGCCGAGCCCGATCCTGCGCGGCCTCGACGTCGCCTCCCTACCCGAACTCGACGGCTACGACATCACCGAGGCCAAGCCGGGCGCGCAGGTGATCCTCGCCTCCGACCGCGCCGAGCCGGTGCTGGCCCAGTGGCAGTACGGCCTCGGGCGCGTCGTCGCCTGGACCAGCGATCTCAGCCAGGACCTCGCGCCCGACTGGCACGACGCCGACGCCTACGCCCCCTTCTGGAACCAGGCCGTGCGCTGGACCCTCGCCGCGGCGACGAGCCGCACCTTCCGTGTGCAGACCGCGCGGGACGGCCATGACCTCGTCGTGACCGTGGACGCCTTCGACGCGAGCGGCGCGCCGGTGGACCTCGCCGACACGCGGGCGGTGCTGCATACGCCGGACGGCGCGCAGGTGCCGCTGGCCTTGCCGCAGGCCGCCCCGGGCGTCTACCAGGTGCGCCTGGCCGCGCCGCGCCCCGGCGCCTACGAACTGGAGCTGACCCAGGCGCGGAGCGGCGGCGCGACGCGCGACGTCGCCGGCTTCGCCGTCCCCTACCCGGCCGAACTCGGCGATACCAGCGTGGACGGCGCCGCGCTGGCGGCCATCGCCGGCGCGACCGGCGGGCGCATCCTGCCCGACGGCGCCGCGGCCTTCGCCGGGTGGGCGCCGGCCGCGGGCGCGCGCTTCCAACCGCTCTGGCCCTGGTTCGCGGCGCTCGGCCTCGGTCTTTTCCTGCTCGACATCGCCCTCCGCCTGCGCCACGCCGCCACCCCAGCCGACCGCCTGCGCCGCCTCCTGCCGCGGTAGGGGCAGAGCCGGGGACACGCCAGGGGCCGTAGTCACCGCAGAGTGCGCAGAGAGTGCAGGGAACGAAAGAGAGACACGAGGACGAAGACGGAGCGATGATGACCACCCCGCACCCGTCACTCGTCACTCGTCACTCGTCACTCGTCCGATGATCGCGCCGATCCTCGCGGCCGCGATCCTCCTGGTCACGGTGGTGCTGATCGTGGTGCAGCCGCGCGGCGTCACCGAGGCGCGCGCGGCGCTCGTCGGCGCGGTGGCGATGCTCGCGCTGCGCTACGTCGGTCTGGGCGACCTGTGGGCGGTCGTGCGCGACGTGGCCGGCGTGCTCCTCTTCCTCCTCAGCATGATGGTCCTGACCGCGGCGGTCGAGCGTTCCGGGTTCTTCGAGTTGCTGGCGCTCTGGACGGCGCGCGCGGCGCGCGGCTCGGGCTACGCGCTCTTCGTCGGGGTCTTCCTGCTCGGCGCGGCGATCACCGTCCTCCTCTCGCTCGACGTCACCGTGCTGGTCCTGACGCCGATCGTCTACGCGATGGTCACGCGGCTGCGCGTCAACGCGCTGCCGTACATGTTCGTCTGCGCCTTCGTGGCGAACACCGGCTCGCTGCTGTTGCCGATCAGCAACCTCACCAACCTGCTCGTCTACGGCCTGCTCGATATCGGCTTCGGGCCCTTCGCCCGCGCCATGCTCGTCCCGCAGGTCGTCGCGCTGGCGGTCAACCTGGCGATCTTCCTGGTCCTCTTCCGCGGGCGGCTGCCCCGGCGCTTCGAGCGCGCGGCCGTCGCCGCGCCCTGGCGGGCGGAGGACCGCGGCTACCTGGCGGGCGCGGCCGCGCTCCTCCTCGCCGTGCTCGTCGCGTTGCTCGCCTCCGGCCTGCGCGGGCTGCCGCTCTACCCGCCGGCGCTCGTCGGCGGCGCGCTGGTGGTCGCGCTCGGGCTGGTGCGACGCCGGCTGACGCCGCGCGGCCTCGCGCGCGAGGTCTCGTGGAGCCTCTTCCCGTTCGTGATCGGCATGTTCACGGTGATCCGGGGCGTGGAGAACCTCTGGCTACCGCGTCTCGGCGACCTCGCGGCCGTGCCGGCGCGTGGCCTGCCGGCCCTGCTCGCGGTCGCGTTCGGGACCGCGCTCGGCGCGAACCTGCTCAACAACATCCCGGTCGTCGCCGCGCTGATCGGCGTCTTGCGGCACATCGCGCCGCCGCAGCAGGGGCGGCTGGCGCTCGCTGTCGTGCTCGGCGGCAACCTCGGCCCGACCGTCACCCCCTTCGGCTCGCTGGCGACGCTCCTCTGGCTGACGATCGTGCGCCGCAAGGGCGAAGAACTCTCGACGCTCGACTACATGAAAGTCGGCGTCCTGGTGGCCCCGCCCGTGCTGCTGGCGGCCACGGTGGCGCTGTGGGCCGTGGGCCGTGGGCCGTAGGGCGTGGGCCGTGGGGCGTGGGGGGGTGCCCCGTGCAGGATCAGCCGGCCGCTGCGGGGGTTAGTAGGGGCCGGCCTCCTGCCGGCCCGCGTCCCCGACCGACTAGCATCCGGTAGGTATCTGGCGTGGGACTGGCTATCCCACGGCCTATGGCCCACGCCCCACGGCCCACGACGGAAAGGAGGGACCATGCGCCTGCTGGCCGCCATCGGTGGGGCCGCGATCGAGGAGTTCCTGGCGCGCGTCGCCGCGCGGGTCGAGGTGCGCGAGGGCGACGAGTGGGTCGTCCTGCACGTCATCGACCCCCGGCCGCTGGAGGAAGTTACCGGCCTCGGCCGGGGCCTGCTCGGGCGCGGTCGGCGCGCCGAGGAGATGATGCGGCGGATGCGCGACCTGGCGGCGGAGAACGCGGGCGAGGAACTGGCCGTGGCCGACCGCTGGCTCGCGGCGCGCGGCATCCCGCACCGCGTCGTCGGGCGCACCGGCCGCCCCGAGCGCGAGATCGTCGCCGCCGCCGAGGACGAGGGGGCCGAGCTGATCGTCCTGGGCGCCGGGCTCGGCCTCGGGCCGGGTCCCGGCGCGCACCCGCTCAGCCCGATCGCCCGCTTCGTCGTGGATCACGCCCTCTGCGACGTCCTGCTGCTCCGCCCGCCCGAGCACCGCGCCGGCGACGCGCACGACCACCCGCGCCCGCACGGGCCGCACGGGCCGCATGGGCCGCACCCGCATCTGCCGCATCACCGGCCGTAGGGCGTGGGCCGTGGGCCGTGGGGCGTGAAGACCGTCCGAGATCGGGCGCCGCCCTCCCCTCGTCGGGGTCGGCTCCCGTGCCGGCCGGTCTCCGGGCCGGTCGACATCCAGATGGACGCCGGCAGGCAGCATGATGGGCTGGGATGTCGCACCGCACGACGCCCGGCGCCGACTGGCATGGCGAGAGGCACAGAAACGGGGCCGGCCTTCGTGCCGGCCCCGACGAGTTCAGGGGAGTTGCATTTTCGCAGGCCGTTTCACGCCCAACGGCCCACGGCCCACGCCCTACGCCGCCGCGGGCCGGCCCGGGCGGAAGCGGTTGAAGAAGGTGACCAGTTCGCGGTTCTCCCAGACGACGAGCATCAGGCTGGCGTTGAAGATCGAGGAGTAGGTGCCGCTGATGATGCCGATCAGCAGGGCCAGCACGAAGGTCTTGATCGTCTCGCCGCCGAAGAGGTAGAGCGCCAGCAGCGTGAAGACGACCGTCAGCGAGGTGTTCAGCGAGCGGACCAGCGTCTGCACCACGCTGTAGTTGACGACCTCGGCGAAGTCGGTCCCGACGCGGCGGATAACGTTCTCGCGCACGCGGTCGAAGACGACGATCGTGTCGTGGACCGAGAAGCCGATCACCGTCAGCAGCGCCGTCACGAAGAGCGCGTCGATCTCGATGTGGAAGATCTCGCCGAGGATGGCGAAGATCCCGATCACCACCAGCACGTCATGGAGCATCGCGATGATCGCGCAGGCGCCGAAGCGGAAGGGGTGCTGCGCGTGCCGGAAGGCATAGGCGATGTAGAGCAGGATGCCGACCGCCGCCGCCGCGACCGCCTCGACCGCGCGCTCGCTGATCGTCGCGCCGACCGTCGGCCCGACCGTCTGCAACTGCGAGCCCTGCTCGTCGACCGGCCCGTACTCCTGGGCCAGCGCCGCCTCCAGCTTCGCCTTCTCCGGCGAACCCTCCTTCAGTTCCTTCATGCGGACGATGATCGAGTCGTTGCCGGCGGTCTGCACCTGGGCGTCGCCGTAGCCGTTGGCGGCGAGCACGCTCTTCGCCACCAGCGGCTCGATCTGCTGTGTCGGGTGCTGGAACTTCACCTGCCAGATCGTGCCGCCGGTGAAGTCGATGCCGAGTTTCAGCCCACCCAGCCCGATGAAGATCAGCCCCGGGATGATGACGAGGGCCGAGAAGAGGAAGAACCATTTGCGCTTGCCGACGATATCGAACACGTCCCCCTCCGTAGGCGTTAGGCGTTAGGCGTTAGGAGCGGACGGCCAAGCGCTAGAGCGACGGGTTCGCCACTACCCGTGGGCGAATCCCCTAACGCCTAACGCCTAACGCCTACCCCCTCGTCAGTCCCCCGCCGGCGCGGGCGCGGGGACGTCGGCGCTGTACCAGCGGGGGTGCGTCGCCGCGCCCCAGAGCACCATCAGCCGCAGGAAGGTGCGCGTCACCGTCACCGCGGTGAACATGCTGACCGCCACGCCGATCAGCAGCGTCAGCGCGAAGCCCTGGATGATGCTCGCCCCGACGAACCCGCCGAACCAGTAGAGGATCGCGCAGGTGATCATCGTCGAGATGTTCGAGTCGCGGATCGAGGGCCAGGCGTGGTCGAAGCCGGCCTCGATCGCCGCCGACAGCGTCCGGCCCAGGTGCAGTTCCTCCTTCATCCGCGAGAAGATCAGCACGTTGGCGTCCACCGCCATGCCGATCGAGAGGATGAAGCCGGCGATGCCGGCCAGCGTCAGCACCACGCCGAGGGCCTTGAAGATCGCGAAGGCGAAGAGCGCGTAGAGCAGTAGCGCGACGTCCGCAAGCAGCCCCGGCAGGCGGTAGTAGATCACCATGAAGAGCGCGACGATGACCAGGCCGATCACGCCCGCCTCGACGCTCTGGCGGATCGAGTCCTGCCCGAGCGTCGGGCCGACTGTCTGGCTCTGCACGACTTCGAGCGGCACGGCCAGCGCGCCCGACTTCAGTTGCAGGACCAGGTTGTTGACCTCTTGCGGCGTCATCCCCTCGATGATGCCGGACCCGCTGATCGCGCCGTTGATACTCGCGCTGTTGATGACCTGCTTGTCGACCACCACCGACATGTACTGGCCGATGTGCGAGCTGGTGAAGTCGTAGAACTTGCTCGACGCGCTGCTCTTGAGCGTGAACCCGACGACCAGCGCGCCGACCTGGTTCGTCGTCGGGTAGGCGTCGGAGAGGTCTTTGCCGGAGATGATCGTCTGGTAGACCGGGCCGGTCGGCGTGGGCGTGCTCGCCGCGCCGGCCGCGCCGGGTGTCGCCGCGGGCGCGGGGGTGGCGTCGGCGGCCGGCGTGCCGGGCGTCGCGCTCGCGCCCGGGGTGCCGGGGCGCGTCGGGGTCGCCGGGCCGGGCTCGGTCGTCCCCGGCCCGCCGAGCGAGGTCGCGATTGTCTGGCCGACCGGCAGCGGCGTCGAGCCGGTCGAGACGATCTCCAGCAGCGCGGTCTGCTGGAGCACCTTGACCGCGTCGGCCGGGTCCTTCAGGCCGGGCAACTCGACGATGATCTGGTTGCTGCCGCGCGTCTGGATCACCGGCTCGCTGACGCCGAGGCCGTTGACGCGGCGGGTGATCGTGTCCTTGGTCCCCTGGAGGGTGCTCGAATCGACCGTCTCGCCGGGCGGCGGGTTGGCCTGGAGGAGCACCTGCAGGCCGCCCTGGAGGTCGAGCCCCTCGCGGATGGCGTGGTTGGCCCGCCAGCTCCCGGTCGGGTCGTAAATCTGGCCGGGCCAGACGACCCAGCCGGCGATGAGCGCCAGGACGACGATGAAGATCAGGACGTACCAGGGGCGAATCCGCAACGACCCGTTCCTTTCGCGACCGGCCGGCCGCGCGCGGCTATCGAGAGGCCGCCGCGGCGTTGAACACAGGCACTCCGAAGTATAGCGCCGCCGGGATAGTGCGGCAAATCACGAATTGGTCCCGTCCCGCGCCCTATTTCCCGACCTGGTACGACCCGGCGATGCCGTCGAACGTCGGCTGGGAGTCCCCGAAGGTGTCGGGGGTGGCCGCGAAGGTCAGCATGTGGGCGACCTGGTTGTCCACGAGGTAGATCTGCTCGATCTCCACCGGCACGCCGTCCACCGTGACGGTGAAGACGCGGCGGTAGGCTGGGATGCCGTCGACGGTGACCTTGTCGCGGCTCACCAGCTTGAAGTCCTTGTACTGCTGCTGGATCTGCTTCTGCGTCGCCTGGTCGACCTGGTCGAGCGAGTCCGACGTCTGGTTCAGGACGACGTTCATCGTCGCGGGCGTCGCGCGGCCGGAGCGCGGCGCGCTGAACGCGACCTCCGTGCCGGACTGCTGGATCTGGGTCCAGTCCTGCGGCACGCGGAAGGAGAAACGGCCGTCCGGGTCCTTGTAGCCCTTGCCGCCCTTCAGCGGCGTGAGGGCCGGGCCCCAGTCGCTCGCCTTCGGCGTCGGCGTCACGGTCGGTGGCGGCGCGGTCGGCGTGACGGTCGGGGCGGCGGCGGCCGTCGCCGTCGCGGCCCGGGCCGCAGCCTGCGTCGCGTGCGCGGCGTTCGCCTGCGCCGTCGCGGCGCCCGCGGTCGCGGCGGCCTGGTTGGCGGCGGCGGTCGCCTGCGCGGCCTGGGCCGCCGCCGTGTTCTGCGCCGCCACGGTCGCGGCCACCGCGTTCTGGATCACGGCGGTGGAGGTCTGGCCGGCCAGGACGAGGGCCTGCTGCGTGGCGCCCGCGGCGGCGGTGGCCTGCGCCGCGCCGGCGGTCGCGTTCGCGGCGGCGGTGGCGTTGGCCGCCGCCTGCGCCGTCGTCGTCGCCCCCGCGTCTGCCGGAATTGAGGTCGGCGAGGGCGCGGGGCGGTCGAAGAGGTTGAGCGCGAGCGCGCCGCCGAGGGCGAAGAGGATCAACAGGCCGATGACGACCGCCGCCGCGAGCGGCCCACCGAGGTCGCGTCGGCGGCGGTTCGCGGGAGGCGGCGCCGGCGGGCGCGCCGGGCCGTAGCGCACCGGCGGGCGCGGCGGTTCCTGCGGCTCATAGAGCCGGGTCGGCGGCGGGACCGGGGCGACGACGGCTGGCACGCCGGGGTTGCGGGCCGGCCGCGCCGGCTGCGGCTCGGGGAGGACCAGCGGCCGGGTCGGCAGGTCGTGAGGCGTGTCGCGGCCGACGCGCCCGGAGATGGCCGCGTCGAACGCCGCGGACAGGTCGTGCCCGGAGGCGAAGCGCGCGCTCGGGTCCTTCGCCAGCGCCCGCGTCAGCACGCGCTCGACGGCGGCCGGCAGCGCCGGGTCTACCTCGCGGATCGGACGGAGCGGCGCGTTCATCTGCTTGTAGGCGATCTCGTAGGGGGTCGCGCCGGTGTAGGGCAGTTCGCCCGCGAGCATCTGGTAGAGCACCACGCCGAGCGAGTAGAGGTCGCTGCGGCGCTCGGCGCGCCCCTCGATCTGCTCGGGCGCGGTGTACTCCGGCGTGCCGATGCCCATGCCCGTGCGGGTCACACCACGCCCCGGCTCCGCCTCGATCGCCTTGGCGATGCCGAAGTCGGCCAGCACGGGGCGGCCGTCCTCGGCCAGCAGGATATTGCCGGGCTTGACGTCGCGGTGGATGATGCCGCGCTCGTGCGCGTAGTCGAGGGCGCTGGCGAGCTGGGTCGTGATGCGCGCGGCGCGGCCCAGGGCGAGCGGGCCGTGCCGCTCGAGGAGTTCTTTCAGGCTGCCGCCCTCGACGAGCGGCATCACCAGGTAGGGCAGGCCATCCTGCTCGCCGTAGTCCCAGACCGGGAGGATGTTGGGGTGGTCGAGCGAGGCGGCGGCGTTGGCCTCTTGCTCGAAGCGGTGCAGAAAATCGGGGTCGGCCGCCAGGTAGGACGGCAGCACCTTCACCGCGGCCTGCCGGTTGGCGAGGCGCAGGTGGCGGGCCCGGTAGACCTCGCCCATCCCGCCCCGCCCCAGCAACTCTTCCAGGCGGTACGAGCCGAAGACCCGGCCCGTCAGATCACGCATGAACTGCCAACTCCTGCACGCCCCACCGGCCGATGCAGACGCGCGCATGAACCCCCGGCGGCGCGCCCGGCCCCGCGGCCAGGGGACATTATGGCATAGCGCTCGGGGAAATCACCACCGGCCGCGCCGAGATCTACGCGCGGCGCGGGGATCCGGTGCCGTCGGGCGTGGGCCGTAGGCCGTGAGCCGTACTGCCGAGCGCGCGTGACCGATCGCTCGCTATGGCGCGTGCGGCGCGAGGAAGACCAGCCAGGTGTCGGGCAGGGCGGCGGGGAACTCGCGCGCGGCGGTGACGGCCAGGGTCCGCGGGGCGCGGCGGCTGAGCGTGGCCGGCCCGCGGGGCGCGAGGGAGCCGAGGGGCGTGTCGAGGGTATAGACCGCGCCATCGGGCCCGACCGCGAGCCAGGCCAGCGGCTGCGGCGTCGGGACCGCCGCGACGACCGTGGCGCGGGCGACGTCGATCGCGCGCAGGCCGAGCGGGCGGTAGTCGGCCCGGCCCGCGTCGATCCGCCACTCCTCCTCGCCCCAGGCGTAGAGATAGCGGCCGTCGGGGGAGAACTGGAGCAGCCAACCGGTGGACTGGAGCGTCTCGCCCGCGGCGGGGCGCGGCGCGGCCGGGGCGGCGACGCCCGGCGCGCGGACGAGCGCGCCCGACCGGAGCACCTGCAGGCGTCGGGCGTCGAGCAGCGTGAAGCGGTCCCCTCCCGCATCCAGGGCGGCCAGCAGGCTGCCGTCCGGGCTGATGGCGAGGGGCGAGGCGAGTGCCGCGCGGTCGAATTGCCGCCGCCCCGTCTCCCGGCCCGCGGCGATGTCCCAGGCCACCAGCGTCGCGCTCGCGCCATGTTGCGGGAGCAACAAGCCGTACAGCCGTCGCCCGTCGGGTGCGATCGTCACGTCGGTGAGGCGGAGCGGCACCGTCGCCACCAGCCGGCCATCGGTCGTATCCCAGACGAGGTAGTGGGGATCAGGGTGGTAGGCCGGTCCACAACCGAGGAGGCGCGACCCGTCGGCGGTGAGGCCGCTCATCTCGACCGGGAAGGGTGTGCGGAAGCGGACGCGCTCGGCGCCGGTGCGCGCGTCGAGGATGCGGATCGTCACGTCGGGCGCGTCCGCCAGCCCGCCGGTGTACTGCATCACCGCGAGCGTCGAGCCGTCGGCGGACGCCAGCCGGGTGAAGTTGCCGTAGGTCAGCCCCTCGATGCGCCAGGGCGCCGCGGCGGGTGCGTCGGCCAGCGTGCCGGGGTCGATCGGCCGGAACTCCAGCCCGTCCGCCGCATACTGCGCGAGGTAGGCCGGCGGCGCGGCGGGCGGGGTGTCGGCAAGCGTGATGACGGGCTCGGGCAGCGCCGGCAGAAGCGGCGTTGCGCCGAAGGCGGCCAGGAGCAGCGCCGAGGCGGCCAGGATGGCGGCAATGCCGGTCCACGAGAGTGCCCGCGCGCGGGTCATGCGTCACCTCCTGGCGCGACGGGGTTCCCGTGGGCGCGCGGGCGGTTGAGGCCACGCTCGCGGTTGCAACCGCGGCTAGAGGCTCGCTCCGCTCGCCGCGAAACCCGCGGAGGCGGGTTGATGAGGACGGCGAGATCGCCCCGGGGATCTGATGGCGCCGGACCGTGCGGCGACGATGTGGCCTCCCTCTACACCATACCCCTATCCGCACCGGGCAACAACCGCCGAAGCGTCAGGGGCTGGCCGGCGCGACCCGCGCGGCGACGATCTTGAGCGCGCCGTTCTCGGGCGCGACGTCGTAGTTGCCCTGGAAGTGGCGCACGCTGCCGTCCGTCTGCTGGGCGGCGAGCTCTACCGTGACGATGCCGCGTCCTGCGCCGGTCGGGAAGAGGCCGATCACGGCGAGCGCGTCGCGGGCGGTGCCGGCGAAGCCCGCGGCGAAGTCGGCGTAGGACTGCCGCTGCTGCCAGGCCGCGCCGAGCAGGCCGTAGGCGGTCCGGTAGTCTTTGTCGTTGATCGCGGCGTAGAAAGAGCGGACCAAGTTCGCCGCGATGTCGTCGCCGATCTCGAAAGGGCCGACGGTCAGCGTCGAGGGCGCGCCCTGCTGGTCGCAGCGCGGCGTGGCGACCGGGCCCGGAATCGTGGCGCGGAGTTGCCCGCCATTCGCCGGCAGCGTCACCACGGCGGTCAGCGGCCCGGCCGGCGGCTGGCCGCACCAGTTGCGCCATTGAGCCATCGCGATCGCGCCCTGCTGCGGTTGGAGGATCACGCCGGGGCCGGCCGCGCCGTAGACCGGGGGCCCATCCTGGTGTTGGGCCGGCAGCGTCCGCCCCTGCCCGTCCACCAGCGCTACGCCCGGCCGGCCGAGGAGCGCGCAGGGGGCGTGCGACTGGTTGACGAAGGTGATCGGGCCGAGCAGCGAGCCGGTCGCGCCCTGCCAGGCGAGGCTGGCCTGGAGGTCGCTCGCGGCGCACGGCTGCTGGAGCGCGGCGAGCGAGGTGGCGAAGATGCGCCGGCCGAACTGCCCGAGTTCGACCGCGTTCGGGTCGCCCGTCTCGGGGTGGTACTCGAAGCGCGCCCGCTCGAAATACTGCACCGTGTACGGCTTCCCGTCCTCCAGCGTCTCGGTGAACTCCTCCGTCAGCGGGTAGCCGAATTGCGCCAGCCCGCCGTGCGCCTTCCAGTAGTCGAGGAAGGCGCCCTGCACGTTATGGCCGGTCGGCGAGAAATAGGCGATGTCGCCCGACGGCGTCGCCTCCGGTCCCACCGGCGGGTCGGCGGGGTGGATGTCGCGCCCGAATTGGCCGAGTTCGACAGCATACGGCGGTTGGTTCTCCGGGTGATACTCCATCCTGACGCGCTCGAAATACTGCACCGTGTAGGTCTTGCCGTCCTCCAGGCGCTGCTGGAACTCCCCGCTGAGCGGATACCCGTTGGTCGCCAGCCCGCCGTGATCGCGCCAGTAGGCCAGGAAGCGCCCCTGGATGCACTTGCCGGTCTGCGGGAAGCATTGCTCGTCCGCGGCCCGCCCGGCGGCCGGCCGCGCCAGCGCGCCGAGCAGCAGCGCGGCCACGGCCAGCGCGACGGCGCAGAGACGGCGGTAACGCATCGGCATCGGCCCTCACCCCCATCCCCCCCCTCCCAATGCTGGGCGAGGGGGGCGACTCCGCCCAAGCGGTGTGCTGCTCTTCCAGATCACGGGCCAGGAAGACTACCGCCGCTGCTCCTGGCCACTCCCCCTCTCCCAGCGTTGGGAGAGGGGGTCGGGGGGTGAGGGCGCCCCCACCCGCCCAAGCAGTTCCACCGGCAGCGCGAGCCCGTATTGCGCGGACAGTGCGCCCAGCAACTCGGCGCCCCAGGCGCAGGCCGCGCGGTAGGCCGCGCGCAGCGCCGCGGCGTCGAGCGGCGCGGTGCAGGCGGCGTAGCGCGCGTAGGCCGCGGCCGGGAGGTCGCCTTCGAGGCTCTTCGAGGGCGTCGGCCAGTGCTCGGTCGCGCCCGTCGCCAGTCGCGCCAGCCAGAGCAGGTAGCGCTGCGCATGGCCCAGCAAATCCAGTGCCCGCGCCAGCTCGCCGCGCGCCAGCACGTTCGACCCGAAGAGCAGCCAGTTGACCAGGCTGTCGGCCAGGAAGCGGATCTGCTCCGGCGCGTCGCGCGCGGGCGGTGGGCCGATCAGCGCGGCGAGGCGGCGAGTCAATTCGCCGGTGCGGTCGAGCACCAGCGTCGCGTCGAGCGACGGGAACCAGTCGGTACTCCGCCAGGACTCGTCAACTTTGGCGATGTCGCTGGCGCGGTCGAAGTGGAACTCGCCGCGGATGAAGGTGTCGAAGATCGCCGTGCCGATGCCGAACTCGTTGACGAAGTTGAGCGCCACCGGCGCGATCTGCGCCACCCAGGCGCGCTGGTCGAGCGCGGGCAGGAGGTCGTCGGCGAAGAAGAGGATGAACTCGACGTCGGAGAAGGCGTCGCCCTCGCCGCGCGCGAAGGAGCCGTACATCATCGCGGCGACGAGTCGGTCGTCCGCCCGGCAGACCTCGCGCACCCGCGCGATCAGCGTCTCTTGCGGCAACATCGCACCCTCCGGAGAAGACGCTCACCGCAGAGGCGCAGAGGGACGAGGGGAGAGGACGCGGAGATCTTTATCTATTCGTCTTCTCTCCGCGACCTCTCCTCCGTCCTCTGCGCCTCCGCGGTGAATCCACACGGCCGGCGCCAGGAGGCGAACAGGCCGGCGAGGCCGAGGGCGAGGGCGGCTGCGGCGAGGGCGGCGCCGGCGGCGAGGAGGCGCGTCAGGCGCGCGGGCAGGTGCAGGATCCCGGCGTACCACGGCCAGAGGTCGACGAGGTGCTGGTTGCGGTCGGTCAGGAACCAGGACCAGCGCGCGGCGTCGCCGGGCGGGAAGGGCAGCAGCAGCGGTCGGCGATGGACGGGCAGCGCCGCGCCGTCCTGCGTCGCCGCGAAGGCGAGCAGGCGAGTCGGGCCGAGTTGCGCGTAACTGTCGTTGCGGATCGTCACGGTGAAATCCCTGCCGCCCGCGTCGGCCGGGCGGATGGTGAAGGCGAGGCGGTAGGCGTGGGGATCGCCGCTCTCCGGCGCGGGCGTCTCGCGCGCGTCGGCGGCCGGGCGGCCGTCGACGAGGATCGTCAGGCGGAGCGGCGGGTCGCGGCGCTCGCGCGCGTCCTCGTAGAGCAGCGCGCCCGCGACCGGCCCCGCGCCGCCCGCGTGGACGCGCAGCGCGGCCTCGGCCGGGAGGAAGCGCGGCCAGAGCGGGTCGTCCTCGTTGAGCGCGTCGAAGCCCGCGCCGGGGATCACGCCGTCGGCGCGCGGGTAGCGGACGCCGGCCCAGGCGCCGACGCGCTCGCCCAGCAGCCGCGCCGCGACGTAGGGCGGCGCATTCGTGGCGGTCCAGTAGCGCGAGCCGGTCGCGACGCGGTTGTAGACGGTGTCGAAGTTCACCAGCACGCCGAGGAGTTGCACCGCCACCGCCGCGACGACGACGAGCGCGGCCACGCCGCCGAGGACACGCCGCCGGCCGCGCGACTGCCGTCCCAGCCAGGCGAACCCGGCCGCCAGCGGCAAGACGAGCAGCGGCAGCGCGAAGTCGAGGTAGCGCGGCCCCCAGGCGACGTCGCCGTGCCAGTAGGGCACGCGCGCGTAGAAGGCGAGGTGGGTCAGGACCAGCCCGCCGGCGACCAGCGCGAGGCCGCGATGGCGCCGGGCGAAGAGCGCCCAGCACGGCAGCGCCAGCAGCACGACCGGCGAGAAGAGGAAGATGCTCTTGCCGGGGCTGACCAGCAGCCCGGCCAGCCCCCCGAGGAAGGTGCCGCTCTGGATCGCCCCGGCCTCGGTCGCCCCGTAGCCGGTCTCGAACGGCGAGCCGAACCGCGCGAAGTTGTACCAGCCGACCAGCGCCACTGGCATGGCCAGCGCGACCGCGCCCGCCAACCCGGCCAGCAGCGCCTCCCGCGGCGCCAATACCCCCTCACGCCACGCCCGCGCCAGCGATACCGCCACCGCCAGCCCCAGCACCGGCAGTACGATCGCCGCCCCGACCTTCGTCGCGATCGCCAGTCCGCAGCACAGGCCGACGCCCACGGTAGTGACGAGTGACGAGTGACGAGTGACGAGTGGTGTGAGCGGGGAACTGCCCGGCTGCCCGACTGCCCGACTGCCCGACTCCCGACTCCAGTCTGCCGTCTGCCGTCTGCCGTCTGCCGCCTGATCGAGCCGCCACCAGCAGGCGACCGCGCCGAGGATCAGCAGCGCGGTCAGCGGCTCGGAGAAGAAGGTCTTGGCGTGCGGCCACGCCTGCGTCCCGAGGCCGTAGAGGAGCGCCGTGGCGAGCGCGGGCCGCGCGCCGTAGCCGAGGCCGCGCGCCAGCCCGTAGAGCAGCGTCGCGATCGCCGCGGTGACGAAAGCGTTGAGGAGGTCCACCGTGAAGCGCGTGGTGAACCAGCGTGCGACCGAGTCGGCGGGCTCGCCGCGCGTGACGACTTTGCCGGCGACGTAGAGCGGCACGGCGACGAGCGACTGGAGCGGGCCGTAGCGCGAGTAGTTGCGGCCGTCCGGCGCGGGCGTCGAGTGGATCACCGTGCAGCCGGCGCAGGTCGGCACGGCGGCGCTATCGTGCTCGGCGAGACTCTGCGTCAGCCCGAACATCGTCTCTTCGTCGTAGCTGTAGGTGTGCCCGCCACTCGTCAGGACGTAGAGCGCGGCCAGCGCGACGAAGAGCGCGAGCGCCGCCGCGGGCACCCGCCGCGCCCGGCGGACACGCCGCCGCGCCGGCAACGCGATCGGGGTTGCAGATTGCAGATTGAAGATCGCAAATGCTCCTGACTGGCGGCTGTGGCGTTCGATCTCAGCACAAGCAGAGCACGGCGCATCTGGCTCCAGCGCCGTCGCCGGGCCAATTTTCAATCTTCAATCTTCAATCTTCAACCCGGAGTTCCCCGAGGTCGCGGATCTCGGCATCCGGCGCGGGGCCGTGCGGGTCGAGCGGCTGACCGGCGCGGTTGCACCAGGCGACGCGGTAGCCGTGGGCCTTGGCGCCGATGGCGTCCCAGGCGTTGGCCGAGACGAAGAGGATGCGCCCGGCCGGGAGGCCGAGCGCGGCCGGCGCGAGCGCGTAGACGCGCGGGTCGGGCTTGTAGGCGCGGGCGGCGTCGGCGCTGAGGACGTGGCGGAAGGTGTCGCGCAGCCCGCCGTGCGCCAGCAGCGGCCCCAGCATGTCCGGGCTGCCGTTGGAGAGGATCGCCAGCGGCAGG